>NZ_CP026003.1:2197620-2530568 GCF_003086795.1 Stenotrophomonas sp. SAU14A_NAIMI4_5 | reverse complement strand
CCTACAACCCGACTCTGAAGGCCTTTGCAGAACGTCTCAGCGAGAAAGGAAAGCCATTCAAGGTCATCATGTGTGCGCTGATGCGCAAGCTCATACACCTGGTCTGGGGAGTACTGAAGAGCGGCCGACCGTTTGAGCCTGAAGTCGTCCTTGCCTAGGCAAGGACGACACGGTATCTACAGATCACTCGGTGGCCGGGCTGCGCTCGTCACGCACCGAATAGATCACCGAGAAGATCTTCCAGCCCTGTTCGGTGCGGATCAGCTGCCACATCTCCTTGCCCCAGTTCTGCTTCACGCCATCGGACAGGAACGTGTAGTCGAAGGTCAGAGAGGCGGCGTCGCCATCGGTTTCGATCTTCGGGTTGGAGAAGACCTCTTCCTTCGGCGTGGACGAGGCCACCGCGTTGTCGATGAGCGAGATGAAATTGTTCGAGGGAATCTGCCGCGCCTTGATCGCGTCGGGCTTGGTCCTGCGGATGTCCTGCAGGCGCACGTCCTCGGAAACGAACTGCCAGCCGATGTCCTCGGGCTTGTCCGAGAAGAACAGGCTCATGTAGGTGGGCTTGTCCTTGTTGACCAGCGCGGTGCGGAAGGTCTCCAGCACCTGCTCGATGGCTTTGACGTCCTCTGCATGCGCGGTTGCCTGCGCACCGGCATGGCCGGCGGCCAGCACGCCTGCACAGAGAAGCAGGGCGAAGCGTCCGACGGCGAAGCGCGCGCGCATCAGCGGGCGGGTAGTGCGGTCATCCATGGCATCCGATCCTCTCGTGCCTCGTGGCACCGGCGCCAATCTAGCATGCGGGTGAACGCGCGCTGCGGTCGGTTCACCGCAGGCGGCATGTCGAACAGCTCAGGCAGCAGCCTGGCAACACTCACCCCGCGTGGGTGTCGACGGCCCGTCTGCGCCGGGCCAGATACACACGGAAGGCCAACAGCGCTGCGAAAGCAATGACTGCCGCCTGTGCTGCGGGCGAGGGCGTTGCCCCTGCCTGCGGCCAGAAGCAAAGCCAGCCGGCAAACGCGGCCAGCGCGGCCAGCACAAGCAGGAGCAGCCTCTTTGCCAGCGACCGTGAGAACGGCAGCGCGATCAGGGGCGCTGAAAGCAGAAGGAAGCCAGCACCCGTGACGCCCGCGCCGGTTCGGCCCAGGCCCATCTGCCCGAAGACCGCGATGGCGACCATGCACAAGCCCATCAGTGCGGCGCAGCCAGCGACGATCAATGCCACCGCGTTGCCAATCCTGCCGAGCGCCCGGGGTGGCTGTAGATTCGTTGGCTTCTGTCCGACGGGGCCGCGTCCGTCCATGAGATCGATCGTGTGCGGGGGTGTCGTGGGCAAGTGTGCCCGGAACGTCCGCCGGTGTCCAAGCTGCTTGACTGTTCTTCGCGAAAGGCAGCCGAGCATGGCTCGGCTCTACAGAAGAGCGAGGGGCAGCCGACTGCCTGCAGATCGCGTCGCTTTCGCAATTCTTGCATTGCTGCTGCGCCGCTCGAACGCATGCCGCCGCAGGTCACCCACTATGCGTGCAAATTGCGACACGCATCGGTGTTTCGCAGTGTCCCTCCACCGCATCGCCAAGGCATTCGCGACAGCGCGTTACCCGTCAGCACAGCGGCCCGCGTTACAGCGGCAGCTCCCACTGCAGCCGTACGCTGGGGACCGACTGCCGCGCGCTGCGAACCACCTGGGTGCCGCCATCGCCGAAGCGCCATTGGCCGCTCTCGCTGTCCCGGCCGAGCAGGGTGCTGCCGGTCAGCCGTAGCTTGCCACGCCCGTGGGTGCTGTACTGCACCCACGCCTCAAGCTCTCGCCGGTAAGCGGCGATGTCGATTTCGCCCAGACTGTAGCGGATGCGCCCGCCGCTGCGGTACGTAAATGCCAGACCGCTGCTCCAGCGCGGGGTGATCCGGTAGTCCATGGCCGCGCTGGCAGTGAACGGCACCTGGTCCTGGATGCGGTTGTCGGGCCCGGGGACACCGCGCACCCGTGACTGGTTCCAGGTGGCGTTGCCGCGCAGTTCGATTTCAGGTGCATCGGGCAGCACGCGGGCCAATGGCATCTGTCCGTCGAGTTCGATACCCCAGGCAATGGCGCGGCTGCCGTTGACCGGGGTGGCGACCCAGCGCCCATCACGCAGCAGGGTTACGGTGCGGATGGGTGAATCGATGCGGCGCAGGTAGCCGCCGATGCTGCCTTGTGTGCCTTCGCGGCCGTGCAGCTCCCAGGCAGTGTCCAGGCCCCAGGCCAGTTCCGGGCGCAGTGCCGGGTTGCCGATCTCGTCCGGGTTCAGTGCGCGGTTGTTGGTGGAGGTGTAGGGCCGTGGCACCAGCAGACGCAGCTCCGGCGCGCGGAAGGTGCGGCTGAGGGAGACGCGCAGCTGGTCCTTGCCCTTGGCCCGCTTCCACAGCCCCTGCAGCACCGGGGTGAACACGCTGGCGCGATTGCGCACGGGGGCAAAGTCACGCCCTTCGCTGGTGGTCTGCAGCCGCTCCCAGCGGCCGCCGAGGTAGAAGGCGCTGTGCTCGCCCAGGGCGAACTCATCCTGCGCGTATACCGCAACACGCTGCAGGCGTGCATTGAAGGAGAGATCGCTCGTTGAACCGGCTGCGCCATCGAAGCCCTGCAGCTGCTGCAGGCGCGATTCGCGACGGTCGTCCAGGCTGCCTTCGGCGCCGACCTGCAGGGTATGGCGGCCGCGCGCAGGCAGGGTCCATTGCGCGCGGCTGCTGCTGCCCAGGACATGCAGTCGCGCATCGGTGTGATCGATCAGGTTGTCCTGCCCATCCTGTGCCTGGCCCTGCTCGCGGAAGCGATAGTTTTCGCGGTTGCCGTCCACGGCGCCGCGCACCGTGAGGGTGCCGCCGCGCTGCAGCTGGCGGGTCCATTCCGCGCTGGCCTGCCCTTGGTCCAGGCGCAGGCGCGTGCGCTGGCGGTAGTGCGGCGTGCGCAGGGCGGGTCCACGCTGGGTGTCCCAGTCGATCACCATGTCGCGACGGAAGTCGGACGCATCCAGCAGTGCCTGCAGCGAAACCGTATCGTCCGCCGTGGCATTGAGGGTCATCGAGGGTGACAGCGAAACGTTGTCGCGGCGACCGGTGGCGCGCAGCTGGCTGTTCCGCAGCAGCAGTGGCTGCCCATCGGCATCCCAGGCCTGTTCGCTGCCGTGCTCTTCCACCAAGAACGCGCGTCCGGTGGCGGTTGCCGTAAGTGCATGGTCGACCCGCGCGCCTTGGTGCGTCTGCCGCCAGCTGGCCGTGGGCGTGCTGCGTGACTGGCTCCCGGCCCAGGACAGGGTCAGGCGTTGGCTGTCCTTGGGTGCGGTGGCGCGGGTGACGATGTTGAGGGTGCCGGCGATGGCGCCTGTTCCGTGATCGACGGTGGGCGCACGCAGGATCTCGATGCGTTCGATCTGATCGGTGGCCAGCGAATCGAGGCTGAACCCGGCGGGGGCGCGCTGCCCATCCAGCAGTATCTGGGTGTAGCCGCTGCCCAGCCCGCGCAGCGATACCGCGCCCGGGCGTCCCGGTGCGCCGCTGGAGACGCTCAGGCCGGGCAGGCGCTTGAGCGCCTCCAGCAGATCGGTATCACCGTGGCGCCTCAGGGTTTCGTGATCGACGACGATGCGGCTGGCCAAATCATCACGCCGCGCGTCATAGCGCTGCGTCTGCACCTGCACGGCCTCCAGTTCGGTGGTGGCCGGCGCCGATGGTGCGATCTGCGCAGCAGCGGTGGCGGCGGGCCAGAGCAGGCAGCCGATGGCCAGGCGGGTGCTGGCTTGCAGGCGGCGTGGCGGTCGCTGCGTGGAAGAGCCTTGCATTCTCGTTGGATTCCTTTCTGATGGCGAAGCGGCGGGCAGCAGCGGAGCCTCCCGCGGCCGGGCATCGAGTCACTTCGCTTCGGGTGGCAACGCGCGGCGGGCGCGTCAGCGGGTTACTGCAGCCAGGCCTGCGGATCGACGCGCGTGCCGCTGCGCAGCAGTTCCATGTGCAGATGGGGGCCGGTGGTGCGGCCAGTGTTGCCGGTGCGGGCGATGACCTCGCCCTTGCGCACGCGTTGACCGACAACCACCTCGTAGTCCTGCAGGTGGGCAAGCAACGTCTGCCAGCCACCTCCGTGGTCGATGACCACCACGGTGCCGTAGTTGGGGCCATCAGGGTAAGTGCGAGTGGCGGCGATGATCGTGCCATCGGCCGGCGCCTGCACGGGTGTGCCACGTCGCGCTGCAAAGTCCACGCCACGGTGGGCGCGTTGGCGGAAGTCCGACGCATGGCCGAACACGCTGGTGACCCGCGCTTGGGCAACAGGCGCGGCAAAAGCGGGGGCCAGCGGCACAGTGGCTTCCAGCAGCGTGACCGATGCGGCCTGCAGCGGTACGGCCAGCGATGGCGGGACAGCGGTGGCCGCCGCCTGCACGGCAGCCAGGCAAAGGGTGGCGGTCACACCGGACGCGGCCAGCAGCAGCGTGATGGCCTTGCCGGGATGGCGGCCTGCATCGCCCTGCAGCATGTGCCGCAGGCGCAGCTGGTGGCCGCCGGGATCGCGGTGTGACAGTGCGCTGGCAGGCCGCAGTGCAGTGGCATGGCGCAGCGTTTCCACGTAGGCCTGCGCCAGCAGGCGGCCATCGCCAGCGGCGGGCGCTTCGGCCAGCGCACGGGCATCGCACTGCAGTTCGGCTGCGAGCTGTACGCGCGCGGCAATGCGTTGCACGAAGGGATTGAACCAATACAGCGCGGCTACCAGACGCATGATGCCGGCGCGCAGTGGATCACGGCGGTGCAGGTGCGCGGCCTCGTGGCCGATGACCAGGCGCAGTGCGCGATCCGGCAGGGTGAGGCTGGCTGCAGGCAGGAGGATGCGTGCATGGGGCCAGCCGACGGCGAACGGCGTGCCGCCGCCTTCCGTGCAGCGGACAGCGATGCCTGTGGCCTGCAGCTGCCGTACCGCCTGCCGTGATTCTGGGCCCGGCAATTGCGACGTCTGCACGGGGTGACTGCTGCGCAGCACCGCCTGCAGCCGGCGCGTGGCCAGCGCCCAACGTGCCAGCCAAAGCAGCACGCCGCCGCCATACACCGCCCATAGCAGGGCCGGCAGGCCTGCCGCCAGTGACATGCCGAGCGCAGACGCGGGCTCGGCTGCGGGCAGCACGCGGTCCGGCAGCGCGTGCAGTGCGACCGGCAATGCGCCGGTCAGCTGCGGCAATGGTGCGTGCTGAAGCGGCAACAGCAATGCCAGCACGGGCGGCAGCACTGCACACAGCCACGCACCCAGCCAGTAATGCGACGACGCGTGGGAGAGCCGCAGCCTGCGCTGCAGTGCCTGTGCTGCGTACCAGGCCAGGCCAGCGCCGAGCAGGCTGGTTGCAAGCGCGGCCCCCCAGGTGGCGGCTGCCGGCAGGCTCATGGCTGGCCCTCGTCATGTGCACGCAGCAGGGCCTGCAACTGCTCGATCTCCTGGCTGCTGAGCAGCCGGCTGTCAGCGAAGGCCTGGCTGGGCAGCGGCCCATCGATTTCCAGCACGCGGCGCGCGAAATCCGTGCTGAGTGCTGCCAGGGTGGCCACTTTGCCGACCCTGGCGCTGTACACGTTGAGTCCGTGCTGGCTGCCTTCCTTCACCAGGCCCTTGTCGACCATGCGCTCCAGCGTCTTGCGGGTAGAGGAGTACGACCAGTCCAGCGTGGCGACAGCGGCGTTGTGCAGTTCACGTGCGCTGCAGGCGCCGTCGCGCCAGAGGCACTTCAACAGTTCCAGTTCGGCATTGGAGGGGGTGGGTGCGGAGGACATCATCTGGCCTGGCGTTTGATCGATGTCGCAAGTCTGCGACACATGTCGCACGCAACGCAAGTCGGTCGGGCATCACGGCGCGGCGCGAATTGTGCTGACGATCCACTCCGCATAGCGCGAGATGCGTACGTTGTGGACCACCTGGCCGTAGAACCCTGCGTCCAGCGCGTGTTCCGGCACGGCGGTGATCCACGACGCCAAGCCGATGACGTGCCAGCCTGTCTGATCCTGGAGCAGCAACGGGCCGCCGCTGTCGCCGTTGCCGATCACGCCTTCCAGCGGCAGACCGGTGCCCGGGCCATCGAAGCGATACCAGAGATAGCGGTCGTTGCCGCCGGTCACCGCGTTCTCCGCGCGGCGCAGATCGCCCCGGTGAGGCGCACGTGGCACCAGCCCGGTCAGACCGGTACCGGTCGCGCCCTTGCCGACCAGGGTGGCGATCCTGCCGGCTTCGTCCTGCCCTCGGTAAAGGCGAAACGGCGCAACGTCGCTGACCGGCGTGGCCAACTGGATCAACGCAATGTCATCGGAGGCGGCGAGGAAGGCGTGGATCGGGCCCGGGTTGCCGGAGGCCAGAGCCGCCTGGCCCAATGCATCGGGCATGCGCCGGTAGCCCGGATGCACGACCACGCGTTCGACGCGGTAGGCCTGGCCGTTGATCTGCACCTCGGCATCCATGCCCTCCATCGGCGCGGCGTGTGCGGCGGTCACCACCCAGCGCGGCGCGATGAGCACGCCGTGGCCTTCGCCGGGCATGTCGGCCAGGGCCGGGAAGGCGGAGGCCGCAACGCGGTAGGCGCTGTCATCCACATCGCTGCGGATGACGATGGCGCCAGCGGTGAAGGGCAGGGTGGCGATAGCGAGCAGAAGCCAGCGGTGCATGGGTCGGTGCAGTCCTGTGCGGGTCAATCCGCACCGTAGCCCGGTTCCGGCCCCGGGAACACCTGTGTGCGACGAAGGGGCGATCCGGTGTGATCAACCGGGAGGAATGAGGGGTGACGACCGCCACTCCGGCAGACCGACCGCGCGGCGGGTGCGCGTCACGATGGCGGCGATCTCTGCCTCGAAGCCGCCGCCGGGTTGCAGCCGTGACGTGAGCTCGGCACAGTTTCGCTTCAGCACATCGACCCATGGCGCTGTGTGGCTTTCCTCAGCGACCAGGGCCAAGTGCCGGCGAGCCTCGCCGTACGCGCCCGCCAGCCCGGCGGCTATCCCGGCATGCATGTGCTCCCGGATGCCCGGTTTGGGGTGACGGCTCATCAACGCACCTACCTGTCCCGGGGTGGGGAAGCGGTCACGCAGGGCCAGCACCTCGGCGGCCGCCTGCTCGGCCAGTGCCTGTGCGGCCACGGTAAATTCAGCGGTATCGGTGAAGGGCTGGAACGGGGCGACGCGGTGGCCCGCATCGAAGGACAGGAAATCCTTCTCTTCCCAGAGCCAGCACGCGCCGACATTGAGATAGCTGCCCCTGCTCCATCCCGAGGGCTGGAACTCGATCACCCCGACCCACCAGCCGTGGTCGTCAAGCCAGGTGCGTGAGCGACCCTTCTGCACGCAGCTCAACGGGCGCAATGTGGATCTTGCCGCCGCAGTCAGCAGGCGGGTGTGTTCCGGTGTCGGCATCCCCAGCGTCCTTGCGAGTGGCGTGCCGACGAGTATCGCAGAGCACATCGGGCGTGTGGCCCCGGTACGTGCCGGGGCCTCGATGCATCAGCGCAGCACCGCGTCAAACGTGTCCGGGTTGCCGTCGTTGGCGGCCGCCGGTACGTTCAGCAAGCGGGCCAGCAGCGGGTAGACATCCACGTTGTCGAAGCCCTCAACGGTCCTGCCCGCCTGGAAGGAAGGGCCGGTGGCCACGAACACCGCGCGCATCGACGGCTGGGTGTTGTCGTAGCCGTGGGCGCCGCGGTAGGCATGGGCGTGGCGGGCGAGCATGTCGGGCGTCAGTGCATCCCAGCCTTCGTCCATTTCGCAGATGATCGGCGGCGTGCGCGGGTGCTGGCCATACTGCCAGCGCGGCGGCAGGTCGGCGCGCTTCCAGCACTGGTAATGGTCGTGCCGGCCGATCAGGGCCTGCTCGGCCTCGCGCTCGCGACCGGGCCTGGCCTGGAAGCCGACCGGCTGGCCCACGCTGGTGGCCACGGCAACGGCCGGGTCGACCATGCGTTCGGTATCGAGCACGTGGCCTTCCGGCAGCTCGGCCATGCCGTGGTCGGACACCAGCACGATGTTGGTATCGCTGGCCAGGCCCCGCGCGCCCAGGCCGTCCAGCACCTGGCCGACGATGGCATCGGCGCGCTGGATCGCCTGGCGGTACTCGGCTGAGTCCGGCCCGTAGGTGTGGCCGGCCTTGTCGACGTTTTCCATGTACAGCGTGGCCAGGCGCGGCGCCTGCGGGCCGGTCTGCGACAGCCAGCCCAGCACGGTCTGCACGCGGTCTTCCAGAGCGATGTTGCGGTCGTAGACCTGCCACTGGCTGGGCCGCACGCCCTGGATGGCGGCCTCGCTGCCGGGCCACGACCAGGTGGCCGTGCGCACCCCGGCCTTCTCGGCGCTGACCCAGATCGGTTCGCCGCCCCACCAGCGCGCGTCGGTGACGGCGGCCGGGTTGCTGATCTCGAACCCACCCAGCTGCGGGTCCTGCATGCTGTTGTGGATGATGCCGTGGTGGCCGGGACGCAGGCCGGTGACCAGGGTGTAATGGTTGGGGAAGGTCAGCGACGGGTAGGACGGCGTCATCCAGCGCGCGCGCACGCCACCGTCGATCATCCGCTGGATGTTGGGGGTGAGACCGCGATCAAGCGCATCGGCGCGCAGGCCGTCGATGGAGACCAGCAGCAGGCGCGGTGCGGGCTGGATCGCGGCTGGGGGCGTTGCAGCGGCCTGGCGGGGCGACGGCGTGCTGCACGCCATCAGGGAGAGGGCGGCGATCGAGCCGCAGAAAAGGCGGATGTTCATGGCCCATCCTAGCCTTGCGCGATGACAGGTCTAGGTCGGATGTGGCCGTAGAGTCGAGCTTGCTCGACTGTTTTTCCGCAGTCGAGCAAGCTCGACTCTACCGGGCGAGGGCCTGCCAATCGCGTTCCGGCTGCATGCCGAGGCTTTCGATGAAGGGCGCCAGGCCCGCATAGAACGCCTGTGGCACGGGATTCTTCGCGCCGTCCCATTCCAGCTGGTTGCACTGGAAGCAGACCTCCAGCGTGTGGGTGCGCGTGTTCCCTTTGTAGAACTCGAAGCGGTGATGGGGCTCGAAGATGCAGGCGGCGACCCACTGGCTGACATAGGGATCGATGCCCTCCAGCGTGGCCAGGAACGGCTGTTTGTCATTGCCGGCCAGTACCACTTCGCGGTACCTGCGCTCCGGTGGCGGCGTGCCGCTGTTGATGCCTTCGTTGGTGTCGTATCGATAGGAATGCTCAACGACCACGATGCGGTCGGCGTCGCGGGCCACTCGGGCAATATCATCCAGCATGGGTTGGCCCTCGGCATTCGGTGGCCTGTCTTCGATGGCCAGCGGGTCTTCGCTGGCGGCGGCCGGTGGCGGTGTCGTCGCCTGTGGGGTGCACCCGCAGACCACGCCCAGCAGGACCGGAATCATCATTCGCCCCAGCTTGCCGACGAGGAAGGGGTAGAGGCGGGTAGCAGGCAATCCGTTGCGGGTGCTGGGCATGGTGGGGGGGCTGGTGGTGGGCGTGGCCCTGGGTAAGGGTGACTCTACCGGAGGGTGGGCGCGGGCGGATGGGTCTGGTCGACCGAGGTCAAGCGCTACCAGAGCAGGCCTGCCTGGGCGGTTGACGTTATGGACGGCCGGGCGCAGGCTGGCCGGGCATGCTTCCTGGACCGAAGGGAGACTTATGACTGCAAGCGCGTCCTTCCACCCCACGCCGGAAACCCAGGGCCACTCGCGCCTGTGGAGCGTGTTCTGGCTGCAGGGGGTGATTCCCAGCAACATCCTGTGGGCCGTTGCCCTCTGGGCCCTGGCCAACCAGCGCACCACGCTGCTGCTGGCGGTGTTTGCGGTGCTGCTGCTCTACACCGGCTGGATCATCCCGGCGGTGTGGCGGGCTGCACCAAGCGCACGCACCCCCAACCTGGGCGTGGCCGCACGCGGGCTGACCGTGGCCTGGGGGCTGAACACCGTACTGGTGATCTTCTTCCTGACCCTGCAGCTGGTGGCTCAATAGAACTGAATGGGTTCGCCGCTGCGGTCGAAGGCGGCGAAGCGGCCGATCTGGCCGTCATGGATGGCATTGACCATCAACTGCAGCGGACGGGCGGCTTCATCGCTGTTGGGTGCAAACCCGGCACGGCCATCCATCGCAGCCACGAACACCAGGTCCCAGTCGATGCCGGTGCGGGTCGATTCGGTGGCCAGGGCCTGGAAGCTGGGTATCTCCGCGGGCAGCTTGTCCACGCACAGTACCGGTGACAGGGTGCCGCCTTCGCGACGGTCATGCCGCTCGCGCTGGTCGGTGGTGGGCGCCTCGGGCAGGTCGGCACGCACGAACACGAACAGCAGGCGCTGCGGCTCAGCCTGTTCGCCTGCGGCGTGCAGAAGCTGCTGGAAATCGTTCATCATCATGAGGGTTGTCACACATCCGCTGCACGGAAAGCCGCATGCTGCCACAACGCGTGCGCTGCCGGGCCGGCGGCAATTGATTTAAGTCATGCCCAAGGCAAGAGCGGCCGCGTAATCTGGCAACTGTTCCGGCAGGCGAGGAAATCCGGGCCATTCCGGGCACGGGCAAGACGGTGGAGCAACAAGGTGGACCAGCCATGAGCCAACTCACCGACGGATTCGGACGCAGCTTTCCGTACCTGCGCCTGTCGCTGACCGAAGCGTGCAACTTCCGTTGCAGTTATTGCCTGCCCGATGGCTACCAGGGTGAGGGCCGGCCGCGCTTCCTGCAGGTGGACGAGATTGCGCGCCTCGTGCGCGCGTTTGCGGCGCTGGGCATGAGCAAGATCCGCCTGACCGGCGGCGAGCCGAGCCTGCGCAAGGACCTGGAACAGATCATCGGCACCGTGGCTGCGGTGCCAGGCATCCGCAAAGTGGCCATCACCACCAACGGCACCCTGCTGCCGCGGCGCCTGCCCGGCTGGCACCGCGCTGGCCTGACCGCGCTGAACGTGAGCATGGACAGCCTGCAGCGCGAGCGCTTCCACACCATCACCGGGCACGACCGCCTGCCCGAGATCGAACAGGGCCTGGCCCTGGCACAGGCGCTGGGCTTGCCGTCGATCAAGCTCAACGCAGTGCTGCTGCGCGGGCTCAATGACGATGAACTGCCGCAGTGGATGGACTACCTGCGCGACCGGCCTTTCAGCGTGCGCTTCATCGAACTGATGCGCACCGGCGACAACGAAGCCTATTTCCAGCGCCACCACCTGCGCGCCGATGTGGTGATCGAACAGCTGCTGGCCGCTGGCTGGCAGGAGCGCCCGCGGGCGGCCGATGCCGGCCCGGCGCGCGAGTTCGGCCACCCGCAGCACCGCGGCACCGTGGGCATCATCGCGCCGTATTCGCGCGATTTCTGCAAGGGCTGCAACCGCCTGCGGGTGACCGCCAAGGGCGACCTGCGGCTGTGCCTGTTCGGCGATTTCGGCGTGCCGCTGCGGCCGTTGCTGCAGAGCGACGATGACCATGACGCGCTGCTGGCACGCATCACCACCCAGCTCGGCCTGAAAGCGGCCGGGCACGGATTGCACCAGGGCCAGACCGGGCTGACCCCGCACCTGGCCTCGATTGGAGGATGAGCACGACCATGACTGGGGAATTGAACGCGGCCTTCCACATGGCCGATGTCCGCGACAAGCGCATCACCCGCCGCCGCGCGGTGGCAGTGGGCGAACTGCATGCGGGGCCGGTGGCCTACCCGCTGATCGTCGAGCGCCGCCTGCCCAAGGGCGATGCGCTGGTGATGGCCGAGATTGCCGGCCTGCAGGGGGCGAAGATGGCGTCGATGCTGATGCCGCTGTGCCACCCGCTGTCGCTGGAACTGGTGCAGGTGTTCTGCGCACCGGTGCCGGAACGGCAGTCGATCCGGGTCTGGTGCGAGTGCGCCAGCGAGGCACGCACCGGCGTGGAGATGGAGGCGCTGGCCGGTGTCAATGCGGCCCTGCTGACCCTGTACGACCTGAGCAAGCCGGTGGAGCCGGCGCTGCGCATCGAAGGCATCCGCCTGCTGTTCAAGGAAGGCGGAAAGCGCGGCGTGTGGCTGCACCCCGATGGCATGGACGAGGCCGAGCAGGCGCGTTTCAAGCCGCGTGCACCCAGGGGCCTGGAAGGCGCCCGTTGCGCGGTGATTACCCTGAGTGACCGCGCCAGCGATGGCACCTATGCCGATGCATCCGGCCCGAAGCTGGTGTCCGGCCTGCAGGCGCTGGGCGGTGAGGTGGTGGCGGCCGAGGTGCTGGCCGATGGCATCGAACCGCTGGCCGGCCGTCTGCGCGCGCTGGCCGAGAGTGGCGTGCGCCTGTGCATGTGCACCGGCGGGACCGGCCTGGGGCCGCGTGACCTGACCCCGGAGGCGCTGCAGTCGCTGGATGCGCGCCCGGTGCATGGGCTGGCGCAGATGGTGCGCGCGCTGAGTGCACAGCACACGCCGATGGCCTGGCTGAGCCGGGCCGAAGTGGTGCAGCTGGGCGGCATGCTGGTGTTTGCCCTGCCAGGCAGCCCGCGTGCGGCCGCGCAGTGCCTGGACATCCTGGCGCCGGTCCTTGGCCACGCGCTGGCGATGGTGGACGGCGGCGGCCACGGGAGCGCGGCATGATCCCGTACAGCGAAGCATTGCAGCACCTGCTGGACGCGGCGTCGCCGTTGCCGGCCGAGCGCCTGCGCCTGCACGATGCGGGCGGGCGCACCCTGGCCAGCAATATCATCAGCGCACAGTCGCTGCCGCCGTTCGACAACTCGGCCATGGATGGTTTTGCGCTGCGTGCCGAGGGCAACACTTTCGACGCCGGCAGCGAATTTGCCGTGCAGGGCTGGCAGGCGGCCGGCGATGCCGGTGCCGAAGCAGGCGAGGGCGCCTGGGAAATCATGACCGGCGCACGCATGCCGGCCGGCCTGGATACAGTGGTGCCGGTGGAGCAGGTGGAGATCCTGCAGAGTCATGAAGGCCGCCCGACCCGCATCGCCCTGCGCGCCGAGGTCAAGCCGGGCCAGCACGTGCGCCTGCGCGGCCAGGATGTAAACGAAGGTGAGTGCGTGCTGCGTGCCGGCGACGTGCTGGATATCAACGCCCGCACCCTGCTGCACGCCATCGGTGTAGGCGAGGTGGCCGTGGCCGCGCGCCCGAAGGCGGCGGTGATCGCCACCGGCAAGGAACTGGTGACCGACGAGGCGCAGGCACTGGAATCGGGCCAGATCCGTGACAGCAACCGCCCCTACCTGGTGGGGCGCCTGCAGGCGGCCGGCGCCGAGGTGGTCTGGCAGGGCACGGTCGGCGACGACGTGGCCGCCTTCAATGCCGTGCTGGACCAGGCGCTGGACGCCGGTGCGCAGCTGCTGATCAGCACCGGTGCGGTGTCGGCCGGGCGCTACGATTTCGTGCCCGACGCGCTGCGTGACCGCGGCGCCCGCATCATCTTCCACAAGGTGGCGATCCGCCCGGGCAAGCCACTGCTGTTTGCGGTACTGCCCGGCGGCGCGCTGTATTTCGGCCTGCCGGGCAACCCGGTGTCGGCGGCGGTGGGCCAGCGCTTCTTCGTTGAACCGGTGCTGCGGCGGCTGCTGGGGCTGGCCGCGGAAACGCCGCTGCAGCTGCCGTTGCAGGCCGACGTGCGCAAGCCCGAGGGCCTGCGCTTCCACGCCCGTGCGCGGGTGGAAGTGGACGCGCAGGGACGCCTGAGCGCGCGCGTGCTGTCCGGCCAGGAGTCGTTCCGTTTGATGTCCATGCTGCGGGCCAACGCCTGGGTGGTGCTGGAGGCCGAGGGCAACCTGGCCGCAGCCGGTACGTATGTGCGGGTGCAGGGCTGGGGTCACCACGAGCCGGTGCAGCTGGTAAGCGAGGAATCATGATGAAACAGGTGAACCTGCAGTTGTTTGGTGCGTTTTCCGACCTGGATGCGAGCCGCGAGATCACGGTGGACGTCGCCGGGGCCACGATTGCCGACCTGCGCCAGGCGCTGCGCGAGCTGCTGCCGGTGCGCTGGCCGGGCTTCCGTGCCGGCCTGCTGGACTACTCGGCGTTCGCCGACCAGCAACAGGTGCTGCGCGACCACGATGCGCTGCCGGCCGATGGCCGGGTGGCGATCCTGCCGCCGGTCAGTGGGGGTTGAGATGAGCCATCCCACGATCGCGAAGGTGGTGGACCGCGCACAGGCGGCGATCGACCCGTCCGAGGGCATCGCCGCGGTGTCCGACCCCGGCTTCGGGGGTATCGACGTATTCATCGGCAAGGTGCGTGACCTCAACCAGGGTCGCCCGGTGCTGGGCATCAGCTATGACCTGTTCGAGCCGCTGGTGCTGAACGAGGTGCAGCGGCTGGCCGCCGAGGTGCAGGCCGCCTACGGGCCGAAGCTGAAGCTGTATGTGGCCCACGCCAAGGGCCGCCTGGCGGTGGGCGAGGTGGCGGTGGTCGTGGCCGCAGGCAGCCCGCACCGCGATGAAGCCTTCCGTGCCTGCCGGCAGCTGATCGAAGCGGTCAAGCACCAGTGCCCGATCTGGAAGCAGGAGCATTACCAGGACGGCGACAGCGAATGGACCGAAGGCTGCAGCCTCTGCCATGCCGACGACGCGCCGGTGCATGACCATGCCCATGAATGAATCCACTCCACTGGCAGCCACGCATGGCGGGGGTCTACTGACGGTGGGGCCCAGTAGATCCACGCCATGCGTGGATGAGGGCGTGGCGCTGCCATGAGCGCGCCGATGGCCGGCATCGTGCTGGCGGGCGGGCTGTCCAGCCGCATGGGCCGCGACAAGGCGATGCTGCCCTGGCAGGGGCGGATCCTGCTGGAACACATGCGCGGCCTGCTGATGCTGGCAGGTGCGGAGCGGGTCTGGGTGAGCGGTCGCTACCCGGCCTTTGATGGCATTCCCGACCGGGTGGCGCGCTGCGGCCCGCTGGGCGGCCTGTACAGCGTGGCCCTGCAGATGCCCGATGGCCCGGCCTGGGTGGTGCCGGTGGATACGCCCCGGCTAACCCCCCGACTGCTTCAGCAATTGCGTGATGCGCAGTCTGGCCGCTGCACGATCTATGACGGTCATCCGCTTCCGATGCTGTTTTATGTGGACAATGAAAGCCGTACAGTCCTTGAAAGCATGATCCACGATCCCCTTGGCCCGCGTTCGCTGCAGGCCCTGCAACACCGTCTGGGCGCACACGCGGTGCGCCTGTCCCCCGCCGACGAAAGCGCCCTGGTCAACTGCAATACCCCCGCCCAGTGGGAGGATGTCGCCTCATGAAGGTGCAGCTGCAGGAACAAGCGATGCGTCTGCGCCTGGATGAGGCTGAACTGGCGCAGCTGCTGGCCGGTGAATCGGTCGAGAACCTGACCCGGTTCGGCGGCAACGGCGGCTGGGGCACGGCGGTGTCGCTGCACGGCGGCGACCAGGCGGTGCTGCTCGATGGTGGCACCTACTGCCGGCTGGTGCTGCCGCGTGCGGCGGTGGACGGCTTGGCCGGGCGCCTGCCGTGCCGTGATGGGCTCGGCTTTGCGCTGTACCTGGATGACGGCACCACGCTGCAGCTGCAGTTCGATGTGGACGTGCGTGACAGCGTGCGCCAGCGCGGCGTGAGCCGCCGCGGCAGTACCGAGTCACCGATTTGACATTTGTCAGGGGCAGGGTGGAAACCCGCCCCTGATTGATCCAGATCAACCCCGTCATCGCGCAGTGCGGGCCTAATGAGGCCCATGACGACGGGTTACAACTTGAAAGCAGTACCCACGTCATTCCACAGCCCTGGAGCCATGTATGACCGTCGGTAGCGATCCTGTTGTCCGAAGCACTGCCAGTCCCGGCCGCGTCATCAGCGACTGGGCGCCGGAAGACGCTGGCTACTGGGAGCGCACCGGCAAACGGGTCGCCACCCGCAACCTGGTCATCTCCATACCGTCGCTGCTGCTGGCCTTCGCGGTCTGGGTGCTGTTCTCGGCAGTGACCATCAGCCTGCCGAAGATCGGCTTCAGCTTCAGCACCGACCAGCTGTTCTGGCTGGTGGCCCTGCCCAGCCTGTCCGGCGCCACGCTGCGCATCTTCTATTCCTTCGTCATCCCGATCTTCGGTGGCCGCCGCTGGACGGCGCTGTCCACCGCCTCGCTGCTGGCACCGACAATCTGGTTGGGCTTCGCCGTGCAGAACCCGGCCACCCCGTACTGGGTGTTCGTGGTGATCGCGATCCTGTGTGGCTTCGGCGGGGCGAATTTCTCTTCGTCGATGTCCAACATTTCCTTCTTCTACCCCAAGCAGAAGCAGGGCCTGGCGCTGGGCCTGAACGCGGGCCTGGGCAATGTGGGCGTGTCGGTCGCCCAGGCGGTCATTCCGCTGGTGATCACCGCGGGCGTGTTTGGTGCGCTGGGTGGCGCGCCGCAGCCGGCGGTGGAGGGCGGGGCACCGCTGTACCTGCAGAACGCCGGCTTCATCTGGGTGCCGGCCATCGCGGTCTGCGCGGTGGCGGCCTGGTTCGGCATGAATGACCTGACCAGCGCCCGTTCTTCGTTCGCCGAGCAGGCGGTGATCTTCCGCCGCAAGCATAACTGGCTGATGTGCTGGCTGTACATCGGCACCTTCGGTTCCTACATCGGCTTCTCGGCCGGCTTCCCGATGCTGGTCAAGAGCCAGTTCCCGGATGTGAACCCGCTGGCCTACGCCTTCATCGGCCCCCTGCTGGGCGCGCTGATGCGCTCGGTGGGCGGCAGCATGGCCGACCGCTGGGGCGGCGCGCGCCTGACCTTCTGGGTGTTCGCGCTGATGATCGCCGCGGTGTTCGGCGTGCTGCACTTCCTGCCCAGCCATGGCCAGGGCGGCAACTTCTACGGATTCCTGCTCAGCTTCATGGCGCTGTTCGTGCTCAGCGGCATCGGCAACGGCACCACCTTCCGCATGATTCCGGTGATCTTCCGCACCCTGCATGAGCGCTGGTCGGCCAACGACAGCGCCGAGGGCAAGGCCGCCGCCGGGCACCAGGCCAGCATCGAATCGGCCGCCGTGGTCGGTTTCTCCGGCGCGATCGGTGCCTACGGCGGCTTCTTCATCCCCAAGAGCTACGGCTCGTCCATCACCTTGACCGGCAGCCCCGACATGGCGCTGTACGGATTCATCGCTTTCTACTTCACCTGCCTGGCCGTGACCTGGTGGTGGTACTACCGGCGCGGTGCTGAAACCCCCTGCTAGGGGCAGCCCAGCTGACAACCCGAGCAGTGCACCGAAGCCAATGAACACCCCAGCCACGATGCCGATGTCCGCAAAGGGAGATCCACGATGAGTTATTTCCTTGATCGCTTGCAGTTCTTCAAGCGTGAACCCCAGACCTTTGCCGATGGCCATGGTTTTGCCAAGAGCGAGGGGCGCGACTGGGAAAACAGTTACCGCCAGCGCTGGCAGTACGACAAGATCGTCCGCTCCACCCACGGGGTGAACTGCACTGGTTCGTGCAGCTGGAAGATCTACGTCAAGAACGGCCTGGTCACCTGGGAAACCCAGCAGACCGACTACCCGCGCACGCGCCCGGACCTGCCCAACCATGAACCGCGTGGCTGCCCGCGTGGCGCCAGCTATTCCTGGTACCTGTACAGCGCCAACCGCCTGAAGTACCCGCTGATCCGCGGCACCCTGCTGCGCCTGTGGCGTGAAGCCCGCAGGAACATGGCGCCGGTGGATGCCTGGGCCAGCATCGTCGAGGACAAGGACAAAGCGCGCTCGTACAAGACCCGCCGTGGCATGGGCGGCTTCGTGCGCCTGCAATGGGAAGAGGCCAACGAGATCATCGCCGCCTCCAACCTGTACACGGTGAAGCAGTACGGGCCGGACCGCGTGGTCGGCTTCTCGCCGATCCCGGCGATGTCGATGGTGTCCTATGCCGCGGGCGCGCGTTACCTGTCGCTGCTGGGCGGCGCCTGCCTGTCCTTCTACGACTGGTACTGCGACCTGCCACCGGCCTCGCCGCAGATCTGGGGCGAACAGACCGACGTGCCCGAATCGGCCGACTGGTACAACAGCCGCTACATCATCGCCTGGGGCTCGAACGTGCCGCAGACGCGCACGCCCGATGCGCACTTCTTCACCGAGGCGCGCTACAACGGCACCAAGACGGTGGCGATCTGCCCGGACTATTCCGAGCTGGCCAAGCTGACCGACCACTGGCTGCACCCCAAGCAGGGTACCGACGCGGCACTGGCCTTTGCCTTCGGCCATGTGATCCTGCGCGAGTTCCATGTCGATTCGCCTTCGCAGTATTTCCAGGACTACTGCCGCCAGTATTCGGACATGCCGATGCTGGTGCGCCTGGAGCGCCGTGACGATGGCCGCCTGGTGCCGGGCCGCTTCCTGCGCGCCAGCGAACTGGGTGGGCTGGGCGAGGCCAACAACCCCGACTGGAAGACCCTGGCCTACGACGAGAGCAGCGGCCAGATCGTGGTGCCCAACGGCTCCATCGGCTTCCGCTGGGGCGAGAAGGGCAAGTGGAACATCGAGGAAAAGGAGAGCAACGGCGCCGATACCCGTCTGCGGCTGAGCCTGGCCGACGGCCATGAGGGCATTGAAGCGGTCAGTTTCCCGTACTTCGGCGGCATCGAGACCGACGGCTGGACCGCGGCCCCGGCCGAGGACGTGCTCGACCGCAACATCCCGGTGCGTCGTCTGGCCCTGGCCGACGGCGGCGACACCCTGGTAGCCACGGTCTACGACCTGCTGCTGGCCCAGTATGGCGTGGACCGTGGCTTCGGCGGCGGCAACGTGGCCACCAGCTTCGACGACATGGTACCGGGCACCCCGGCCTGGCAGGAACGCATCACCGGCGTGTCGCGCGCTGAAGTGATCGAGATCGCCCGTGAGTTCGCCCGCACCGCCGACAAGACCCACGGCCGCTCGATGATCATCGTCGGCGCGGGCATGAACCACTGGTTCCACAACGACATGAACTACCGCGGCCTGATCAACATGCTGATCATGTGTGGCTGCGTGGGCCAGACCGGTGGCGGCTGGGCGCATTACGTGGGCCAGGAAAAGCTGCGCCCGCAGACCGGCTGGCAGCCGCTGGCCTTCGGCCTGGACTGGAGCCGCCCGCCGCGCCACATGAACGGCACCTCGTTCTTCTACTTCAACACCGGGCAGTGGCGCTACGAGAAGCTGCAGGTGGACGAGCTGCTGTCACCGCTGGCCGACGCCAGCAAGTACAGCGGCAGCCTGGCCGATCTGAACCTGCGTGCGGTGCGCATGGGCTGGCTGCCCAGTACCCCGCAGCTGGACCGCAATCCGCTGCAGCTGGTGCGCGAGGCTGAAGCGGCCGGCGTGGCCCCGGCCGACTACGCGCTGGGCAAGTTCAAGGACGGCTCGCTGGACTTCGCCTTCGCCGACCCGGATGCACAGCAGAACCACCCGCGCATGATGTTCATCTGGCGCTCGAACCTGCTGGGTTCCTCGGGCAAGGGCCATGAATACATGCTGCGCCACCTGCTCGGCACGCGCCATGGCCTGCAGGGCAAGGACCTGGGCGAGATGGGCGCGATCAAGCCGCAGGAAGTGAAGTGGCATGACGAAGCTCCGGAGGGCAAGCTGGACCTGCTGGTCACGCTCGATTTCCGCATGTGCACCACCGCGCTGTATTCGGACATCGTGCTGCCCACGGCCACCTGGTACGAGAAGGACGACCTCAACACCTCGGACATGCATCCCTTCATCCACCCGCTGTCCAAGGCGGTGGACCCGGCCTGGGAATCGCGCAGCGACTGGGACATCTTCAAGGGCGTGGCACGCACCCTCAGCGACATGGCACCGGGCGTGCTGGGCGTTGAAAAGGACCTGGTGCTGGTGCCGACCCTGCATGACACGCCCAATGAGCTGGGCATGCCGTTCGGCGTGGCCGACTGGAAGAAGGGCGAGTGCGAGGCCATCCCGGGCCAGACCATGCCGTCGATGACGGTGGTCGAGCGCGATTACCCCAACCTGTATCGCAAGTTCACCTCGCTGGGCCCGCTGCTGGACAAGCTCGGCAACGGTGGCAAGGGCATGAACTGGGATACGAAGCACGAGATCGATTTCCTCGGCAAGCTCAACCATACCGTGCACGCCGAGGGCGTCAGCCAGGGACGACCGGCCATCGAGACCGCCATCGACGCGGCCGAAGTGATCCTGCACCTTGCCCCGGAGACCAACGGCCACGTGGCAGTGAAGGCCTGGGAATCGCTGGGCACGTTCACCGGCCGCGAGCACACCCACCTGGCGGTGGGCAAGGAACACGAGGCGATCCGCTTCCGTGACATCCAGGCGCAGCCGCGCAAGATCATCTCCTCGCCGATCTGGTCGGGCCTGGAGGACGACAACGTCAGCTACAACGCGGGCTACACCAACGTGCACGAGCTGATTCCGTGGCGCACCGTGACCGGGCGCCAGCAGTTCTACCAGGATCATGAGTGGATGATCGACTTCGGCGAGGCCTTCATGAGCTACCGGCCGCCGGTCAACACGCGCACGGTGGAGCCGCTGCTGAACCAGCGCCCGAACGGCAACAAGGAGATCGTGCTGAACTGGATCACCCCGCACCAGAAGTGGGGCATCCACAGCACCTACAGCGACAACCTGATCATGCAGACGCTGTCGCGTGGCGGCCCCATCGTGTGGCTGAGCGAGGACGACGCGCGCAGTGCCGGCATCGTCGACAACGACTGGATCGAGCTGTTCAACGTCAACGGTGCGATCGCCGCGAGAGCGGTGGTCAGCCAGCGGGTGATGCCCGGCATGGCGATGATGTACCACGCCCAGGAACGCATCATCAACGTGCCGGGCTCGCAGATCACCGGCACCCGTGGCGGCATCCACAATTCGGTCACCCGCATCGTGCTCAAGCCCACCCACATGATCGGTGGCTACGCGCAGCTGGCGTACGGTTTCAACTACTACGGCACCTGCGGCACCAACCGCGATGAGTTCGTGATCGTCCGCAAGATGGACAAGATCGATTGGCTGGATGGCGAGGCCGTTCCGGCCGCCGCCAAGGAGGTGGTGTGATGAAGGTCCGTGCACAGATCGCGATGGTACTGAACCTGGACAAGTGCATCGGCTGCCATACCTGCTCGATCACCTGCAAGAACGTCTGGACCTCGCGCGAGGGCGTCGAGTACGCCTGGTTCAACAACGTGGAAACCAAGCCAGGCATCGGCTACCCCAAGGAGTGGGAGAACCAGGACAAGTGGAATGGCGGCTGGGTGCGTACCCGCGCCGGCAAGCTGGTGCCGCGCGCCGGTGGCCGCTGGCGGATGCTGGCCAAGATCTTCGCCAACCCGGACCTGCCGCAGATCGACGACTACTACGAGCCGTTCGACTTCGACTACCAGAACCTGCACACCGCTAAGGACAGCCAGCACCAGCCGACCGCGCGGCCGCGTTCGCTGATCAGCGGCGAGCGCATGCAGAAGATCGAGTGGGGCCCGAACTGGGAGGAGATCCTCGGTTCGGAGTTCAGCAAGCGCTCGCGCGACTACAACTTCAATGAAGTGCAGAAGGAGATCTACGGGGCCTTCGAAAAGACCTTCATGATGTACCTGCCGCGCCTGTGCGAGCACTGCCTGAACCCGGCGTGCGTGTCGGCGTGCCCGTCCGGTGCGATCTACAAGCGCGAGGAAGACGGCATCGTGCTGATCGACCAGGACAAGTGCCGCGGCTGGCGCATGTGCGTGTCGGCCTGCCCGTACAAGAAGATCTACTACAACTGGAAGAGCGGCAAGTCGGAGAAGTGCATCTTCTGCTACCCGCGCATCGAGATGGGCGAGCCCACGGTGTGTTCGGAAACCTGCGTGGGCCGCATCCGCTACCTGGGTGTGATGCTGTACGACGCCGACCGGATTGCCGAGGCCGCTTCGGTGGCCGCGGAGAAGGATCTGTACCAGGCACACCTGGACATCTTCCTGGACCCGGAAGACCCGGCGGTGATCGCTGCTGCGCGCAAGGAAGGCATCCCGGACAGCTGGCTGGAAGCGGCCAGGCAGTCGCCGGTGTACAAGCTGGCCATCGACTGGAAGCTGGCCCTGCCGCTGCACCCGGAATACCGCACGCTGCCGATGGTCTGGTACGTGCCGCCGCTGTCGCCGATCCAGTCGGCCGCCGAGCGGGGCCGCATCGGCATGAGCGGCGAGCTGCCGGACGTGGCGTCGCTGCGCATCCCGGTGCGCTACCTGGCCAACCTGCTGACCGCGGGCGACGAAGCGCCGGTGGTGCGCGCGCTGGAACGGCTGATGGCGATGCGCGCCTGGCGCCGGGCCAAGAACGTGGATGGCGTGGAGGACACCGCGGTACTCGACCAGGCCGGCCTGAGCATCGCCCAGGTCGAGGAGATGTACCGCTACCTGGCCATCGCCAACTACGAGGACCGTTTCGTGATTCCCACCGGCCATCGCGAGTACGCCAGCGATGCCTTCGGCGAGCGCGGCGGCTGCGGCTTCACCTTCGGCAACGGCTGCAACGGTGACAGCCCGGCCGACCTGTTCGGCCAGCGCAAGACCACCAGCTTCGTGGTCAACAACGGGCCGAATCACCGGCGCCGCAAGGAGGTGGTCGAATGAGCGTCCTGAAGCTGGTCGGGGTGCTGCTGGATTATCCCCGCGAAGAACTGTGGCAGCACGGCGACGAACTGCTGGCCGCCTGTGACCAGGCCACGTTGTCGGCTGGCCGCCGCCAGCAGCTGCGCGGTTTCGTGCAGCAGCTGCTGGACAGCGATCCGCTCGACGCGCAGGCCGCCTGGCTGGCGACCTTCGACCGCGGCCGCTCGATGAGCCTGTTGCTGTTTGAACACATCCATGGCGAATCGCGTGACCGTGGCCAGGCCATGGTCGACCTGGTGGAGACCTACCGGCGGGCCGGTTTCGAGCTTGATGCCCGCGAACTGCCGGACTACCTGCCACTGCTGCTGGAATTCCTGGCGCACCGGCCGCAGGAGGAGGCCCGCGAATGGCTGCACCACATCGGCCATATCGCCGGGATGCTGGCCGCACGTGCGGCCGAGCGCAAACTGCCGCATGTGCCGCTGCTGGAAATCCTGGTGGAGGCCGGCGACGGCAAGATCAACCTGGAGGCGCTGCGGCAACGCGCCAGCGAGGAACCCCGCGACGATACCGCCGAGGCGATGGACCGGTTGTGGGAAGAGGAGGCGGTACGCTTCGGCGCCGAAGCCCCTGCCGAAGACTGCAAGCCACCGACGCGCTCGCCCGGCCGTCCCGTGCACCGTGAGGTCCAGCCATGAACTACTACCTGCATCAATTCGCCTTCCAGTACTACCCGTACATCGCCGTGGCGGTGCTGCTGATCGGCAGCTGGGCCCGCTATGACAAGGCCATGTACACCTGGCGCACCGGCTCCAGCCAGATGCTGTCGGACAAGGGCATGCGCATCGGCAGCAACTGCTTCCACATCGGCATCCTGGCCATTCTCGGTGGCCACCTGGTGGGCCTGCTGACCCCGCATGCGGTGTACGAGCACTTCATCACCTCCTCGCAGAAGCAGGTGCTGGCGATGGTGGTGGGCGGCGTGTTCGGTGCCCTGTGCTTCATCGGCATCAGCATCCTGCTGGTGCGCCGGCTGTTCAATGCACGGGTGCGCGCCACCGGCAGTTTTGGCGACACGCTGGTGCTGGTGCTGCTGTTTGCCCAGCTGTGCCTGGGGCTGTACAGCATCCGCATCTCGTCCGGGCACCTTGATGGTGGGGTGATGGTGCAGCTGGCCGAGTGGGCGCAGCATATCGTGACCTTCCGTGCCGGTGCCGCCGACTACATCGAGGGTGTCAGCTGGGTCTACCAGATGCACATCTTCCTGGGCCTGACCCTGTTCCTGATCGCACCGTTCACCCGCCTGGTGCACGTGTGGAGCATTCCGATCAGCTACCTGTGGCGGCCCTACCAAGTGGTGCGCCGCCGCCAGGCCCCGCTGCGTTACGGTCCGCGGGAGTAAGCCATGGGCAGCCTGCCGAAGTTCCTGCCGATCACCGTGATCGACTCCAATGCCCCGGTTCCGGCCGAGGCCCATTCGCACCACCACGAGGCGGGGGCGCAGGGGCCGCGCTCGCTCGGGCAACCGGCGCCGTGCCGGCTTTACGTGGACGAGACCGCGATCAGCGAGGCCGACATCGCCCGCGAGATGCAGCACCACCGGGCGATGCGTCCGGAACAGTCGCGGGCCGAGGCGGCACGTGCGCTGGTGGTGCGCGAGCTGCTGCGCCTTGAGGTGCAGCGGTTGGGCCTGCACGCAGCGCAGGGTGGCCGGGTGAGTGACGAGGAAGTGCTGATCCAGCAGCTGATCGAGGACGCGATCGAAGACCGCGTGCCCAGCGACGAGGACTGCCGGCGCTATTTCGAACAGAACCCGGAACGCTTCCGTTCGCCCGATCGCGTGCGCCTGCGCCATATCCTGCTGGCGGCACCGGCCGATGACGTGGCCGGGCGGCTGGATGCACGCAACGAAGGCGAGCGGCTGGTGGCCGAGCTGAAGGAGGCTCCGCACCTGTTCGCCGACTTCGCCCTGCGCCATTCGCGCTGCCCGTCCAGCAGCGACGGCGGTGATCTGGGATGGCTGCAGCGTGGCCAGACCACGCCCGAGTTCGACCGGCAGGTGTTCCGGCTGCGCGAGGGCCTGGCCGGTTTCCCGGTGGAATCGCGCTGGGGCTACCACGTGGTCTGCATCGACGCGCGCGAGGAGGGGCAGCCGCAGCCTTTCGAGGCGGTGCTGCCGCAGATCCGCGACTACCTGGAACTGCAGGTGCGCCAGCGCGAGGTGCAGGCCTACCTGCTGCAGCTGCAGGAACGCTACCCCGTGCGCGGGCTGGATGAGATCGAAGCTGAAGCCGGGAACGGCTGACCCACTCTTGGGAAAGGAGATTGCATGAACCAGGCCCTTGCCCCCGTCAGTGCCGGGCAGCAGCAGCGTGCGCTGTGGCTGAGCACCTTCGCCTTCACCGTGTGCTTCGCGGTGTGGATGATCTTCTCCATCATCGGCATCCAGATCAGCGAGCAGCTGGGGCTGAACGACACCCAGTTCGGCCTGCTGATCGCCACCCCGGTGCTGACCGGATCGATCAGCCGGGTCTTCCTTGGCATCTGGTCGGACCAGTTCGGTGGCCGCAAGGTGATGGTGCTGGTGATGCTGTGTGGCGCGGTGGCCACCTGGATGCTGACCTACGCCCACACCTACACCCAGTTCCTGTTCGCTGCGCTGTGCGTGGGCATTGCCGGTGGCAACTTCTCGGTGGGCGTGGCCTATGTGTCCAAGTTCTTCCCGGCCAGCAGGCAGGGCACGGCACTGGGCATCTTCGGCGCGGGCAACATCGGTTCAGCGGTGACCAAGCTGCTGGCGCCGCTGGTAATGGTGGCGGCCGGCTGGACCATGGTGGCCAAGGTCTGGGCGGTGGCGCTGGCGGTCACCGCTGTGCTGTTTTTCCTGTTCAGCAAGGAAGACCCGTCGCTGGAGCAGCGCCGCCGTGACGGCGTCAAGCCGGTGCCGTTCGCCGAGCAGATGGCACCGCTGAAGAACCTGCAGGTGTGGCGCTTCTCGCTGTACTACTTCTTCGTGTTCGGCGGCTTCGTCGCCCTGGCACTGTGGCTGCCGCACTATCTGGTGGGCGCCTACGGCATGGACGTGGGCCACGCCGGCATGCTGGCGGCCTGCTATTCGATTCCGGCCAGCCTGTTCCGCGTGGTCGGCGGCTGGATGGCTGACAGGATCGGTGCGCGGCGGGTGATGTACTGGACCTTCGGCGTCTCGGCCATCTGCACCTTCCTGCTGGCCTATCCGGATACCGAGTATGTAGTGAAGGGCATCCACGGCCCGATCCACTTCCACCTGGCCATCGGCGTGGTGATGTTCACCGTGCTGGTGTTCGTGCTGGGCTTCTTCATGTCGCTGGGCAAGGCGGCGGTCTATAAGCACATTCCGGTGTACTACCCGCAGCACGTGGGTGCGGTGGGCGGCGTGGTCGGCATGATCGGTGGCCTGGGTGGCTTCATCCTGCCCATCGTGTTCGGCGCGCTGAACGATGCGCTGGGCATCTGGAGCAGCTGCTTCATGCTGCTGTTCGTGCTGGTGGCCACGGCGCTGGCGTGGATGCACTTCGCGATCCGCCGGATGGAGCGCCGGCATTTCCCGCAGATCGACCGCGAAACCGACCTGCCCGAAGCCATCGACGCGGCCGCGGCCGATCGCGCACGGCAGCAGCGTCACGCTTGATTTCAATCAGGACCCTGCGCAGAGGAACGCTGGAAAATGTCCGCCATGAGCTTCCCCGTCGATGCAAGCGAAGACACCGCACTGAAGGCTGCATTGCTGCAGCAGCCGCGCCACGTACTGTTTCCGGCCGCCGACCAGTTCAGTGCCGGCTTCGGCGAAAGTGGCTGGCGCGCAGCCGTGCGGGCCAGCAACGAGCACCTGATTCCGCGCGGCCTGACCCTCGGGTTCCAGGCGGGGCGGGCAGGGCAGCTGACCACCGCCAACATCTATCTGGATACGCTGTTGACCGCCCTGCGGCGCCAGGCCGATGTGCTGGCCGACGACCGCGAAGTGGTGGCCATGGTGCTGCAGCTGGGTCTGGCCGAGGTACTGGGTGCCAGCGCGCTGGGCCAGCTGCTGGATGCCGTGCCCCAGCATCTGCGCACGGTGGCTCGGCCGCAGGTGGAAGTGCGGCTGGATGCCGGTAGTACGCTGGCCCCGGCGCAGCTGCGTGCGGTGGGCTGTACCCGGCTGACCGTGATCGATCGTGCCGATGCAATGGGGCCGACCCTGCTGGCGCAGTCACGCCAGGTTGGGTTCACTGCGCGCTACTACCAGTTGCGGGTGCCATCGCTCGCGGATCAGGGCTTCATCGAACGCGTACATGAAGTGCTGGCCGAGGCACCCGAACGGGTGCTGCTGCCCGCGCCGTGCGGGTTGCCGGAGCAGCCGGCGGCCGGGCAGTGGCTGCAGGCCTGGCGGCTGCTTGGCGATGCCGGCTATGTCGCCATCGGTGGCGACCACTACCAGCGCGGTGACCTGCCCGATCCCAACGGGCCCGGCGATGGCCAGCGCCATTGTGACCTGGCCGGCGTGCCGCGCCGCGACCGCAGCGACTTCGTCGGCCTGGGGCTGGCGGCCTGCAGCCAGATCGGCGAGGTGTTCTACCGGCTGGAGGACGACCTTGCACAGTGGCAGGCACGCCTGCAGGCCGGCCAGATCGGCGTGACCGCCGGGCTGATCCTGTCCGAGCAGGAGCGGCTGTCGGCCGAGGTCGCGCAGAGCCTGGCCTGCGACCATTCGGTGGATGCCGCCGCCTTCGAGTGGCGCAACGACGTCGCCTTTGATGATTGTTTCGCCGAGGCCACGCCGGAACTGCAACCGCTGCTTGCGCGCGGCTGGGCGCACTGGGATGCGCGCGTGCTGCGCCTGGCTGCGGAGGGGCGGCTGCTGTGGCGTATGATGGCGGCATGTTTCCGGCCGGCGGTCGCCAGCGCTTGAGTGTCGCTCCGATGTCCATGAATCCGCCTTCCCGCGGCCGCCTTGGCCAGGCCACACCGAACCCCGCCGCCGCCGATGACGGTGATGCGCTGCATTTCTGCAGCACCTGTGCGTTTTCCGATGCCTGCATCTCGCAGGGCTATGACAAGACCGCGCTGGGTGACCTGCACGTGCTGGTCGACCATGTGGGTCCGTTCCATGCCGGTGACTATATCTTCCGTGCCGGCGAACAGTTCGATTCCATTGCCGCGGTGCGTGCAGGCATGGTCAAGACCTTCGTCGATGACAGCCAGGGCAACGACCAGGTGCTCGGCTTTGCCCTGCCGGGTGAAGTGATCGGCCTCAATGCGATCCACGGTTCGCGCTTCCCCTGCAATGCGGTGGCGCTGGATACAGTGCACCTGTGCCGCATTTCGTTTCCCAAGCTGAGCCTGCTGGCCACGCGCATGCCTGGGCTGCAGGCCAAGCTGTTCAGCCTGCTCAGTGCGGAGATCGGCAAGGTCGCCACGCTGGCCGCCAACCACCGCACCGAGGAGCGCATGGCCGCGTTCCTGCTGGACATGTCCGCGCGTTACGCGCGGCGCGGTTTCTCCGCCACGCGCTTCAACCTGACCATGGCCCGCACCGAAATCGCCAACTACCTGCGCATGGCGCCGGAAACCGCCAGCCGTGTGCTGCGGCGCTTGAGCGATGACGGTGTGATCGCGGTCAAACAGCGCGAGATCCTGCTGCTGCAACCTGAGCGCCTGGCTGCGCTCGCCATGGCCGACGAATCCGAACCAGACTGATACCCACCGGGAGCCGATGATGAAGCGTGCAGGACTGTTGTTACTGGGGGTGCTGGCCGCGATGCCGGCCTGGGCCGCCGACCTGACGGTGTCGGCGGCGTCGAGCCTGACCGAGAGTTTCCGCGAACTGGGCGCGGCCTACGAAAAGGCCCATCCGGGCACCAAGGTCGATTTCAACTTTGCGGCCTCCGGCGTGCTGCTGCAGCAGATCAGCCGTGGTGCGCCGGTGGATGTGTTCGCCTCGGCCGACGAAACCACGATGGACCAGGCCGGGCAGCAGAAGCTGCTGGCGCCCGGCACCCGCCAGGTATTCGCGGTGAACGCGCTGTGGGTAGTGGTGCCACCGCAGGCCAAGGCCGCACCGCGTGCGCTGAAGGATCTGGCCGGTGCCGGCGTGCAGCGCATCGCGCTGGGCAACCCGGACAGCGTGCCGGTGGGCCGCTACGCCAAGGGCACGCTGGAGAAAGCCGGGCTGTGGCCGGCGGTGCAGGGCAAGGCCATCACCACCCAGAACGTGCGGCAGTCGCTGGACTACGTGGCACGGGGTGAAGTGGATGCCGGCTTCGTCTACGCCACTGACGCGCAGGCGATGCCGGACCGCGTGCGCCGCGCCTTCGAGGTGCCGGTGAGCGGGCGCATCGCCTATCCGCTGGCGGTGATCCAGGCCAGCACTCATGCGGTCGAAGCGAAGCGCTTCACCGCCTTCGTCCGCTCGCCGCAGGGCCAGGCGATCCTGGTCAAGCACGGGTTCGGCAAGCCCTGAGGCATGGATCTGGACTGGAGCGCGCTGGGCTTGTCGCTGAAAGTGGCCGGCTGGGCCACGGCGATCAACCTGGTGCTGGGCGTGGCACTAGGCGCACTGCTGGCGCGCCGGCGCTTTCCCGGCCGTGAGCTGCTGGATTCGGTGCTGACCCTGCCGATGGTGCTGCCGCCGACGGTGCTGGGCTACTACCTGCTGGTGCTGATCGGCCGGAATGGCCCGATCGGCGTGTGGCTGCAGTCGTGGTTCGGCATCAACCTGGTGTTCACCTGGCAGGCGGCGGTGATTGCCGCCGCGGTGGCCTCGCTGCCGCTGGTGTTCAAGCCGGCGCGGGCTGCGTTCGAAGGCGTCGATGGCCAGCTGGAAAATGCTGCGCGCACGCTGGGCGTGTCCGAGGCGGCGGTATTCTTCCGCATCACCCTTCCGCTGGCCTGGCGAGGCATTCTCGCCGGGCTGCTGCTGGCCTTTGCGCGTGCGATGGGCGAGTTCGGGGCCACGCTGATGGTGGCGGGCAGCATCCCGGGCCGCACCCAGACGCTGTCCATCGCCATCTACGAGGCAGTGCAGGCCGGGCAGGATGGCAAGGCCAATGCGCTGGTGATCCTCACCTCGGTGGTGTGCATCGTCATCCTGCTGCTGGCCGCGCGGCTGGTCGGCGGGCGCCGCCAGGAGCTGCGCGATGTGGCTTGACCTGCAGGTGCACCGGCCGATGCAGGCGGCGACGCCGCAGTTCGTGCTGGACGTGGCGCTGCAATGCACGCAGCGCCAGGTGGTGCTGTTCGGCCCCTCGGGCGCGGGCAAGAGCCTGACCCTGAAAGCGGTGGCCGGCCTGCTGCGGCCCTGGCGTGGCCATGTGCGGCTGCAGGGCCAGGCGCTGTTCGACAGCAGCAGCGGGATGAACCTGCCACCGCAACGGCGCCGGCTGGGCTATGTATTCCAGGACTACGCGCTGTTCCCACACCTGAGCGTGCGCCAGAACGTGGCCTTCGGCCTGGAACGTGGCTGGTTCAATCCGCGCCGTGGTGCGCGCATCGACGCGGTGGAGCGCTGGCTGCACGCGTTCCGTATCGATCACGTGGCCGACCTGCTGCCGTCGCAGGTCTCCGGCGGCCAGCGCCAGCGTACCGCGCTGGCGCGCGCCCTGGTGACCCAGCCGCAGGCGCTGCTGCTGGATGAGCCGTTTGCCGCGCTGGACCATGACCTGCGCCAGCACCTGCGGCAGGAACTGCAGGCGGTGCTGGTTGAAACCGGCATTCCGCTGCTGCTGATCAGCCACGACCCGCACGACGTGGACATGTTCGGCCAGCAGGTAGCACGCATGGTGGACGGCCGCATCGTCAGCGATTGAGGTAGTGCCGGCCGCTGGCCGGCAACCCCGCAATCCTGAGGAGCCGGCCAGCGGCCGGCACTACCGATCAGCGGTCCGTTGCCCACTGGATGAATGCCCAGCGCCGGGTCGGGGCCATGCCGAACCGATGCTGCGGCGCGCAGCCCGCCGGGCATGGCCCGGCGCTACCAAGGGCAGCAGCGTGCCGCAGGCGGTAGCGCCGGGCCACGCCCGGCGGAATGGATCCCGGCGTCAGTACAGCTCGCAGTGCGTGCGGCCTTCACCGCGCAGCGCGTCCCACTGCCCCTGGCCCCCGATCGCATCGATGGCCTCGCGTACCGCGCCTTCCAGATGCCGCTTGTTGCCACACAGGTACAGATGCCCACCACGTGACAGCAGGTCGCGCACGTCGTCGGCGCGTTGCTGCAGCACGTGCTGTACATAGACCTTTTCGGTGCCGTCACGCGAGAAGGCGGTGTGCAGCCCGGCCAGCAGGCCGCCAGACTGCCAGTCCTGCAGCTGTTCGCGGTACAGATAATCGTGCTCGCGGTGCTTCTCACCGAACACCAGATGCACATCGCGCGCACAGGCGCCGGCCTGCAGTTCCTGCATCAGGCCCATCAGTGGTGCGATGCCGGTGCCGGTGCCGACCATCAGCAGTGGCGCGTCGGGGGCGTCGGGCAGATGGAAGCCGGGGTTGGAGCGGCAGTACACGCGGGCATGGCCACGGCCATGCAGCAGGCTGCCGGTGGCCGTACCGAAGCGCTCGCGGCCGCGCAGGGTGTAGCGCACTTCGCGCACGCACAGGCTTACCTGGTCATCGCCAGGATGGGAGGCAATCGAATAGGCGCGGGGCAGGCGCTGCGAGAGCAGGCCGCACAGCCGTTCCAGCGGGACGCTGTCCGGGGTCGCGTGGTCCTGCAGCAGGTCCAGCATGTCCAGCCCGTGCAGGTAGGCGTCCATTTCGCGTTTCTGGCTGACCTTGAGCAGGCCCTTCAACGTCTCGCTGCCGCTGAGGCGGGCCAGCTCGCGCAGCACGCTCTTGCTGTGCAGGCGCAGTTCGCGGTCCTGCAGGGCGGTGATGGCAGCAGGATCGCCGTACCACGTGGCCAGCGCCTGCAGCAGTGACGGATCGTTGTCGGGCACTACGTGCAGGGTGTCGCCGGCCCGGTAGGCCATGCCGCTGCCGGCGATCTCGAGTTGCAGGTGCCAGGCCGCCGGCCCATGGCTGTTCAGGCGGCGGCGTTCGAGGATGGGCGCGGCGAAGGCGTTGTCCTCACCATAGGCCGTCACCTGCAGCCGCAGGTCCTGGCCGGCGGCCAGATCCCCCTGCAGCACCTGGCCCAGCACCGGCCGCCATTGCTGGAAGAACTGTTCGTAGCCGAGGTCGGCATCCACGCGATGCAGCAGAGGGATGGCCTTGCGCTCGCTCAGCGCCGTGTCCAGCGCCTTGGTGAAGCCGCAGAAGCTGGGGTAGCCGGTGTCGCCGAGCCCGAACACTGCGTAACGCAGGCCCGGCAGCTCGGTGATCTGGCGGAGGCTGTCGAAGAACTGCTCGCCGTTGGCCGGCGGCTCGCCATCACCGAACGAACTGGAGATGGCCAGCAGCACGTCGCCGTGGCCGAGGCTGGCGACATCGATCTGGTCGAACGGCAGGACCTGCGGCGCGTGCGGCTGCAGGTCCGGGTCCGCGCCCAGGCGCTGGGCCAGGGCGCGGGCATTGCCCGATTCGGAGGCGAAGCCCACCAGCAGTCGACCGATGGGGAGCCCCGACAGGTGGCTGGCGGGCAGCGCGTTCATGCGGCTTCGTAGAAGTCGTCGAAGGTTTCCTTGCTGAACTCGACCAGGTCGTAGTTCTGCATCAGATCGTTCACCACGCGGCGGATGCTGATGTACGAGGTGATGTTGCCCTCGGCGTCAAACAGGGGCTGCACGGTGGTATCGACCACGTAGAGCGCGCCGCCCTTGCCGAGGTTCGGCACGATGCCGGTCCAGATCTTGCCGGCCTTGATGGTGTCCCACATGTCCTTGTAGACGGCCTTGGGCACGTCCGGGTGGCGGACGATGCTGTGCGGCTGGCCGATCAGCTCCTCGCGCGCAAAGCCGGTGAGCGTGCAGAACAGGTCGTTGGCATAGGTGATGTTGCCCTGCAGGTCGGTGGTGGAGATCACCATGACGTTCTGCAGGGCGTTCAGCAGCTGGGCGTTGTCGGGGGTGTAGCTCATCGCAGGTCCTCTGGAAGCCGGCAGCGCCGGTGTTGGGGTTCCTGCATAGAGATACGCGCCCGGTGAATGCTGCGGATTGATATTGGTCAAGTGCAGCCGGGTGAGGCCCTGCGACCGGGTGACGCAGGGTGCCCGCAGCGGTGCGCACCCAACGTTGCGTACTGAACTGATGACGCGCTGTCACAAACAAATCGCCATCGCTTCACGGCTGTTTGATATGGAACAGTGCACATTCGCGTAGAGCCTACGCAAACGTCCCCCACGTTCCGCGACGACTTCCTTCCCAGACCTGGCGCCCATTCGGGCGTGGCTGGCGTCTGCCTGACTGATTCAGAGAAGTTCACCATGGCCCTCGACCTCGTCGCCGATTCCCTGCACGATCCCGTTGCAGAGACTGTCCTGCCCGCCCTCGACCTGGTGCCGATCGGCACCCGCCGTGGCCCATCACAGCCGATCGAACTGCCGGAGCTGGTGCAGCGGGTACTGTTCGTTGCCACCGAAATGGCGGACTTCATCAAGGCCGGCGGCCTGGGTGATGTGGCAGCCGCGCTGCCGCGCGCGGTGCGCAGCGGCTGTGATGCACGCGTGCTGTTGCCGGGCTATCCCGAAGTGCTGCAGCGCCTGCCGCATCTGCGTGAGGTAGGTCGCGTCGCCGGGCGTGCCGGGCTGCCGGCCTGCACCGTGGCCATGGCGCTCCAGGCCGATGGCCTTCCTATCTATGTGCTGCTGTCGCCGGCGCTGTACGAGCGCGAGGGTTCGCCCTACGTGGATGCGCAGGGCCGCGAATGGCAGGACAACGCGGTGCGTTTTGCCACCTTGTCCCATGCCGCTGCGGAAGTGGCCGCCGGTCGTGCCGGGCTGGACTGGGCGCCGCAGCTGCTGCACCTGAACGACTGGCCGGTGGCGATGGCCGCTGCCTATGTACGCTGGGATCGAACCGCGGTGCCGACCCTGCTGACCATCCACAACCTGGCCTACCAGGGGCTGTTCCCGTTTGCTCTGGCGCCGACCCTCGGCGTACCTGCGGAGCATCTGGACGAACTGCATTTCCATGGCCATATGTCCTTCCTGCAGGGCGGCATTGCCAATGCCACCCGCCTGAACACGGTCAGCCTGCGCTATGCGCAGCAGATCACCGCTGCCGAGGATGGCTGTGGCCTGCACGAACTGCTGGCGCAACGCGCTGCCGGTGGACACCTCAGTGGCATCGTCAACGGCATCGACGCCAGCTGGGATCCGCGCCGTGACATTCACCTGAAGGCACGTTTCAGCATCGGCCAGTGCGCGGGCCGTGAAGAGAATGCGCAGGCCGTGCGCCAGGCCTTTGGGCTGCAGCCCTCGTCGGGCCCCTTGTTCGCCGTGGTCTCGCGTCTGGTCCATCAGAAGGGCCTGGACATCACCTGTGACGTCGCCCCGCAGATTGTGGCGGCCGGTGGCCAGCTGGTGGTGATCGGCGGTGGCGAGCCGCAGGTGGAAGCGCAGGTGCAGGCACTGGCCCAGCGCTACCCCGGGCGGGTCGGCGCCTTCATCGGCTTCGAGGAGGGCCTGGCGCGGCAGATGTTCGCCGGCGCTGATTTCCTGCTGATGCCCTCGCGCTTCGAACCCTGCGGCCTCAGCCAGATGTATGCACAGCGCTTTGGCTGCCTGCCGGTCGCGCACGCGACGGGCGGATTGGTTGATACGGTCGAGGACGGCGTGACCGGGTTCCTGTTCCATGGTGCCAATGCCGATGGGCTGCGCCGCTGCGTGGAGCGGGCGATGCGCACGTTCCGGCTGCCGGCACTGATGCACGCGATGCGACGTGCGGCGATGCTGCGTCCGGGCGGTTGGGAAACGGCCGGCAAGGCCTACCTGGCGCTGTACCAGCAGACCTGCCAGGTGGCTGCATGAACGACGAGGGGCGGGGTGCGGTGGCATTCGACTACGACGCGGTGACGCAGGGTGATGAGGTTGCGCCGATGGCGGCCGAGTTGCAGGCGCTGGTGCAGGGTCGCCCGGCCGATGCGTTCGCCTGGTTGGGCCCGCATGCCGATGGCAACGGTGGTCGTGTGATCCGCGCGCTGGTTCCGAACGCACAGCGGGTGGAGGTGATCGAGGGCAGCGGCCGCCGCTGGGACCTCCGTTGCACTGATCTGCCGGGCCTGTTCGAGGGGCGCGCCGGTGCCGACGCGGTCCCGCTACTGGCGCTGCACTTCCCCGATGGCGTCGAGCAGGTGCACGACGCATATGCGTTCGGCCCGCTGCTGGATGAGGCGCTGCTGCAGCGTATCCACCAGGGCGACGCCGAAGCGGTGCGCGCGCTGGGCGCTACCGAAATGACCGTTGAAGGCATCGAGGGCGTGCGTTTCGCCGTCTGGGCACCGAACGCGCAGCGCGTGGCGGTCGTCGGCGACTTCAATGGCTGGGACGGTCGCCGCCACCCGATGCGGTTGCGCCATGCCGCAGGCGTGTGGGAGCTGTTCATCCCCGGGGTGCGGCCGGGCGCGTGCTACAAGTTCCGTCTGATCGGCGCAGACGGCCAGACCCTGCCCGACAAACTCGACCCGATGGCACGCTGGGCCGAGCGCTCACCCGCCACCGCCTCACGCGTGGTGTCTGCCGCGCCGCTGCAGTGGACCGACCAAGCTTGGCTGCAGCGGCGCAGCCGGCAGGGCATCAACGCGCCGTTGTCCATCTATGAGGTACACGCGGGATCCTGGCAGCGCGCCGAGGATGGCAGCGTGCTGGATTGGGATGCACTGGCGGATCGGCTGATCCCCCACGTCACCGGGCTGGGCTTCACCCACATCGAGCTGCTGCCGATCAGTGAGCATCCCTTTGGTGGCTCCTGGGGCTACCAGCCGCTGGGCATCTACGCACCGACGGCGCGCTACGGCACCCCGGAAGCCTTTGCCCGCTTCGTGGACCGCTGTCACCAGGCCGGTCTGGGCGTGATCGTTGATTGGGTCAGCGCGCATTTCCCCGACGATGCCCACGGTCTGGCGCGCTTCGATGGCACCGCCCTGTACGAACACGCCGATCCCCGTGAGGGCAAGCATGCCGACTGGGACACGCTGATCTACAACTACGGCCGCAATGAAGTGTCGGCCTACCTGATTGGCAGCGCCCTGGAGTGGATCGAGCACTTCCACATCGACGGACTGCGCGTGGATGCAGTGGCGTCGATGCTGTATCGCGATTACAGCCGCCCCGAGGGGCAGTGGGTGCCCAATGCACAGGGCGGCCGCGAGAACCTGGAGGCGGTGGCCTTCCTGCAGCGCATGAACCAGACCCTGCGCGAGCGTTTCCCGGACGTGCTGGTGATCGCCGAGGAGAGCACGGCCTGGCCCGGTGTGACCAATGCGGTGGCCGGCGGCGGGCTGGGCTTTACCCACAAATGGAACATGGGCTGGATGCACGACACGCTGCACTACCTGCAGCGCGACCCGGTGCATCGCCCGCATCATCACAGCGAGATCAGCTTCGGCCTGGTCTATGCCTTCTCAGAACGTTTTGTGTTGCCGCTGTCGCATGACGAGGTGGTGCACGGCAAAGGCTCGCTGCTCACCAAGATGGCGGGCGACCGCGTCCAGCAGTTCGCACAGCTGCGGGCGTACTACGCCTTCATGTGGGCGCACCCGGGCAGCAAACTGCTGTTCATGGGGGGCGAGTTCGGTCAGTCGGGCGAGTGGGCACACCAGCGCGGACTGGAATGGGAGCAGGCGGCGACAGCCGAGGGCGGCGGATTGATGCGTCTGGTCGGTGATCTGAATGCACAACTGCTGCATCAGCCCGCACTGCATCGCGATGAGCGCGACGAGCGCGGCTTTGCCTGGAGTGTGGCCGACGACAGCCGTAACAGCGTTTACGCCTTCATCCGGCAGGACCCGACCGGCGACGCACCGGCGATGCTGGTGGTCAGCAATTTCACGCCTGTGCGCCGCGAGGGCTACCGCGTTGGCGTACCCGAATCCGGCCTGTGGTCGGAGCGGTTGAACACCGACAGCCACCATTATGCAGGCGGCAACGCCGGCAATCTGGGCGCGGTGGCCACCGATGCGAGACCGATGCACGGGCACGCGCAATCACTGCGACTGACCCTGCCGCCGATGTCCACGCTGTACCTGCAGGTTGTCGCATGACCGCTGCCGGTCGTCTGGGTGCGTGGCCAGCGGGCGCGGGGATGGTGGAGTTCAGGCTGTGGGCGCCTGACATCAGCCAGGTGGAGCTGGTACTGGGCGGCGCCACGTTACCGATGCTTCGGCAGGCCGATGGCCTGCATTGGATCCGCACGACGGCGGGGCAGGGCGATCGTTATCGCTTCCGCCTGCCGGATGGCAGCGAGGTGCCGGATCCCGCTTCGCGCTGGCAGCCCGAGGGTGTTGAAGGCCCCAGCGCCGTCCTGGCCGAGGATGCGTATGCCTGGCAGACGCGGGATTGGGGCGGCGTCGCCTGGCCGGACATGGTGATCTACGAGGTGCACGTCGAGGCAGCCGGCGGATTTGCCGCGCTGACGGCGCAGCTGCCGATGCTGGCGGCGACGGGCATCACCGCCATCGAGCTGATGCCGGTGGCGCAGTTCCCAGGGAGCCGCAACTGGGGCTATGACGGTGTATTTCCCTACGCCCCGGCACAGGCCTATGGCGGACCCGAAGCACTGAAGCGATTCGTCGATGCGGCGCATGCCGCCGGCCTGGCGGTGCTGCTGGATGTGGTCTACAACCACTTCGGGCCACAGGGCAACCATCTGGCGCAGTATGCCAAGGACTTCTTCCACAGCGGTCGCAACACCCCGTGGGGTGAGGCCATCAATTTCGAACAGCCGCATGTGAAGCGCTTCTTCATCGACAACGCGCTGATGTGGCTGCAGGAGTATCGGTTTGACGGGCTGCGCCTGGATGCGGTGCACGCCATCGATGATGACCGCTTCCTGCAGCAGCTGAGCGATGCGATCCGCACCGAGGTGCCGCGCGCGCACCTGGTGCTGGAAAACGAGCGCAACCAGGCGCGCTGGTTGCGAGGCGCCTACCAGGCGCAGTGGAATGACGACTTCCACAATGCGCTGCATGTGCTGCTGACCGGCGAGCACGAAGGTTACTACGCCGCCTACGCGGGCCGTGCCGAAGCGCTGCTGGCGCGCTGCCTGGCTGAGGGCTTCGCCTGGCAGGGTGAGCCCGACCTGCATGGCGAGGCCCGTGGCGAGGCGAGTGGCGACCTGCCGCCGTCGCGTTTCGTCGTGTTCGCGCAGAACCACGATCAGGTTGGCAATCGCGCCTTTGGTGAGCGCCTGAGCCAGCTGCTGGAGCCTCCGGCGCTGCGCATGGCCACCGCGCTGACTGTGCTGACGCCCATGGTGCCGCTGCTGTTCATGGGCGAGCCGTGGCAGGCCACGTCACCGTTCCTGTTCTTCACCGATTACCACGCGCCGCTGGACGAAGCAGTGCGCGAAGGGCGTCGACGTGAGTTCGCTGGCTTCAGCGCATTTGCCGACGCCGCCTCGCGGGCGCGGATTCCCGACCCGAATGATCCCGCGACGCTGCAGGCATCGTATGTGCCGCCACCGGCCGCCGGATTTGCGGCACAGGACTCGCTGGCGTGGCTTCGCGATCTGCTCGCCCTGCGCCGACGCTGCCTGCAGCCCGGGCTCGAGCAGGCGCGCTCGCTGGGCGCGACGGTGCTGGGCACGGGCGCGGTGCAGGCGGGGTGGCAGTTGCCTGTCGGGCAATGGTGGATCGCCATCAACGCAGGGCCTGCCGAAGTGCCGCACTCGCTGCCTGACGGAGAATCGCTGCTGGATCTGCCCACCGGCCCGTGGCTGCAGGCGGGCGGTGGTCTGCAGCTGCGCTGGCTGCCGGCATGAGCGGCGATATAGCGCTGCAGGCAGCCGCGCGTTCTGCGGGGCTGATGCCGCAGTGGGAGGATGTTGCCGGGCGGCATTGCGAGGTGGCGCCGGAGGTGCTGCGCGCTGTTCTGCAGGTGCTGCAGCCGCAGGCGGAAACGGCGGGTGCGCTACTGCACACCGCGATCTGCGGGGAGGCGGTGGTCCTGCCGGGTGCTGCAGGCGCAGCGTGCTGGGTCGATGAGACCGGCCGGCAATGCGATGCGCAGCAGGATGCGGCTGGGCGATGGCCGGTGCCGCTGCAGCCTGGCTACTGGCACTGGCAGCAGGGGCCGCGTCGCATCGCGGTCGCCGTCGCACCGCAGAAGGCTTGGTGGCCCGCGCATCTCGACCGAGGCTGGGGCCTGGCGGCGCAGGTCTACAGCCTGCGCAGCGCAGGCGATGCCGGCATCGGAGACAGTGCCGGTTGTGCACCATGGCTGCAGCGGCTGGGGCAGCACGGTGGGCAGGCGCTTGCGCTCAGCCCGATGCACGCCGGCTTGCCGCCGGGTGCCGGCTACAGTCCATATTCGCCCAGCGACCGCCGCTGGCTCGACCCGCTGCAGGCCTCGTTGTTGCAGGCGCTACCGGATGCCGCCCGCGCCGTGCTGTCGGAGGATCCAGCGCTGGCCGAGGCGGTGAACGCTGCTACGGCCGCGCGGCGGATCGACTGGCCCGGTGCGGCTGACCTCAAGTGGCGCTGGCTGCTCGCCACGCGACGGCAGCTGCAGCAGGCGCAACCCGATCTGTGGGCCGAGGTCTGCCAATGGCAGGACCAAGCAGGCGCGGCGCTGCAGGAATACGCTGCGCTGGCGGCCGATGCCCGCAGTGGCAACGCGCAGGACCACGCCTTCGCACAGTGGGTCGCGCAGCGCTGCTGGACACAGCTGCACTCGCAGGCCCGCAGCAATGGCGCGGCCATCGGCCTGATTGCCGATCTGGCGGTGGGCTGCGCACCCGACGGTGCCGAAGCGCGAACGCAGGCCCACGCCATGCTGGCCGGCCTGGAGCTGGGTGCGCCACCTGATGCCTTCAATACCCTGGGCCAGGCGTGGGGCATCACCAGCTTCTCGCCGCTGGCCCTGCGCAGCCAGGGCTATGCGCCCTTCATCCACCTGTTGCGGGCGGTCATGGCCGGCCGTGGTGGCGTGCGCATCGACCATATCCTCGGCCTGCACCGGCTGTGGGTGCTGCCGCAGGGCGCATCCGCCCGCGACGGGGTCTATCTGCAGTTTCCGCTGCAGGATCTGTTGAACCTGCTGGTGCTGGAATCGTGGCGGCACCAGTGCCTGGTGATCGGTGAGGACCTGGGTGTGGTTCCGGCAGGCATCCGCCAGCAGCTGGCCGCGCGCGGTGTGCTGGGTGTGGATGTCCTGCCGTTCACCCGTGATGCGGCGGGCTTCCTGCCTTCCGAACGCTGGCGCCGCGACGCCGTCGCCATGCCGTCGACCCACGATCTGCCGCCGCTGGCCGGCTGGCTGCGCGGGCGTGATCTGCGCTGGCGCGCACGGCTGGGCGAAATCGAAGACCTGCCCTCAGCACTGGGGCAACGGCGCCTGGATGCCGTGGCCCTGTCCGACCTGATTCATGGAGATTGCGTGGAAGACGATGCACTGGGCCTGCTGGCCAGGACCCCCTCGCGGCTGGCCCTCCTTCCATTGGAAGACGCGCTGGGACTGCGTACACAGGTCAACCTGCCGGGTACCGTCGGTGGCCACCCGAACTGGCGGCGGCGCTTGCCGCTGCACTGGAATGAGGCCGCACTGCAGTCGCGGCTGCAGCGCGTCAGCGCGGGTCGCGACGGAGGCCACGCATGACCGCACTTCGCGCGACCGCACGCCTGCAGCTGCATGCCGGCTTTGATTTCGATGCAGCGGCGGCACAGGCGGACTATTTCGCCACGCTGGGCGTCAGTCACCTGTATCTGTCACCCATCGCCGCAGCGATGCCGGGTTCCACGCACGGTTACGACGGCATTGATCCCACCCGGATCAACCCGGAACTGGGCGGCGCGGACGGCTTCCTGCGGCTGGCGCGTCGCGCCCGCGAGCGTGAGCTGGGGCTGCTGCTGGACATCGTGCCCAACCATCTGGCCGCCGCGCCGCAGAATCCGTGGTGGTCGGACGTGCTGATGCACGGGCGGCGCAGCCGCCATGCGCAGTGGTTCGACATCGACTGGGAGGCGGCCGGCGCGGGTCAGCGGCTCTGGCTGCCCGTGCTTGACCGACCGCTGCAGGGGGCCATCGAGGCTGGCGTTCTGCGAGTAGAAGAGTTCAAGGACCAGCCCTGCCTGGTCCATCACGATCTGCGCCTGCCGTTGTCGCCGCGCAGCTATCCGTTGCAGCCTGGCGCCCGCCAGGGCTGGATCGAGCGCTGCAACCGCTCCGCGGAGCGCATGCACATGCTGCTTCAGCGGCAGCACTATCACCTGGCGTGGTGGCGTACCGGCGGCGACCAGGTCAACTATCGGCGCTTCTTCGACATCACCTCGCTGGCCGCGTTGCGGGTCGAGCGCGAGGACGTCTTCGATGCCGTGCATGCGCTGCCGCTGCGGCTGGTGCGCGAGGGCTGGGTGGATGGCCTGAGGATCGACCACATCGACGGTCTGGCCGATCCAGGCGGTTACCTGCAGCGGCTGCGGGCACATCTCGATGCCGCCGCAGAAGCCTGCGGTCGTCGTGGTGCGGACATCACCCTGCACGTGGAAAAGATCCTCGCCGAGGGTGAGGCATTGCCTGCCGGCTGGGCGTGCAATGGCACCACGGGCTACGACTTCATGGACCAGGCCGGTGCGTGGCTGCATGCACCCGATTCGGCGAAGGCCTTGAGTGACCAGTGGCAGGCGCGCTCAGGCGACACGCGCAGTCTGGAGCAGGTGCAGCAGACGGCCCGCGATGCACTGCTGGATGGATCGCTGCACGCAGACCTGCAGCGACTGCTGGTCTGTGTGCGGCAGACAGTCGGTGAGGCGGCAGGCCTCAGTGACATCAGCGACGCGATGTTGCGTCGGGCACTCTGCGCGCTGCTGCGCCACTATCCGGTCTATCGCCCCTACGCATTGCAGACAACGGCCGAGCGGAGTTTTCTGGCCAGGGCCGAAGCAGCTGCCGTGCAGGGTCTCGACGCCGCGGGGCGCGCGGCCGTGAGCCTGCTGGTCAGCGCCCTGCAGTCGCCCGAGAGCCAGGAACTTCGCGTGCGGTTCGGCCAGCTTTCGGCACCGCTCAATGCCAAGGCGGTGGAAGACACGGCGTTCTATCGCTACTTCCGTGCGCTGTCACGCAACGAGGTTGGAAGCGATCCGCAGCGCATCGGGCTTGACGGCGAAGCGTTGGTTGAAATTGCCGCGGCCCGTGCGCGCCAGCACCCGCTTGCGATGCTGGCCCTGGCTACACACGACCATAAACGCGGCCCGGATGTGCGTGCGCGCCTGGCGCTGATCAGCAGCGATGTCGGGGCATGGCAGTCGGCGCTGGCCGATTGGGAGCAGCAGTGCGCGGCGGCAACGATGCCTATGCCATTGCCCGCTGCCGAAAGCTATGCGCTGTGGCAGGCGCTGGTCGGCGCCTGGCCGATGCACGGCGCGCCCGCCGCGGACTTCCCACAGCGCATGGACCAGTGGCTGCGCAAGGCGCTGCGGGAAGGCAAGCGGATCAGCAGCTGGCTCGATCCCGACCTCGCCGTTGAAGACGCCGCGCAGCAGTGGCTGCAGGCCTTGATGCAAGCCAGGGAACTGCAGGGCGTGCGCGATGCGATGACGGGTTTCGTGAGGACGCTGGCAGCCGCCGGTGCCAGCAACGGGCTTGCACAGCTGTGCCTGCAGCTGTGCCTGCCGGGTGTTCCCGATATTTACCAGGGCACCGAGTTCTGGGATCTCAGTCTGGTCGATCCGGATAACCGGCGCCCCGTGGATTTCGCACAGCGCGCACAGGCATTGGCTGATGATCGATCGTGGTCGGACTTGCTGCAGGACTGGCACGAAGGCGCGCCGAAGATGCGCCTGCTCTCGCAGCTGCTGCAGCTGCGGCGCGAGCATCCGGCGTTGTTCCTGTGCGGAACGCTGCGGAACCTGTCCGATCCCGCTTCAGCAGATCTCGTCTTCGTGCGTGAGCACGCAGGACAGGTGCTGCTGGTGGCGGTGCGCAGGGCGAGTGCCGAGCGATGCCCCGGTCCTGCCCTTGCGTGGACCGAGGACGCGGAGCAGCGCGTGACGGCGGTGCCGCAACGAACGATGCACAACGTGCTGGACGGTCGCACGGAGATTTTCAACGGTTCCGCCTCGGATGCGCTGCTGTTTGACGGCAGCCCCGTTGCGGTGTGGATCAGCCAGGAGAGTGGGGCAGATGGACAGCAGTGAGCGACGCCGACGCATCGAGATGCTGGCGCACCAGATCTGGGAGGCCGAGGGCCGCCCGGATGATCAGGAACAACGTCATTGGCACATGGCCGAGCGTTTGGTGGAAGCAGAGATAGCAGCCCTACATGCGGGTAAGGACGAGAACGATGGCAACCCGTAAGTGGACCCAGACCTCGCGCGTCCGCGAGGGCAGGCCGTTCCCGCTGGGTGCGACCTGGGATGGGCTGGGAGTGAATTTCGCGCTGTATTCGCGCCATGCCACCAGGGTGGAACTGTGCCTGTTTGATGCGCGCAACCGCGAGATCGAGCGCATCGCGCTGCCGGAGTACACCAACGAGGTGTGGCATGGCTACCTGCCGGATGTGCGCCCGGGCCAGCGCTATGGCTACCGCGTGCATGGCCCCTATGCGCCGCAGGATGGGCATCGCTTCAACCCGAACAAGCTGCTGCTGGACCCCTATGCCAAGCAGATCGTGGGCGAGATCAAATGGGCGCCGCATCTGTTCGGCTATACGCTGGGACACCGCGATGGCGATCTGAGCTTCGACCGCCGCGACAGCGCGCCGTACATGCCGCGCTGCGCGGTGATCGATCCGGCGTTCAGCTGGGGCAGCGAGCGCGCGCCCGCAACGCCCTGGGACCGCACGGTCATCTACGAAGCACACGTGCGTGGACTGACGATGCAGCATCCGGGCGTCCCCCAGGCCGAGCGCGGCACCTTCTCGGCGCTGCGGCACGATGCGGTGGTGGACCATCTGGTGTATCTGGGGGTGACGGCCATCGAGCTGCTGCCGGTGCATGCCTACGTTGATGACCAGCAGCTGCTGGAGCGCGGCCTGCGCAATTACTGGGGCTACAACACCATCGGCTTCTTTGCGCCGCAGCCGCGCTATCTGTCGCTGGAGACCGTGGCCGAGTTCAAGCAGATGATCGCCCGCCTGCACAGTGCCGGCATCGAAGTGATCCTCGACGTGGTCTACAACCACACCGCCGAGGGCAATGAACTGGGGCCGACGCTCTCGTTCAAGGGCATCGACAATGCCAGCTACTACCGCCTGGCCGATGACCGCCGCTTCTATATCAACGATACCGGCACAGGCAACACCTTCGACCTGACCAACGCCGGCGCCCTGCGCATGGTGATGGATTCACTGCGCTACTGGGTGACCGAGATGCGCGTCGATGGCTTCCGTTTCGACCTCGCCACCATCCTTGGGCGCGAGCGCCATGGCTTTGATCCGTCGGGCAGCTTCCTCGATGCGGTGCGCCAAGACCCGGTGCTGAGCCAGGTGAAGCTGATCGCCGAGCCGTGGGACATCGGCCCCGGCGGCTACCAGCTGGGTCAGTTCCCGCCGGGATGGGCCGAGTGGAATGACCGGTTCCGTGACACGACCCGTGCGCTGTGGCGGGGTGATGCGGGCCAGTTGCCGGAGTTCGCGGCCCGCTTCACCGGGTCTGCGGACCTGTTCGACCACCACGGCCGCCGGCCCTCGGCCAGCATCAACCTGGTCACAGCGCACGATGGCTACACCCTGCACGACCTGGTGAGCTACAACGACCGCCACAACGAGGCCAATGGCGAGGACAACCGAGATGGCCATTCGCACAACCTGTCGTGCAACCACGGCGTGGAAGGCGATACCGACGATGCGGGCATCCTCGCCCTGCGTTCGCGGCAGATGCGCAACCTGCTCGGCACGCTGCTGCTCGCGCAGGGTACGCCGATGCTGCTGGCCGGCGATGAGTTCGGCCATTCGCAGCAGGGCAACAACAATGCCTACTGCCAGGACAATCCGCTGAGCTGGATCGACTGGGAGCGCGCGGCGCAGCCGGGTCCGCAGGCGCAGGCGGCCTTCGTTCGGCGCGCGTTGGCATTGCGCCGGCGTTATGGACTGCTGCGACGCAATCGCTTCCTGACCGGCGACTTCGACGCGTCGCTCGGAATGCGCGACATCGAGTGGCGGCGCCCCGATGGGGAGCCGATGGGCGAGGGCGACTGGCACAACCCCGAGCAGCGTGCGTTGCTGATCGTGCTGGACGGCCGCAGCCCGGACAGCGGACTGCGCGAGCCCGGGCGCCATGTCAGCCTGGCCCTGCTGCTGAACCCGAGCGATCAGCAGCAACGGTTCCGCCCTTCCGACGAGACGTTGTCGTTCCGTCGCGTAGTCCTGCAGACCGATGACGCGCCACTGGAGATGGATGAGGAGGGGCAATGGACCTTGCCCGCCCGCAGCCTGTGCCTGCTCGCATCCAGCAGCGCAGCGTGATGCTGCGGCAAGGGTAGCGCCGGGCCATGCCCGGCGGGTGCCGCGTCACCCCAGCACGTACCGCAGCACGCCCGCCGACACCACGCCGATCAGCACCGTCGGCAGCATCGACAACCGCGTGGCGGCCAGCAGGGTAATGGCCAGCGCCGCCAGGTCGGCCGGGTTGTCTGCCACGAAGTCCGGTGCGATCACCGAGATCAGCACGCAGCCCGGCGCCGCCTCCATCACCGTCACCGCGCGCCTGCTCAAGGTGCGGTTGCGCAGGGCGAGGTAGCCGACGATGCGGGTGAGATAGGTGACCGCGGCCATCAGCACGATGGTCAGCAGCGCGGTCCAGTGGATCAGTCCGCCGAGGATCATGCTGCGTCCTCCGCCAGCAGCCACGCCGCGGCCAGGCCGGCCAGCGGGCCGCTGGCCACGTACCAGGCGCCGGGTACCAGCAGGTAGGTGCCCGCCGCCACCACCAGGCTGACCAGCCAGGGCCGCGCGGGCTTCATGCCCTGCCACATGCCACGCAGCAGGACCAGGAACACGGCCGGGAAGGCCATGTCGAAGCCATAGGCATGGATGTCGCCCAGCAGCGGCCCGACCAGTGCGCCGAGGGTCGTGCACACCACCCAGACGGTGTAGAGGCCGGCCGAGACACCCAGGTAATAGGCCAGGCTGAAGCCCAGCGCCCGCCGGCGGGCATCGGCCACGCCCAGCGCCCAGCTCTCATCGCACATGAAGAACAGTGCGGGCAGTACCCGGCGCCGCGGCAGGTGCTGCAGCAGCGGGGCCAGGCTGGCGCCCATCAGCAGGTGGCGGCTGTTGACCAGCGCGGTGATCGCCACGATCAGGGCGATATGCGGCGGCGAGGTCCACAGCTCGACGGCAGCGAATTCCGAGCCGCCGGCGAAATTGAGACCGGTCATCAGCGGTACTTCCAGGGCGCTCAGGCCCTTCTGTGCGGCCTGCGCACCCAGCACCAGGGCGAACGGCAGGAAGCCGATCATCACCGGGACGGCGGCGCGCAGGCCGCGCAGGAATTCGGCACGCGGCGCGGTGTCGCAGGCGGGGTCGGGCAGGGGCAGGGTGGTGCGGGCGTCCATGGAGCGATCGCGTGTGTGGGGACGACCATGCTAGCGGCGAAGCCGCAGAATCGGGTTGCGTTGATGCCGCAATGATCCGACTATTTGAAATCCTGTGCGCTCTTGTGCCAATCCGGTGAAATGCCATGCAGAACGAGCTTGACGCCCTCGACCGCCGCATCCTCGATGCCCTGCAGCGCGATGGCCGGCTGCAGAACCTGGAGCTCGCCCGCCAGGTGGGCCTGTCACCCTCCGCGTGTCTGCGCCGGGTGCGCCTGCTGGAAGAGGGCGGCTACATTGATCGCTACGTGGCGCTGCTGAACCCGGCCAAGGTGGGCCGGGGGTTCACCGTGTTCGTGCGGGTCTGGCTGCGCGGGCAGGACGAGGACACCACCAACCACTTCATCAACAGCATCAAGTCCTTCCCGGAAGTACTCGAGTGCCACCTGATGGCGGGCGACTGCGATTTCCTGCTGCGGGTGGCGGTGGCCGATCTCGATGCCTACCGCCAGTTCCAGATCCGGCACCTGAACCGGATCGCCGGCGTGCAGAACACCAAGACCGAGATCCCGATGCAGCGGATCAAGCAGACCACCGAATTGCCGCTCTGAAACCCGGCCCTCAGCCGGCCTGGCCGCGCTCGCTGGTGATGCGGGCGCCTTCGCGCATCACCAGGGTCACCGGGGTCTTTTCCACCACCTCCAGCAGCCGCGACCACTGCGCATCGCTCAGCTCGGCACTGGCATGCAGCACCCGGTGCACGTGCAGGCGACCGTCCTCGTCGCGCTCGGAGCGCAGCTCGGCACCAAATTCGCCCAGTTCCCAGCCCTTGCGCTGGGCATACATGCGCAGGGTGATGGCGGTGCACGACGCCAGCGAGGCCAGGTACAGATCGAAGGGGGCAAAGCCGCGGCCCTGTCCGCCCAGCGTGGCCGGCTCGTCGGCGTCGACGCTGAAGGTGCCGTTGCTGACGTGATGCAGGTAGTTGTCGGCGGTGGAGATGATGCGGGCGTAGGCCATGGTGGGACAGGGGGGAGTGGAGACCGGGAAATGGTACCGCCGCCGGCCCGGCGCGGGCGCGCGTGCGCGGTCGTCACGCGCTCTTGTAGGCCGATTGGCCACCCTTTGCCTGCAACAGTCGGAAGTGCCGCCTGGACAGGAGCGTTGTACGTGTTGGAAGCCGTTGATAATCCGGGCCTGGAAGGCGTGCGTGTACTGGTGGCGGAAGATGAATTCGCCATCGCCATGTTCCTGGTCGACTACCTGGAACTGAAGGGCGTGCAGGTCGTCGGGCCTGCGGGCGACCTCGCCGCGCTGGGCAGGCTGGTGGATGAACAGCCCATCGATGTGGCGCTGCTGGATATCAACCTGGGTGGCCAGCAGGTCTACCCGCTGGCCGATCGCCTGGTCGAAGCCGGCATCCCCTTCCTGCTGACGTCCGGCTATGACGACAACGTGCCCAGCCGTTTCGCCGACGTGCCGCGCTGTGCCAAGCCCTATCACATCCAGGCGCTGGCCCAGCAGCTGGAGACGCTGGTGCAGGCCACGCGTGCGGCCGCAGGTGGCCAGTGAAGGCTGCACATGGGTAGCCGATTGCAGATGAGCTCGCCCGTGGCGACCACGCCGGTGCTGCCGACGTCGCCGCCCCTGCACGCGCTGCGTGGCGGCATGGCCGAGCGCATCGCCGCCCACGACTGGTCGGCGACGCCACTGGGTGCACGCGAGGAGTGGGCACCCCACCTGCGGGCGACCGTCGATCTGATGCTGGCCCACGGCTTCCCGATGATCGTGCTGTGGGGTGAGGAACTGGTCCAGCTGTACAACGATGGCTACGCCGAGATCCTGGCCGACAAGCACCCGGGCGGCCTTGGCCAGGCCACGCGTGTCTGCTGGCCGGAGGTGTGGCACATCAACGGCCCCATCTATGCCCGCGTCTGGCAGGGCGAGACCATCACCTACGAGGACAAGCTCTACCCGCTGGCCCGCCAGGGCGTGCTGGAAGACATCTGGTTCACCATCACCTACAGCCCGATCCGTGACGCCGGCGGGCGCATCGAAGGGGTGCTGGTGACCATGTTCGAAACCACGTCCGCGCACACGGCGCACGCCGCGCGGGCGCACGAGCAGCAGCGCCGGCGGCAGAGTGACGAACGCCTGTCACTCGCCTTCCAGATGCTGCCGGTGGGGCTGTGCATCGTCGACACCGAGGGTCGGGTGCTGCAGTCCAACGAGCAGATGCGCGCCTACCTGCCCACCGGTGAGCTGCCTTCGCGTGACACCGGCAACATGCAGCGCTGGCAGGGGTGGCACGAGGATGGCAGCGCGATTGGGCCCGAGGACTTCGCGGTCGCCCGTGCGCTGCGCGGCGACACGGTGGTGCCCGGGCTGGAATTCCAGTTCACCCACGATGATGGACAGGTGCGCTGGACACGCATCGCAGCGGCGCCGCTGCGTGATGCGCAGGGCGAGGTCACCGGCGTGTTCGCCATCGCCATCGACATCGACACGCTGAAGCGTGCAACCGAGCGCCAGGCCGTGCTGTTGGCCGAGCTGCAGCATCGGGTGCGCAACATCATGGCGATGATCCACGCCATTGCATGGCGCACGCAGGAAACGGTAAGCAGCGTCGAAGAATATGCAGAGCGCCTGTGCGGCCGCCTGATGTCGCTGGCCCGCACGCAGGCGCTGCTGACGCGCGCCGACAATGCCGGCGTGTGCCTGCGCGGCATGCTGGACGAGGAAATATCGGTGCAGGTGCATCGATCGGACCAGTACGGGCTGGAGGGCCCCGACCTGCTGCTGCCGCCGAAAGCGGCCGAGGTGTTGTCGCTGGCCGTGCATGAGCTGGTGACGAACTCGCTGAAGTACGGCGCCATCAGCAGGAATGGCCGCATCAGCGTGTCGTGGTCCGTGCAGGCGGAGGACGGGGGTAGTCCCTGGCTGGCGCTGCATTGGTGCGAGAACCATGTGACGGTTTCGGACTGGTCGCCGCCGCAGCGGCGGGGCCTGGGCTGCTCGCTCATCGAGAAACGCGTGCCCTACGAACTGGCGGGCAGCGGGCAGCTGCAGTTCCGCGCTGACGGCGTAGATGCCCATATCCGCTTCCCGCTGCGTGAGCGCGACAGCCTGCTGCAGACGGACGCGCCGGCCACGGGGTGAGCAGTCGTCGGCATTGGCCGCGCCGGGTGCACGGCCTGTGCGATGATCCGGGGCATTGAAGCCATGGATGAGGATGCAGCACATGAACGAAGGGATGCAGTGGCTGGTGCGCGGTCCGCGCGCGTCTGTCACGGGGGACGCCATGCACGTACGTCGCTTTGCCGGCGCATTGTCTGCATTGATTGTGGCCGCGCTGGCCCTGCCCCTGCAGGCGGCACCCGCGCCGCCCAGCCTGGTGCAGGCGCTGAAGGCGGCCGAGGCTACGCTGCAGCTCATTCCGGGCGATGACATCGAACTTGACTTCCGACCTGCATGGACTGGCGTGGCCGATCTGGATGGCGATGGCCGTTCTGAGATCATCTACTTCTACACGTCCACCTACACCGGGGGAACGTTCGCACAAAGAAACGTCGTTGCCGTGATGACGGCACTGACGCCGGATGATCCACGCGGCAAGGAGAATCCGAAGAGCCTGTCGCCGGTGGATGCAGAGGATTACGCGGCCATCCGTGCATCCGGCTATGCCGATGATGCGGGCATGCAGATACCGGGTGCGGTGCAGTCCATCCGCATCGAGGGCAGCCGCATCATCGTCGACTTCATCGTGACCGCCGGTGCGACGGTCTGCGAGATACCCCGCGGCTTCCGCCACGTCTGCCCGCCAGAGGGGCCGTATCAGTGGGTCCTGCACTGGACGCCGGGAAAACTGACCCGGCAGGAACCGTAGCGTCGAGCTTGCTCGACTGATCCAACTCTTTGTAGAGCCGAGCCCATGCTCGGCTGCTCCCGCTTTTTGTAGAGTGGAGCTTGCTCGACTGGCTTGCAAGAAACAGTCGAGCAGGCTCGACTCTACATCGCTCACCGGAGGGCTGGATCATGTGCCTGCAACCGGCTCGTGCAGCGGACACCGATTGTGCTGCGACCGGTGCGCACGCGAGGCGGCCATGACGACCTTGCGTGCGCGGTTAAGCGCACCCAGCGGCCGATGTGCTTCCAGCGCGTGCCATGGACTGAACGCCAGCCGGTCTTCGACGCCCGGTGATTCCGCATCATCCCAGCTCACCTGGGGCGGAACATGCAGCTCGGCCACGGCAATGAACGGGCTCTGCTCCTGTGGCCATTCCACCGAGGCATCCTCGATGGGCATCGCTTCTTCGTCCCGGCACAGCTGCGCACACAGCTCCCAGACCAGATCGCCGCGCCCGCTCGCAAGCGCCTCCTGGATGGCATCGCGCTGGCTGTCCTCGCTGTTCTCTACCGGTGCACCATCCAGTGCCTGCAAGGTCGCCGACACAGGACGCAGGCAGAACTTGGCCACGTAGGGGCCGAAGCGGAACGGCACCTGGCTGAAGAAGGTTTCCCCCATCGGGTGTGTCTGCGGTTCGCCGCCCATCCCCTTGATCTTGCCGCTGCCGCCGCCTGCGGCTTCCAGCAGCCTTTCACCGCCGCGGAGGGCGGCCGAAATCACTGCCTTGGTTCGCGGCATGCGCTCGGTGGTTGCCGCCAGCAGCTTTGTTGAACGGAGAAAGCCTTTTGGACCCGGGCTGGTGAAGGCCGGGCCGTTCACCATCAGGAAGTCCTGGCTGTGCTGTTCTTCGCTCTCCGCAACGCGGGCGCCGCTCACACCAAGGATCTTGATGGCGATGGCCCGCGGCGTGGACACCGTGTCCGGCAACTGTTCGGCGGGCGGGGAAGAGAAGCGAACGACGGCCTCGTACGTAGCAGGCGCAGCGAAGAGTCCTTGTGCCAGTTCCTGTGGCAGGCCATCAGAAACCTTCAGCCTGCCCTTGAGAAGCGCTTGGCCTTTTGCATGCACGGCACGATGCGCATGGCCTTCGGCTGCGGCCACCGTTCGCGCCATGCCGAGGAACACCTCGCGCAGCGCGTCGATGGTCTCGGCCTCGTCAGCCTCTGGCTGCTCCATGCCGGCGTGGAAGGGAACGGGCGGAAGTAGCGTGCGCATGGCTGTCTCCATCAGGGATGAAGCCAGCATGCGTGATTGCGGTTATCCGACAGTGCAGGGCCGGCATGGGCCCCTTTCACGACCCATGCGCGGGCGCCTACGATGCCTCAGGCAGGCTTGGGCGTCTCGCCGTCACCGGCTTCCGGCAGCGGCGGCAGGGTCGGGTCCACCGTCACCGGCCCGTCGCTCTTCAGCAGGGCGGCGGCCTCCTTGTCGCTGGCCACGGCCGGCGGCGAACCGCGCAGCGGCATGTTCGCCGTCTCCTTCACGAACATCATGGTGATCAGGCCGATCACTGCCGCAATCATCAGGTAGTAGGCGGGCACCAGCGGATCCCCGGTACGCTCGACCAGCCAGGCGGTGACCAGCGGCGTGGTACCGCCGAACAGCGACACCGACACGTTGAACGCGATCGACAGCGCGCTGTAACGCACCGGCGTGTAGAACAGCGCCGGCAGCGTGGACGGCATTGAACTGGTGAAGCACACCAGGGCAAGGCCCAGCAGCATCAGGCCGAGGAAGATCAGCCAGTCGTTGCCGCTGCCGATCAGCAGCAGGCACGGCACGGCAAGCACCAGCAGCGCGATGCAGGCGCCGATGATCATCGGCCGGCGGCCGAGCTTGTCGCTGAAAAGACCGCCGACGATGTTCAGCGGCATCATCACCAGCATCACGATGATGATCAGCAGCAGGCCCTTGCTCTCCGCATAACCCATGGTCACGCTCAGGTAGCTGGGCATGTAGGTCAGCAGCATGTAGTCGGTGACGTTGAACACCAGTACCAGGCCCATGCACACCAGCAGCTGGCGGCCATGCACGCGGAACAGGTCACCCAGGCCCGGGCGGTCATGCTCGCGCTTCTCGGCTTCCTCGGCGAAGGCGCGGAAGGCCGGGGTCTCTTCCAGCTTCATGCGCATGTACAGGCCGAGCAGGCCCAGCGGACCGGCGACCAGGAACGGGATGCGCCAGCCCCAGTCCAGCATGTCCTCGCTGCTCAGCAGCATGTGCAGCGCGGTGACCGTGCCGGCGCCGGCGATGTAGCCGCCCAGCGTGCCGAACTCCAGCCAGCTGCCCATCAGGCCGCGGTTGCGGTCGGTGGAATACTCGGCGATGAAGGTGGCCGCGCCGCCGTACTCGCCACCGGTAGAGAAGCCCTGCACGACGCGCGCGAGCAGCAGCAGGACCGGGGCCCAGATGCCGATGCGTTCGTAGGACGGAATCAGGCCGATGGCAAAGGTGCCCAGCGCCATCAGGATCATGGTGAAGGCCAGCACTTTCTGCCGCCCGTAGCGGTCACCCAGCGGACCGAACACGAGGCCGCCCAGCGGGCGCACCAGGAAGGCCACGGTGAAGGTCGCGAACGCGGCGATCACCTGCGCGGTGGGATTGCTGGAGGGGAAGAAGACCTGGCCGATGGTCACGGCAAGGTAGCCGTAGACGCCGAAGTCGAACCATTCCATCGCATTGCCCAGTGCAGCGGCACCGACGGCGCGCTTGAGCATGGGCTTGTCGACGACGGTGATCTCGTCGACCTTCAGGTGGCGGCGGCGTTTGAACCAGCCGAAATGGGCATGGGCATCGGAGTTGTCCTGCATGGGGACGTCCTTTCTGTTCTTGGAGGGGGAGTGCGGAATAGGCGGTGTGGTGTGTCCCGGAAATCGGAAACGGCGATGCTGGCGCAACTGGCGCAGGGGCATCGAAGCGGGCGGTCCACGCTGGACCAGGACGTACGGGAAAAGATCACGCACGGGAAACTACGCCGTGGATCGGCGAGGGCTGGTGAAGATCAATGCCAGCGGTGATGGCAGATGCCGCCGATCAGAACGGGCTGACCGGACCAAGCGGGGTGCGCATCGAAAAAAAGTGAAGATCAGCGCCTGAGCGGCGTCATCCACCCGGATCCTGCACGCGGCGAAGGAATGAGGGGGTGGGAGCGGGTGTGGCAAGCGGTACGCCGGTCGGCCGTGCTTCCCACGTAACAGGCGTGCCTGCCACGTAGTACGTCGTGTCGATCATCGGTTCATGATAACGGTTACGGCGTGAACATGCAGCGAAGCGGGCTGTAGCGGACGCTGTGTTCCAACCTGCCTGTTCATGTGCGTGCTTTGATGTCGCCTGCTGCGATGACATGCTGTGGACGCAGTGTGGCCGCATCGCTCACAACGCAGCCTTTACGGTGGTGGCGAACCAACGCAACCGGAGCATCGCATGACCCGTCGCATTCCCGAAGGTACCCTTGTCGTCGTCACTGATGGTGGTTCGGCGCGCGTGTTCACCAACGTCGGCACCGATCATCAGCTCACGCTGAAGCAGCAGGGCGAGCTGCGCCTGCAGGACATCAGCGAGCAGGGCGTGTCGGGACAGGGGCCTGCCGGTGCCGTGCCGAAGGATATGTCCATTTCCCAGCTCAACGAAGCGACGTTCGCCAAGCAGGTGGCCGAGCAGTTGAACGAGGATGCGTTGAAGAACCGCTACTCGCACCTGATCCTGGTGGCCGATCCGATCACCCTGGGCCGCATCCGCCCGCTGCTGCACAAGGAAACGCAGGCGCGGCTGCTGGATGACCTGGCCAAGAACTTCACCAACGCACCGCTGGAAGACATCCAGCGCGCACTGGCGGCGTAACGGCATGCCCTTCATGCGCGACCACCAGGCCGCCGAGCCGGCCCGCAGCGATGTCGATGCGCAGGCCGGCTGGCTGCTGATCGAATTCGGTGCGCCGTGGTGCGGCCATTGCCAGGCCGCGCAGCCGGCGCTGCAGCAGTTCGTGGACGCGCATGATCTGCCGCACTGGAAGATCGAGGATGGCAAGGGCAAGCCGCTGGGCCGCTCGTTCCAGGTGAAGCTGTGGCCGACGGTGGTACTGCTGCGCGACGGCCAGGAAGTGGCACGCGTGGTGCGGCCGGTGGACAGCGCCGATCTGTCCACCCTGGTGGCAGCGCTGCCGACGTAGCGTCGAGCTTGCTCGACGGCTGTTGCCTTTGCCTTTCGCTCTGGTAGGCGTCGAGCCTGCTCGACGGAACGGCAAAAGGCGGTCAAGCAAGCTTGACCACTACGGAGCGCAGCCCCGCCGCAGCGCTATAATCCGCCGGTGCTGTCGCTCTGCTTGAATTCCGATGACCTCTCCGCTTTCCGCTGAATCCCCGCGGCTTCACGCCGCACCCGCGATCTGGGATGACCTGCTCGCCCATCGCTTCGAGGCCATCGAGTCCGCCTTGCCCGAGCTCCTCGCACCGCAAGACGCCGAGGGCGGTGCGCGTGCACTGGCCCTGCTTGCGCCGCCGCAGGCGCTTTCGATCAATGCGCTGTGGCAGGCTCTGGGTGTGTGGCAGCGGCAGGTTCCGCAGGCTGATGCGCCACTGATGCTGGCCGCCTTGGTGTGGGACCGCATCGCCGTCGATCTGCGCGGCTCGGGCTGGACGTCAACGGTGGGCGAGGGCGCCTGGTCCAGCGTGCATGCCGCGCAGACCGCGCTGTTCGTCCACGCCATTGCCCTGGCCGATCGCGGGCCATTGCCCTGGCCGCTGCTGCACCAGCTGATGCGCAGCGTGGCGGCGTTCGGTGTGCCGGTGTGGATGAGCGACTGGATGCACGATGGCTTCCATCCCGCCGATGGCGCCGGCCCGTGGCGCGACATGCAGGCCCTGCTCGGCGCGTGGATGGCCGAGGCGCCGCGCCTGCCGGAGCTGCCGGCGCAGATGCCTGCGTCCTGGTCTGCCGCGATTCCGCCGCCGCCGGAACTGGATGAGGAGGGCGACCCGATCGCGAGCGACGAGGCTTCGCCGCAGCCGGCACTGGCCTGGCTGCAGATGGGCCTGCAGGCTGCAGGGCACGCACTGCCGCTGCTGGACACCTACGCGCGGCTGCGTACGCCGCGCTGGGGCGGCAGCCATGAAGAGATTCTGGCGCTGGCCGAGGGTCCCCTGGCCGAAGGCCTGGACGCATCGCAGCGCAACCAGCTGCGCATGATCGTGTGGCTGGATGCCATCGACGTGGACAGCATCGACACCGACGACCGCAGCGCGGTGCAGCAGGCCTTCGCGCGCGGCATGGAACTGCTGGCCCAGCCGCAGTCGGCGCTGGAGCGGACGGGTATCCATCTGCAGCTGGCCGAGCTGGCATCGCGGGTGGACAACGCCGAAATGGCTGCGGCGTACTACGCGCAGGCGGCCGACCCGAGCGTGCCGCGCGGTTTCGATGATCATCAGCTGATGCGCATGCTGCATGCAGCCGCGGCAACTGGCATGGGTGAGTGGCTGGCGCCGGTGGTGGCACGGCAGTGGCGAAACTCGGCCTGGGCGGCGGTAATGCAGGGCGTACTGCGCGACACCGGTTGGTGCGGGGTGACGCCGGATGCGGCGCAGGCCGAGGCGGCCTGGCGCCACGCGGCCGCGCTGATGGCGGTGCCGGCGCCGGGCGCGGACTGCCCGTTCAACGACGTCTACCATGCCTTCGACGAATCGCTGCAGCACACCGCGCTGCTGCACATGGCGCAGGTCGGTGCCGAACTGGGCTTCCCGGAGATGCAGGCCGCGCTCGGCTACCACTACTTCGAGCACGCGCCTGCCTACGATCCGGCGCTGGCCATCCAGTGGTACCGCCGTGCGGCCGAGCGGGATAGTGGCCGCGCGCTCTACAACCTCAGCCTGGTCTACGACCGTGGCTTGGAGGAGGGCGGGATCGCCGGCATCGGCGCGGACGAGCTGGTGCATCTGTCCAATGCCTGCGAGCTGCGCTGCCTGGAGCTGGCGGCGACCGAAGAAGAGTGGGGCGAGCGTCTGCAGCGTCGCGTCCGCAGCTGCGTAGCGGGTGCGGGGTACTACCTGCGCACGCAGGTGCCTGCCGAGGGGCGCCTGCCGCGCCTGCTGGATACGCTGGAGTTCTGGGGTGGACAGGCGTGGACGCAGGCGGCCTGGATGCTGGCGCAGTACTACGCCGCGCGCAGCGAGGTCGAGTTTGACCGCGCGGTGTTCTGGGCCGAGCGCGCCTGCGCGCAGCAGCCGGAAGAGGACGAGGTGCAGGCGTTGCGCACGACCCTGCAGCGCGGCCTGTTTGGCAGCCGCCGCTACCGGCAGGCGATGGAACGCGTGAGCGACGGCCTGCCAGCGCGGTGACGCCCTTGTAGAGTCGAGCATGGCTCGACTGCTCTTGTAGAGTCGAGCCTATGCTTGACTGCTGTTCCAGCCGAGCATGGGCTCGGCTCTACAGAAGGCGTCAGCCGAGCGTCGGCCCGGCGCTACGCCGTCCGCTGCACCTTCACCGCGAACTGCTCCGGCCAGTCGCGGTACAACGCCACCTGGCCCTCGCGGCGCACCGCAGAGACCGCGGCGGCATCGATCTGCCCGATCAACCAGCGGCTTTCCTCGGTGAACACCCGCTCGCTCTCGCACAGCACGCCGTTGGCCGGCATGCCGCGGTCGGCCGGCACATACATCGCCGCGCGGCCGTAGTTCACATCCACCGACGGGCTCCAGCTGGCCATGCCGGCGGTGGCCGAGACCAGCACCGGTAGCTGGTTTTCCAGCGCACGCGCCTGCGAGCCGATGCGCACGCGGTGGTAGCCGGCCTCGGTATCGGTGCAGCTCGGTGCCAGCAGCAGGTCCACGCCGGCCTCGGCCAGCTGCCGGGCCAGCATCGGGAATTCGGTGTCGTAGCAGATCAGGATGCCCAGGATGCCCAGTGGCGTCTCGAACGTGCGCAGGCCCTCGCGGCCACCGGCGATGTTCCATTCCTCGCGCTCGAAGCGGGTCATGATGAGCTTGTCCTGATGGCCCAGCAGGCCCTGCGGGCCGAACAGGAATGCGCGGTTGCGGTACTGGCCATCAGCGTCCAGCACCGGTGCCGAGCCGGGGCAGAACCAGACGCGATGGCGCTGGGCGATCTGTGCGCACAGCGCCAGCCAGCGCGGCAGCAGCGGCTGGATACCGGCCATGGACGCGGCCAGGTTGCCGCGCTCGTCCGGCGGCAGCTGGCCGGTCAGGGTCATCGCCGCGTACTCGGGCAGCAGCACCAGCTGCGCGCCGGCCGCGGCGGCTTCTGCAACGTGGGCGTCCAGGTGGGTGGCGTAGTCGTCCCACTGCTCGATCAGCTCGATCGCGTACTGGCTGGCAGCGAAGCGGATCATGCGGTCAGCGCCTTCAGCCAGAACGACATTGGCTTGGCAGTCTTCTCGCTGTGGCCGACGTCGCGCCAGGTGAACGACGTGCTCAACTCGGGGTGATGGACGTAGCCACGGTTGTGCCAGAACGCATCCAGCGGCTGGTAGTCGGCCGGGCGCAGCGGATGGTCAAGCGGGCGCTGCACCGCGCTGAAGCAGCACAGGTCGAAGCCGGCCTGCCGGGCGTGCGCCTCGCGTGCCTCGAAGAAACGCACGCCCAGGCCCCGGCCGCGGTACTCCGGCAGCAGCACCGATTCGCCGAAGTAGAAGATCCGGTCGGTGTCCCAGGCGCTGCCCAGGAATGGCGCCTGGAACTCAGCGGTCTCCTCGCGCATGGGGATTCCCGTGGACGCGCCGACCACGCGGTCGCCATCCTGGGCCAGCACGATGATGCTGCCGGCGGCCGCCGCGTAGGTGGCCGCGTAGCCGCGCTCGTAGGCCAGGTCGCCTTCATAGAGATACGGGAAGTCACGGAAGACGCGAATGCGCAGGCGCGCGAGGTCGTCCAGGAAGGGGGTTGCTGCCAGCCCCTGTAGCGTGGTGATGCGCACGTTCGTTGTCGCCCATGGATACTGGGGGTGAGTATAGGCTATGCTCCCCGGCCCGCCCATCCCCAGGATCCTCCCATGAGTGCCACCGACGTCATCCGCGCCTACTACGACGCCTTCAACAGCGGCGATATCGAGGCGTTCGTCGCCCAGGTCACCGACGACGTGGTGCATGACATCAACCAGGGCGGCCGCGAAGTGGGCAAGGACGCGTTCCGTGCGTTCTGCCAGAAGATGGCGCGTTCCTACCGCGAGCAGCTGACCGACATCGTGGTGTTCGGCAGTGCCGATGGCAGCCGTGGTGCCGCCGAGTTCACCGTCAACGGCCAGTACCTGGCCACCGACGAAGGTCTGCCTGAAGCGCACGGCCAGCCGTACGTGCTGCCGGCGGGTGCGTTCTTCGAGATCCGTGACGGCAAGGTCGCGCGCATCACCAACTACTACAACCTGCCGCACTGGATCGCCGCGGTGGGTGGCTGAAGAGAGGGAATCGAGGGAGCCGGGCAGGGCCCGACTCCCTCGTTGCACGCTTACCAGCTGTAGCTCACGCCCACCTGCGCGGCATTCTGGTGGTAGCCACTGGCGCGCTGCAGCGACAGCCCGCCCCAGATACCCACACCGCTGCCGAACTTCACCGACGCACCGGCACTGAACTCGCCACGGCTGCGCGGGATGCGGGCATCCACCACCTCGTCGTCCATGCTGATCTGCGACTCGGCGCGGGTATGCAGCCAGTTGGCGGCCAGATAGGGCTGCACTTCGGCAACACCATTGCCCCAGCGGGTCACGCCGGACAGGCGCAGGCCGGCGCGCCCGAACAGGCCATCGGCGTTCTCGGTACCGACCACGGTGCCGTTGGTTTCGGTGTGGCGATCATCATCCCAGCGGCTGTAGCCGACCTGCAGCTGCGGTTCCAAGTAGATGCCGCCGTTGCTGGCGCCTCCCAGGCGGAAGGCATAACCGGTTTCCACCGCGCCCTGCCAAGCCCGGCTGTCGTAGCGCTCGCCGGCCAGGCCGATGCCTTCCACACGGTTGCGGAACTGCGCACGCTGCACCGAGCCATCCACGTAGAAGCCCGCATACGGGTCGGCGCCATTGCCGCCGCGCCACGTGCCATACAGGCCCAGCGCCTCGCCCTTCACCTTGCCGCGGGCGTAGTAGCCGGTCAGCTCGTTGGTGGAGGTGCTGCTGGCATTGCCGGTGGACAGCATCACGCCCACGCTGCTGCCGGAATCGAGGCGCCACAGGTCGGCACCCACCGTGAGTGCCTGGCTGTTGCCACGGATGTCCAGCTGCTGGCTGACCGCATCGAAGCCGTTGCGCGAACCATCCACGCGGGCCCACGCGCGACCCGCATTCTGACCAGCATGGCGATCGTGGTAGCCAAGGCGGAACATGGTCTGCGCCGCCTGCAGGTTGGCCAGGTAGGCGCCGGGCTCGGGGCGCAGTACCGGGTCGGGATCCGGACCCGGACCCGGACCCGGAAGTTCCGGGTTGCACTCGGGCAGGCTCGGATCGACCTCGCACGGGTCCGGTGCGGTCGGCAGCACCGAACGCAGGTACCAGTTGCCATCGGTGCCGGTGCCCTTGTGCAGGAAGTACTCGTACTGGCCGCCGACCGCGCGGCCAGCCAGGTTGAACTGGCCGTTGGACGCGCCAGCCACGCTGATCAGCTCGATACCGTTGACCGTCTGCGCGCCTGCGCCGCCGACGTTGTTGACCCGCACGTTGGCGGTGCCGCTGGTATCACCACCGATGACCAGCTTGTCGCTGGCAGCATCGTCGCCGGCCAGCACGGTGTTGAACAGGAAGGTGCCGTCGTTGCCGGTGAAGTTGCCGGACACGTTGAGGGTGTGGAAGGCGGAGCCGTCGCCCAGTGCGATTTCACTGCCACTGCCCAGAGACAGGCTGCCGGTGCTGCTGTCGCCGCTCAGCTGCCAGCGGGCGTTGTCCAATGCCATCGAAGTGATGTTCTGGGTGGTGCCGAGCAGGCTGGCGTTGTTGGTCAACGCAATGTCCACTGTGCTGCCGCCGGTGTTGATGATGTTACCGGTGAGGTTGGAGTCGTCGACGGTGAAGCCGACTTTGGCTGCCGTGGAGGTTACTTCAAGCAGGTTGCCGTTGCTGCCGACGACTTCGGCGCCATTCTGTGCCGTGAACAGAATTTCAGAGTCGTTGCGGCCAGCGCGTGCTGGGCCGACAAAAAGCGCCGATCCAGCCATGCCTTCCACCCGCGAAGCGTCAATTACAACCTTTGCTGGGTCGTTGAGATTTACCGCTGTTTCGAACGCAAATATCCCATTCTGCTCACCAGTGATGGTGCTGCCGTTGGCGATCAGCACTTCTGAGTTTCCAAGTACCAGCATTCCGTTGCCGCCAAGTGCGCCCGGCGTGCCGTCCAGGCGGCCCAAGACTTTGGTGTTGTCGAGATTCAGCGTTGCGCGTTGTCCTGGTTCGCGGATCGACAGACTGATTCCAAGACCAAGCCCAGTGATTGTACTGTTGCTGATGTTGGCCGCGGGCGCCGATAGGCCAGTCGATATCGCCGTTGCAAGGTTCACGCCTCGGCCGTAAGCGTTCTCCACAACGGTATCCGCCATTTCCAACGTGCTGTTCAGTACTCGTACGCCGCCGGAATCTGCTGACGAGCCGGATATCTGGGCGCCGGACAGTCGGACATTCGATTCGCGCGTCGCATCAATATTCAACGAACTGCCACCCGGATTGATGACAAGCGTCGCTCCGTTAAGATTCCAGTCTTCAGGTGTGTCACCGGGCTGCACCGTGGCACTTTGCCCCGGGGTAAGCGAGCGCGCATATGCCGGTGCGAAAGCCAAGGCAAGAGAGCTGGCCACAGCCAGTGCGAGGTAACGACGAACGGCGATCTTCATGAGAAAGCTCCTTTTGGAATCCAACTTCAGGAAAGGGCCGCGTTTACTTCGCTGCGCTGTTGCACCGCCTCTGCGAGGCGACAGACCGTAAGGACGGCGCCCTTCCAATGGGGTTACAGGGTGTCATGCGCATCTAACGCGCATGACACCCCGAAAGCACGGTTTGCCGGCTCGATTACCAGCTGTAGCTCACGCCCACCTGCGCGGCGTTCTGGTGATAACCACTGGCGCGCTGCAGCGACAGCCCGCCCCAGATGCCCACACCGCTGCCGAACTTCACCGAGGCACCGGCACTGAACTCGCCACGGCTGCGGGGGATGCGGGCATCCACCACCTCGTCGTCCATGCTGATCTGCGACTCGGCGCGGGTATGCAGCCAGTTGGCGGCCAGGTAGGGCTGCACTTCAGCCGCACCATTGCCCCAGCGGGTCACGCCGGACAGGCGCAGGCCAGCGCGCCCGAAGAGGCCATCGGCATTCTCGGTACCAACCACGGTGCCGTTGGTTTCGGTGTGGCGATCATCATCCCAGCGGCTGTAGCCGACCTGCAGCTGCGGTTCCAGGTAGATGCCGCCGTTGCTGGCGCCTCCCAGGCGGAAGGCATAACCGGTTTCCACCGCGCCTTGCCAGGCCCGGCTGTCGTAGCGCTCGCCGGCCAGGCCGACGCCTTCCACACGGTTGCGGAACTGCGCACGCTGCACCGAGCCATCCACGTAGAAGCCCGCATACGGGTCGGCGCCATTGCCACCGCGCCATGTGCCATACAGGCCCAACGCCTCGCCCTTCACCTTGCCGCGCGCGTAGTAACCGGTCAGCTCATTGGTGGAGGTACTGCTGGCATTGCCGGTGGACAGCATCACGCCCACGCTGCTGCCGGAGTCGAGGCGCCACAGGTCGGCACCCACCGTGAGTGCCTGGCTGTTGCCACGGATGTCCAGCTGCTGGCTGACCGCATCGAAGCCGTTGCGCGAACCATCCACGCGGGCCCACGCGCGGCCGGCATTCTGGCCAGCATGGCGATCGTGGTAGCCCAGGCGGAACATCGTCTGCGCGGCCTGCAGGTTGGCCAAGTAGGCGCCCGGCTCAGGGCGTAGCACCGGGTCGGGATCCGGACCCGGCAGTGACGGGTTGCACTGCGGCAGGCTCGGATCGACCTCGCACGGGTCCGGCGCGGTGGGCAGCACCGAACGCAGGTACCAGTTGCCATCGGCGCCGGTGCCCTTATGCAGGAAGTACTCATACTGGCCGCCGACCGCGCGGCCGGCCAGGTTGAACTGGCCGTTGGAGGCGCCGCCCACGGTGATCAGTTCGATACCGTTGACCGTCTGCGCGCCTGCGCCGCCGACGTTGTTGACGCGCACGTTGGCTGTACCGCTGGTGTCACCGCCGATGACCAGCTTGTCGCTGGCGGCATCGTCGCCGGCCAGCACGGTGTTGAACAGGAAGGTGCCGTCGTTGCCGGTGAAGTTGCCGGACACGTTGAGGGTGTGGAAAGCAGAGCCGTCGCCCAGCGCGACTTCACTGCCACTGCCCAGTGACAGGCTGCCGGTGCTGCTGTTTCCGGTCAGCTGCCAGCGGGCGTTGTCCAGTGCCATCGAGGTGATGTTCCGGGTGGTGCCGAGGAGAGTGGCGTTGTTGTTCATTGCAACGTCCACTGTGCTACCTCCAACACTCACGATATTGCCAGTGAGGTTGGAGTTGTCGACTGAGAGGCCGACGACTGCCGCAGAAGCATCAACAAGCAGCAGGTTTCCATCACCGCCAACCAGCTGCGCATTGTTCTGTACCACGAACTGGGAAACGACCGCTTCTCTGCCGCCACGTGGGTTGGACACATGAAGCGCAGATCCGGTGCGGCCCTCGACGCGTGAGGCGTCGATGATGATATGTGTCTCGTCGTCCGCGATGGCGTTCTCAGCGTGGTAGATTCCGTGGTTGTCGCCCACGATCTGGCTGCCGTTCCTAATGGTGACGTCGGCAGCGCCAAGAACAAGCAGGCCATGGCCGCTGAATTGCTGTGAGGCATCCTGGGCTGTAGCATCGACCAGTGTCTGGTCAAGTAGTAGTGTGGATCGCTGGCCCGCGTCGCGAGTACTGACGCTGATGCCGATGCCAACGCCAAAGAGCTGACTGTTCGTGATCGTTGCGTTTGATCCTGCCAGGCCGGTGCCGACACCACCTACCAGCGTAAGGGCGCGGCCTGTGGTGTTGCTGATGGAAGAATTCGCCATTGTGAGCGAGCTGTTACTGAACCAGATGGGCGATTCGTGGCCTGCATTGTCTGCTGCCCCAGTCATTGTTAGACCATCGATCTGAACGGTCGAGCCGCTGCTTGCAGCGATTCCCAGCACGTCACCGCCAGGAACAACCCTGAGGCTCGCGTTATCCAGCGTCCATCCTTCTGGTGTATCCGCGGTGCCAACTGAGGCGCTGTTTCCTGGGCCGAGGTGCCGGGCTTGCAGCGGGGATGCAATGCAAAGAGCGGCTGTGACAGCCAGTGCAAGCGAACGACGGACAGCGTCTTTCATGACGAAACTCCTGTTGTGAGAGTACTTCCGGAATACACCCGTACAGACTGCGTCAATCTGTATCAGGCGCTAAGAGGGCGTGACGCGGGTGTGACCCGACAGTGGTTCCTGACAAAGGTGATGCGGCAATCCCGCTCCCTGCCTTGGCACGCAATCGTCTTAATTTCGGGCCCGTCCACTCTGCGGCGCTTAGGTGGCGGCACAGTGTCATCACCGGTGACGCCGGCAGAAATACAAAAAGTTGCAGATGAAAAACGGACTGATTCTGTCGCGTATGGAACGGTTCAGCTGCACCGCAACATGCAGAGTCAAGGGCGTGATGCTAGGCTCCTGAGCACCACCTGAATCGATCCAAATGCCGATGCCCCTGTCGCAACGTCGTTTCCTGCTCGCTGTCGCTGCCTCGGCGATGTTCGCTTCCGGTCTGGCCGGTGCTGCCCCTGCGCGGTCCGCCGCCGACAAGGCCTATGCCTCGGTCGACCCCTTCATCGGCACCGGTGGGGAAGGGCATACCTACCCGGGTGCCACGGTGCCGTTCGGCATGGTCCAGCTCAGCCCGGACACGCGCATCCAGCCACGCGAAAAGGCCTATGGCTGGGCCGCCGGCTACCGCTACGACGACAGCAGCATCGTCGGCTTCTCGCACACGCATTTCTCCGGCACCGGTCATTCGGACCTGGGCGATATCCTGGTGATGCCGTTCACCGGCGAGCCCGGCCTGGAACGCGGCGATCCGGAAAAACCGCGCAGCGGCTATGCCTCGCAGTTCCGCCATGACGACGAGAAGGCCGAGCCCGGCTACTACGCCGTCACCCTCGACGATTACAAGGTGCGCGCCGAGCTGACCACCAGCGCCCGCGTCGGCGTGCATCGCTACACCTTCCCCAAGGGCACCGACGCGAAGATGCTGCTGGACATGCGCACCAGCATGTACGACTACCCGGGCAAGATCCTGTGGTCGCGGGTGCGCGTACGCGACGACGGCACCGTCACCGGCTTCCGCGAAACGCGCGGCTGGGCGGCGGGGCGCCAGCTGTATTTCGCGATGCGCTTCTCTCGGCCGCTGACCAGCCACGAGCTGCACAGCACCGAGAAGGACATCGTCTACAAGGGCTTCGCGCCCCCGGGTGAGAAGGACCCGAAGCAGCGGGCACAGATTGAGGGCCGGCAGCTGGTCGGCACCTTCGAATTCGGCAAGCTCGATGCGCCGCTGATCGTCAAGGTCGCGATCTCGCCGGTCAGCGAGGCTGGTGCCATCGCCAATCTCGACGCGGAAGTGGCCGACTTCGACTTCGACCGTGTGCGTGCGCAGGCGAAGCAGGAGTGGACGAAGGCGCTGTCGGTGCTGGATATCGATGCGCCGGAACATGCACGCCGCAGTGCCTACACCGCGCTGTACCACACCATGCTGGGGCCGACGCTGTTCATGGATGCCGACGGCCAGTATCGCGGCGCCGACAATGCCGTGCACAAGGCCGAGGGCTATACCAACTACTCGACCTTCTCGCTGTGGGATACCTACCGCGCCCTGCATCCCTTGCTGACCCTGGTGCAGCCGGAGAAGCGCAACAGCCACTTCATCAATTCGATGCTGGCCCACCACGACCACAGCCCCTACGGCATGCTGCCGGTGTGGTCGTTCCACGGCCTGGAAGACTGGTGCATGATCGGCTACCACGCGGTGCCGGTGATCGCCGATGCCTACGTCAAGGGCATCCGTGGCTTCGACGCCGACAAGGCGCTGAAGGCCATGGTCGAGACGGCCAACTACGGCCCCTACGACGGCATCGCGCAGTACCGCGAGCTGGGCTATGTGCCGATCGACGAGGAAGGCGAGGCCGCCAGCAAGACGCTGGAATATGCCTTCGACGACTGGACCATCGCGCGCATGGCGCAGGCGATGGGCAAGACCGACGTGGCCACCACCTTCGACAAGCGTGCCGGCAACTGGCGCCATGCGTTCGACAAGGACACCGGCTTCATGCGCGCGCGCAAGCGTGATGGCAGCTTCCGCACGCCGTTCGACCCGAGTGCCAGCGGCTACGGCACCGACTACACCGAAGGCAACGCCTGGCAGTATTCCTGGTACGTGCCGCAGGACGTGGCCGGGCTGGCCGCAGCGCACGGTGGCAGCGACAAGCTGCTGGCGCGGCTTGACGAGGTGTTCAACGCCAAGGTCGATCCGTCCATCTTCGAGCACATGGAAGACATCACCGGCCTGATCGGCTGGTACGCGCACGGCAACGAACCCAGCCACCACGTGGCCTACCTGTACTCGTACGCAGGCCAGCCGTGGCGCAGCCAGGCCCGTCTGAAGCAGATCATGGACACGCAGTACGCCGACCGCCCGGATGGCCTGGCTGGCAACGATGACGTCGGCCAGATGTCGGCGTGGTACGTGTTCACCGCGCTGGGCTTCTATCCGGTGGCGCCGGGTTCGGGCGAGTACATCCTCGGCCGTCCGTTCCTGCCGAAGACCGCGATGCGCCTGCCGAACGGCAAGACGTTCACGATCGTGGCCAACGGCCTGGACGACAAGCACACCTACGTGGGCAGCGTGAGCCTCAACGGCAAACCGCTGCAGCGCACTTTCCTGCGCCATGACGAGATCCTGGCCGGTGGCGAACTGACCTTCACCATGCAGGCCGAACCGAACAAGGAATGGCCGGGGCAGGGGGCGCAGGCGCCGTACTCCATGAGCCGTTGATGCGGCACGCATGACGCTGCTTTGGTAGGTGCCAACCTTGGTTGGCACACGGGGAACCACGGCGCCAACCAAGGTTGGCGTCTACCGGGTGCGGAACCGCATTCCTACCCGTGCGCCACCCATCGGTGCACTGCCGATCTCCAACGCGGCGTCATGCCGCTGCGCGATCTCGGCCACGATGGCCAGGCCCAGGCCACAGCCATCGCCCTGGCTGCTGGCGCGGTAGAAGCGTTCCGTGACGCGGCCACGTTCGGCCGCGTCGATGCCGGCGCCATCATCATCCACCCAGACCTGCACGCCGTCCGCATCGCGTTGCACGCTCAGGGTGATCATTCCGCGCACGGCGCCATAACGCAGCGCGTTGTCCAGCAGGTTGCCCAGCGCTTCGCGCAGCAACGGTGCATCACCCCGCACCGGCACGCCTTCGTCCGGCCCCTCGTAGCCCAGGTCCACCCCGGCAGCCAACGCCCGGTCGGCGTAGCGTTCGACCACGGTGCGCGCCAGCGAGGCCATGTCCAGTACCTGCAACGGCAACGAAGCGCCCTGTGCATCTTCCGAACGGCTGAGCAGCAGCAGCTGGTTGACCAGGTGCTGCAGCCTCGACAACCCGGCCAGCGTTCCGGACAGCGCCAGCTGTTGCGCCTGTGGATCCTGCTGCCGCAGCGAACTCTCCAGCTCCACCTGCATGGCCGCCAACGGCGTGCGCAGCTGGTGTGCGGCATTGCTGACGAAGCGCCGCTGCGCCGCCTGCATTGCATCCAGCCGCTGCAGCAGTGCGTTGTAGGCCTCCACCGCGGGCCACAGCTCGCGCGGTGCCTCCTGCTGCGGGTCCAGAGGCGCAAGCGGGTCCGGTCGCGGGCTGGCCAGTCGCCGCGCCACCTGGTTGGCATGGCGCGCTGCCGCGCCAGTGCCCGACCAGGCCAGCCAGGCCGCCAGCGCGAGGATGGCGGCCTGGAACGGTACGCTGGTCATCAGCAGCTTGCGCTCCAGCCGGTGCCGCTTGCGCAGCGTCTCGGCCACCCGCAGGCGCACCTGATGCCCGCTCGTGGTCGGCACCAGCACCTCCACCATGCGAACCGCTTGCCCGCGCAGCCGCGCATCGTAGTAGACGGCGTCGTCATCGGCGGTCTGTGCGGGCCGCGGTAGTGCCTCGGCCAGATCGCCATACAGCCGCGCGCCGCTGGCATCGACCACTTCGCCATGTACTTCATCCACCGTGTCCCAGGTGAACATGCGTGACATGGCCGGCGTCACGTCCATCACCGCGCGACCATCCTGCTCCTTCACCAGCTCGGACAGGGACATCGCCGAGTCCAGCAGCCAGCGGTCATAGACCTGGCCGGCAAAGTAGCGCGCCAGCGCGAACGAGCCCACCGCACTGCACAGCAGAAGCACCAGCAGCGGCAGCCACAGCCGTCGCAGCAGCAGCCCACGCAGGCTCGCCACACGCTCAACCATCGATGGCCTCCAGCCGGTAGCCGAGGCCACGCAGCATGCGGATGCCTACATCCGCGCCGGCCTGTTCGAACTTCCGGCGCAGGCGGCTGACGTGCACTTCGATCACGGAGAGGTTGGCCTCGTGGTCCCAGCTGTACAGCGCGTCGAACAGGCGCTGCTTGGTCACCGTACGTCCGGGCTGCTGCATCAGCGCATCGACCAGGGCCAGCTCGCGTGCGGTCAGCTCGATGCGCTGGCCGTCCACCTGCACCTCCTGGCGGATGCTGTCCAGGCACAGGCGGCCCAGCCGCTTCTGTGCGGGCGCATCGCCGCGGCGTCGCGCCAACGCGCGCAGGCGCGCTTCCAGTTCGCCCAGCGCGAAGGGTTTGGCCAGGTAGTCGTCGCCACCGCGGTCCAGGCCGAGGATGCGGTCCTCCACGCCATCGCGTGCCGTGAGGATCAGCACGGGCAGGCTGATGGCCTGGCCGCGCAGGCGCGACAGCAGGTCGAGGCCGTCTACATCGGGCAGCGACAGGTCCAGCACCATTACGTCATACGGCGCAGCAGCGAGTGCCGCCGGCGCCAGCAGGCCCTGCGCCAGGTGGTCACACAGATGGCCGGCGCCCTGCAGGGCGCGCACCAGGCCGTCGGCCAGGGCCGCGTCGTCTTCGATCAACAGGATTCGCATTGCAAGCTTCGCGCAAGGTTCGGGAAAGTTTGGCGCAAGTGCGTCACCTTACCGTGGCGCGCATGAATTTCCTCCCTCGTTCGGCGGCCCTGCTGGCCGCACTGGCGTGTGCACCTGCGGCGTGGGCGATCAGCCTGCAGGACGCGCAACGTGCCATGGATGCGCACAACCCTGACCTGCGCGCGGCGGCGCTGGAACTGCGCGGTGCGCAGGGTGACGCGCTGACCGCTGCATTGCGGCCTGCACCGGAACTGTCGCTGGGCACCAGCAAGATCAGCCCGAAGCACGGCGTCGGCAGCGGCCGCTGGCAGGACAAGCGCGTCGACAGCACGGTCGGCCTGGGCTTCACCTGGGAACGCGGCGGCAAACGAATGCTGCGCATGCGCCAGGCCGATGCGCTGGTGGAGGCGGCCGGGCTGGAACAGCTGGACATGCGCCGCCGGCAGCAGGTGGCCCTGCACGAAGCCTATTTCGGGCTGAAGGCCGCGCAGGATGTACGGGACATCGCCGAGGCCAACCACCGCAGTTCGGCCGAGCAGATGGCCGCTGCGGAGCGGCAGGTCGCCAGCGGTGCGATGGCACCGGTGGATCGTGCCCGCCTTGCCGTGGATGACCTCGCAGTGGCCGATGCGGCCCGCGACGCGGCGCTGGACCTGCGCGATGCGCAGCACACGCTGGCCCTGCTGCTGGGCAGGGAGGAAAGCGCCTCTCTCAGTGCGGACGACGCCTGGCCTGACGCCAGCAGGGAGCCGGCTGGCAGCGCTGCCGATCCGCAGCAGCGGGTGGACCTGCGTGCCGCGCGTTCGCGCCTGGCCGCGGCCGATGCGGGCGTGGCACTGGCACGCAGCGAGCGCCGCCGCGACATCCAGTGGGGCGTGGAGGCCGAGCGCGAGCCGACCGACATCAATGGCGTGACCTGGGGTGTGTCGGTGACGATCCCACTGGGGGCGCCGTCGCGCGCGCAGGGCGGTATCCAGCGCGCCGAGGCCGACCGCGATGCCGCCGCACTGGAACTGCATGCGCTGCAGCGCCAGACCTGGGCCGAGCTGGACCAGCTGCAGGCCGGCGCCGAAGCCGCCGCGCAGCGCCGCCGGGATTACGAGGGACTGCAGGCCGACAGTGCACGCAAGGCCGTGCAGGGCATCGAACTGGCCTATCGCCGGGGTGCCGCCAGCCTGACCGACCTGTTGGATGCGCGCCGCAGCTGGCGCGAGTTCGAAGCCGCGCTGATCCAGGCGCGTGCCGACCACGCCATTGCACTGGCGCGCTGGAGCGCCGCCACGTCCGTAGCCGAAGGAGAGACCCTGTGAACCCGCATGCCGCCACTCAACCGCGTGCGCGCCGCGCACTGCTGCCTGCGCTGCTCGCGCTGGCCCTGCTGTCCGGCTGCGGGCGTGAACCGGCCACCTATGCCGATGGCGCGCCGGTGGTCAGTGCCGGGCAGATCCAGTTCCCGGCCGACAGCCGCCAGCTGGACGTACTGCGCAGCGAGGCGGTGAGCGAGGGCGCCAGTGCATCGCTGCAGCTGCCGGGCCGCGTGGTCTGGGACGAGACCCGCTCCAGTGCGCTGCGCGCGCCGTTGCCGGGCCAGGTCTCGCGCATCGAGGCGCAGCCGGGGCAGAAGGTCAAGGCGGGGCAGGTGATTGCCTGGATCACCTCGCCGGAGTTCGGCCAGGCGCAGGCCGAAGGCGTGCGCGGGCGCGCCGAGCTGCAGCAGGCCCGCCGCGAACTGGAGCGCACCCGCGAACTGCATGCCGCCGGCGTGGCCTCGGGCCGCGAACTGGACGAGGCCGCAGCACATTTCGCCGGCAGCCAGGCCGACCATGCACGCGCCGCTGCGTTCGCCACCGCCTATGGCAATGGCAATGGCAACCGCGTGGACCAGCGCCTGCCGCTGCGCGCGCCCATCGACGGCGTGCTGGTGGAACGGCGGATGAGCCCGGGCATGAACGTGGGCCCCGATGGCGAGCAGCCGCTGGCGGTGATCGGTGATCCCGACCGCCTGTGGCTGTTGCTGGACATTCCCGAGAGCCTGGCCGGGCGCCTGCAGGCCGGCCTGCAGGTGCAGGTGCCGGCTGCCGATGGCAGCACGCTGCAGGCGACCCTGCAGCATGTGGATGACTTCGTCGACAGCGAGCGCCGCGTGGTGCAGGCGCGTGCCGAACTGGACAACCACGGCCGCAGCTTCAAGGCCGGCCAGTACGTGCGCGCCCAGGTGGCGCTGCCGGCGCAGGGCGGCGTGTCGCTGCCGGATGCTGCCGTACTGCTGATCGATGGCAAGCAGGTGGTGTTCGTGGACGAAGGCAAGGGCCACTACGCGCGTCGCGCCGTGCAGGCCGAGGAGCTGGGTGACGGGCGCCTGTGGGTGCGCGAAGGGCTGGCGGCCGGCAGCCGCGTGGTGGTCGAGGGCGGCCTGCTGCTGCAGCAGCTGGTGGACAGCGCACCGGCACCGGCCCCGGCGACGGCGGCCTCCGCAGCTGCCGCTCCCGCCAAGGGGCATGCCGCACCATGATCGATCGCCTGATTGCCTACTGCCTGCGCCAGCCGCTGATGGTGATGCTGGCGCTGCTGCTGTTCATCGGCGCCGGCATCGCCGCGTTCCGCGTGCTGCCGGTGGAAGCCTTCCCCGATGTGTCCGACACCCAGGTGACCGTGGTCTCGCTGCATCCGGGGCGCGCCGCCGAGGAGGTCGAGCGCGAAGTGACCATGCCGCTGGAAGTGGCCCTGTCGGGCATCCCGCACTCGGTGCGGGTGTTCTCGCATACGCAGTTCGGCCTGTCGATGATCATCCTGACCTTCGACGACAAGGCCGATGACTACTTCGCGCGCCAGCAGGTGATGGAACGCCTGCAGGGCGTGGACCTGCCCGGGGGCGTGACGCCCGAACTGGAGGCGATGAGTTCGGCGGTGGGCGAGATCTACCGCTACGTGCTGAAGGCCCCGCACATGAGCCCCACCGAACTGCGCACCGTGCAGGAGTGGGTGATGGAACGTGGCCTGCGCACCGTGCCGGGCGTGGCTGATGTGATCAGCTTCGGCGGCTATGCGCGCACGTTCCAGGTCAAGCCCGACCTGGACAAGCTGCGTGACCGCGGCATCAGCCTGAGTGAGTTTTCCGAAGCACTGGAAAAAGGCAGCTCCAACGCCGGTGGCGGCTACGTGGAGCGTGGCCAGCAGCAGTTCCTGATCCGTGGCGTCGGCCTGATGCGTTCCCCGGCCGACATCGGCAGCGTGGTGGTCGCGCAGAAGGGTGGCACGCCGGTGCTGGTGCGCGACCTGGCCAGCATCGCCGATACCGGCCTTCCGCGGCAGGGCCTGGTCGGCCAGGACGACAACGATGACGCGGTGTTCGGCATGGTGCTGATGCGCAAGGGCGAGAATCCGTCCGATGTGCTCGACGCCCTGCATGCGCGCGTGGCCGAGATCGAAGCCAACCAGCTGCCGGCAGGCGTCAGCATCGAGCCGTTCTACGACCGCTCCTGGCTGGTCTCGACCACGCTGAAGACGGTGTTCCGCAACCTGCTGGAAGGTGCGGTGCTGGTGTTCCTGGTGCTGTGGCTGTTCCTTTACAACGCCCGCGCCGCGCTGATCGTGGCGGCGATGATGCCGCTGGCCCTGCTGTCGACGTTCCTCGGCCTGCACCTATGGGGCGTGCCGGCCAACCTGCTGTCGCTGGGGGCGATGGACTTCGGCATCATCATCGACGGTGCAGTGATCGTCACCGAGCACATCGTTTCGCGCCTGTCGGCGCTACCGCGTACGGCAGACCGGAAGACACGGTTCTCCACCGTGCTGTCGGCGGCCTCGGAAGTGGGGCGGCCGACGTTCTTCTCGATGCTGATCATCATCGCCGCGCATATTCCGATCTTCACCCTGCAGCGGCAGGAAGGCCGGATGTTCGCGCCGATGGCCTATTCGGTGACCTCGGCCCTGATCGGCGCGCTGATCCTGGCGCTGACCGTGGTGCCGCTGTTCTGCTACTGGTGGCTGCGGCGTGACCGCATGCGCGGTGAGAACCCGCTGATGGACCGCCTGACCGGCTGGTACCAGCCGGTGCTGGAGCGTGCGCTGGCCCGCCCGCGGGCGGTGGTGCTGACCGCAGTTGCGTTGCTGGTCGGTACGCTGGCGCTGGGCACGCGCTTGGGTTCGGAGTTCCTGCCGGAGCTGGATGAGGGCTCGATCTGGCTGACCGCCACACTCGACCCCAGCACCAGCCTCGCCGAGGCGCAGCAGCAGTCGCGGCGCATCCGGGAACTGGTGAACACCTATCCGCAGGTCTCCACGGTGGTGGCCAAGCTGGGCCGTCCCGAGGACGGCTCCGATGCCAAGGGCGCGAACCAGATCGAGGCGCTGGTGGCGTTGAAGCCGGAGAAGGAATGGCCGAAGGGCGTGGACAAGCGGCAGCTGATCGCCGACCTGCAGCGCACCCTGGAGCAGCGCATTCCGGGACCGGAGTTCTCGATCTCGCAGCCGGTGCGCGACAACATCCTGGAGAGCATCTCGCAGATCAAGGGCCAGGTCGTCATCAAGGTCAGCGGTGCCGACCTGGATGTGCTGAACCGGGAAGCCCAGGCCATCCTCGGCCAGGTGCGCGGCGTGGATGGCGTGGAGAGCGCCTTCATCGACCGCGATGGCTCGCTGCCGCAGCTGCAGGTGCAGATCGATCGTGACCGTGCCGCACGCTATGGCCTGAACGTGCGTGACATCGATGAGGTGATCGAAACGGCTCTGGGCGGGCGCGAAGTGGGCGAGCTGTGGGAAGGCGACCGCAAGTTCCCGATCACCCTGCGCCTTGACGATGCCGACCGTGACCTGCAGCGCCTGCGCATGGTACCGGTGGGGATCGGCGATGGGCATACCGTGACCCTGTCCGATGTCGCCGATTTCCACATGGCCAGCGGTGCGATCAACATCTCGCGCGAAAACGCACAGCGGGTGAAGGCGGTGAGCATCTTCATCGCCGGCCGTGACATGGGCAGCGTGGTGGCCGACATGCGTTCGCGGGTGGGTGCCAGCGTGAAGCTGCCCGAGGGCTACCGCCTGGAGTGGTCGGGTGAGTTCGAGAACCAGCAGCGCGCGATGAAGCGGCTGGGCTGGGTGATCCCGCTGTCGGTGCTGATCATCTTCGTGCTGCTGTTCGATGCGTTCAAGGACATCAGTAGTGCAGCGCTGATCCTGGCAAACGTGCCGCTGGCGATGATCGGCGGCATCCTCGCCCTGTGGTTGACCGGCATTCCGTTGTCGGTGTCGGCGGCGATCGGCTTCATCGCGTTGTTCGGGCAGGCGGTATTGAACGGCGTAGTCATGCTCAGCCGGTTCGCGCAGCTGCGCGAGCAGGGCATGGACCTGCTGCAGTCGGTGGTGCAGGGTTCGCTGCAGCGCCTGCGCACGGTGCTGATGACCGCGCTGCTGGCGATGTTCGGGTTGCTGCCGATGGCCACCTCGCACGCTATTGGTGCCGAGACGCAGAAGCCGCTTGCGGTGGTGGTGATCGGCGGCCTGCTGTCGGCGATGCTGCTGACCCTGTTGGTGCTGCCGACGCTGTATTACTGGGTGCACAGCCGCCGCGCCGCAAATGGGTAGGTGCCAATCTTGGTTGGCGCACGCCACATCCGCCGGGCATGCGGCGCTACCGGCCTGCTGCGCGAACGCGACGCGCAGGGTCTGGCCCCCGACGCCGGGTAGCTGCCAACCTCCTCTGAGTGCGTTGCCGGCCAGCGGCCGGCACTACCGGACGTAGCGCGCGGCCCGAGATCGGGTAGTGCCGGCCGCTGGCCGGCATCCCCCCGCGCATCGCGCGCAAAGAGAAATCGGGTAGTGCCGGCCGCTGGCCGGCATCCCGACGTTAGCGCACGCGGTGCAGCGCCCGCCGGTTGAGGATGTGGGCGGTGGCCAGCAACACGCCGCCACAGGCGGTCGCCACGCCGTGCCAGACCAGTGATTCCTTCAACGGCATGTACAGCGACGACGCCAGCAGCGCGACCGCGCCGCAGGCCGCCAGCCGCAGCGGCCGCCACTGCTGGTGGCGACGCCAGCCCGACACGGTGCTGGCCATGGCCACCGTGGAGGCGACCAGGGCAAACACCCATTCCCAGCGCGACATCACCAGCAGCGCGGTCATCGCGCCGTGGGCCGGGTGCTGGAACGAGCGCAGGGCCATCATCGCCGCCGGCACGAAGGCCAGCAGCAGGGGCAGGGTGATGCAGTGCGCGGCGCAGGCCAGGGACAGCCAGGCGCCGGCGAGGTCGAGACGGGGGTGCCAGCGTGCCGAAGCTGGCGGCTGGGGCAGTGCCCTTGCGGGCGGCGTGGGGATGTGGTCCATAATGTTACATAGTAACAATGATGGAGTCCCCCATGAAGCGTTCTGTTTTCCTGTTCCTGTTGTTTGCCGCCCCTGCCGTGCACGCACACGACGTGCGCCAGCTCGGTGCCCACGTGCATGGCCAGGCCACGGTCGACCTGGCCGTGGACCAGGGCACCCTTGAACTGGCCCTGCAGGCGCCGGGCATCGGCATCCTCGATTTCGAAAGGCCGCCAGCCAGTGCCACCGAACAGGCGGCGCTGGACGCTGCACTGGCCACGCTGAAGCGCGGCGACTGGTTGACCCTGCCCACCGCAGCGCAGTGCACGCCGCTGAAACGTGACGCGCGCGCCGACGGCTTTGCCGCCGCCGCACCCGCGAGTGCGAGCACGCCGGCCAAACATACGCATGCCGGCTTCAATGCCGAGCTGCGCTACCAGTGCGCCAACCCGGCCGCGCTGCGCGTGCTGGTGCTGGCCTTGCCGAAGGCCTTCCCGAACCTGCACGAGGTCATCGTCAACAGCGCGACGGCGGCCGGCCAGAGCCGCACCGTGCTGACCGCTGACAACCTGCGCGTGGTGCTCGCCCCATGAACACCGCCGCGGTGATCGCGCTGGAGCAGGTGCGTTTCAGCTATGGCGGACGCACCGTCCTGGATATTCCGCAGCTTCGCATCGCCGCCGGCAGCAGCGTGCTGCTGCGCGGCGCCAGCGGGTCGGGCAAGAGCACCCTGCTGGGCCTGCTGGCCGGTGTGCTGCGCCCCGAACAGGGCGAGGTGAGCGTGGCCGGCACGGCCGTGCACACACTGAAGCCGGCGGCGCGCGACCGCTTCCGCGCCGATCATCTCGGCGTGATCTTCCAGCAGTTCAACCTGCTGCCCTTCCTCAGCGTGCGCGACAACATCGCGCTGGGCCTGCGCTTCGCGCCCGCGCGCAGCGCTCGGGTCGGTCGGCCGCTGGATGATGAAATCCTCCGCCTGCTGCAGGCCCTGCACCTGGACCCGGACCTGCTGCAACGCCGGGCCGGCACCCTCAGCGTCGGCCAGCAGCAGCGCGTGGCGGCGGCGCGCGCGTTGATCGGTCGCCCGGCCGTGCTGCTCGCCGATGAGCCGACCTCGGCCCTGGACCGCGAAGCGGCCACCGCCTTCCTGCGGCTGATGGCCGCGCAATGTGCCGCGGCCGGTACCACCGCGGTGGTGGTCAGCCATGACGACAGCCTGCAACCGCTGTTCGACCGCGTCGTGCAGCTGCAGGACATCAACCACGCCGGAGCCGCCCATGTTTGAACTTGCCTGGGCCAGCCTGCGCAGCCGTGCGCTGAGCGTGTCCTTGACCGTCCTGGTCATCACCCTCAGCGTGACCCTGCTGCTGGGCGTGGAGCGCGTGCGCGTGCAGGCGCATGAGGGTTTCGCCAGCACCGTTTCGGGCACCGATCTGATCGTCGGCGCGCGCTCGGGGCCGGTGAACCTGCTGCTGTACTCGGTGTTCCATATCGGCGACCCGACCAACAACGTGTCCTGGCAGTCCTACCAGGAACTGTCGACACTGCCGCAGGTGAAGTGGGCGGTGCCGCTGTCGTTGGGTGATTCCTGGCGCGGCTACCGGGTGATCGGCACCACCGGTGGCTATTTCGAGCATTACCGCTACGGTGCGGGGCACACGTTGGCCTTCGCCGGGGGCAAGCCCTTCGATGATCTGTACGATGCGGTGGTCGGCGCCGATGTCGCCCGCGCGCAGGGCGTGCAGGTGGGCGATGAGATGGTGCTCGCTCATGGCACTGCTGCGGTGACACTGGCCAAGCATGCCGACAAGCCATTCCGCATCAGCGGCGTGCTGCAGCGGACCGGAACGCCGGTGGATTCGTCGGTGCTGGTGTCGTTGCCTGCGATCGAGGCCATCCATGTGGATTGGCGTTCGGGCGTGCAGCTGCGCGGGCACAAGGTCAGCGCCGAGGAGGCGCGGCACCTGGACCTGACTCCGACCAGCATCACCGCCTTCATGCTCGGCCTGAATTCGCGCATCGCCACGTTCTCGGTGCAGCGCGCGATCAATGACTACCCCGACGAGGCACTGCTGGCGATCCTGCCCGGCGTGACCCTGCAGCAGCTGTGGCAGTCGCTGGGCACGGCCGAGCGGGCGCTGCAGCTGATCAGTGCGATGGTCGTGCTGCTGGGGCTGGTCTCGCTGGTGGCGCTGCTGGTGTCGACCCTGCAGGAGCGACGCCGCGAGATGGCGGTGCTGCGTGCCACCGGAGCGCGACCACGCTACATCGCCGGCCTGCTGGTGCTGGAGGCGGTGGCGACCAGTGGCATGGCCTGCGTGCTGGCGCTGGCCGTGCTGGTGGCCGCGAGCCTGGCAGGGCGTGGCTGGGCGCTGGCCAACTTCGGTCTGTCGATCACCCATGTCTGGCCGGATCTGCGCGAGCTGGCGTGGGTGGGCGGGGTGCTGGTGCTGAGTGCGGTAGCCGGAATGGTGCCGGCCTTGCTGGCCTATCGGCGCACCCTGGCCGACGGCCTGTCGGCAGGAGCCTGAGCGATGCGTGCGTGGCTTTCCCTTGCCGTGATCCTTCTGTTGGCCGGCTGCGAGCGTCCGGTGGATACCGGCGTGCAGGCCCTGCCACCATCGCCTGTGCAGGACGGTGCTGCAACCCAAGCGGCCGCCGAGCAGGAGCTGGACTGGCTGCAGATGATGCCCGCCGACGAACTGGCCGCACTGGAGCGCGGTGACGGGCCGGAAGTGAAGCACAACGGCAACCGGCGCATGGCCCAGTTCGGCACCTTCCGCACGGTGGATACGGTGCTGGACCGCGCCGTGCGCCTGCCCGGTTACGTGGTGCCGCTGGCCAATGCCAGCGATGGCCGCCTGACCGAGTTCCTGTTCGTGCCGTACTACGGCGCCTGCATCCACGTGCCGCCGCCACCCCCGAACCAGATCGTGCACGTGCGGTTGTCGCGGCCGATCGACATGCCGGACATGTACTCGCCGTTCTTCCTCGCCGGCACGCTGCGCGCCGAGCGCGTGGACGACGACCTGGCCGGTTCGGCCTACACCATGGCAGACCCCGAGTTGAGACCCTATGAACCGTAACGCCTGTGTCCTGGTGCTGATGGTGTTGGCCGGTTGCAGCCGGCCCGGTGGCGATGTGCCCGACGCGGCGGCCGAACCTGCAGCCGCCACGGCGACATCCGATGCCGTGAGCACGGCGGACAAGGCCGCGCCTGCGGAGGGCGCGATCACTGCCTGGAATGCGTTGATGCCGGAGGACGATGCGTTCCTGCGTCCGCCGCCGCAGATCGGCATCGACCGCAGCGGCGGCATGGGCGCGATGTCCGGCGTCGGTGGGCTGATGGATGACACGGGCTCGGGCACGCCGCCGGGCCCGGCCATCGACCACTCCAGCCCCGATCGCGCGCAGCAGTTCGGCTCCGCTGCCGTCGTCGATGACGTGGACGGTCGCGAGGTCGACCTGGACGGCTATGTGGTGCCGTTGGGCATGGATGATGCCGGTGCGGTGAACGAACTGCTGTTCGTGCCGTTCTACGGCGCCTGCATCCACGTGCCGCCACCGCCACCGAACCAGATCATACACGTGACCCTGGCCAAGCCGATTGCACTCGGCAATCTGTGGGATGCCTATCGGCTGTCGGGGCACCTGCGGATCAAGCGCTTCGAGGCCGACATCGCCAGCGCGTCCTACGATGCGGACGCGGCCACGCTGACGGCGATCGGCAGCTGATGCGGCGCGCGCACTGGCTGGGGATCGGTGCGGTGTTGTTGCTGGCCGGTGCCGCGCTGCTGGTGTGGCAGCGGTGGGCATTGCAGGGTCGCCCGCCGTCCGTCGCGTTCCCCGCACCGGTGCCCGCGCTGCAGGCCGACATCGAGCGGCACCTGCGCGAGGATCGGGCGTTCCGTGATGACGTGGTGTTCCTGCTGGCGGCCACCGTGCGTGATCGCTGCGTGCCGGCCGAGGCTGGTGTGCTGGCACGGATGGCCAATCGCGCCGCGCTGCCGGTGCTCGGTGCGGTCAGTGCGGTGACCGCGCAGGACCGTCGGCTTGATCGGCCGATCTACCAGTTCATCCAGCACCGCGCCGACAGCACGGACTGCGGTGCACCGCTCCAGTTGCCCGCCTCAGGCGCGATGCCGCTGCAGGTGGACGTCGAGGAGTACGCGCGCAGCTTCCCCGACAGCTATTACGACCCGGCGCACAGCAGCGTGCCGCGCGACTTCGGCGGCCGCAGCCTGGTCGAGCGTGCAGGCAATGCCTGCAACAGCGTGGTCTATTCGGTGCTGCCGCTGGGCCCGGGGGACTGGCGCTGCAGCATGCTGCGGTCCAACGCGCGCAGGCGCGTGCGGGGTGCCTGCGAGAGCGAGCTGCAACGCCAGCACGGCAGTACTGGTGGCGAGCTGGACATGGCCGTGGGGCAGGGCATGCAGGGGGCGGTCGTCGCGGCCATCGCCGCCTTGCCGGAAGGCTGCCGGTAACCGGCTTTTGTAGAGCCGAGCCCATGCTCGACTGCCGTCGCTTATGTAGAGCCGAGCCATGCTCGGCTGCTCCAGAGACAGTCGAGCATGGCTCGACTCTACAAAGGCAAAAGCTGAACCGCGCCAGCGCTCGCCCTCATAACTATACAGTACATCCTGTATAGTTATGACCACCCCATACCCTCTCCTGGTGTGTTCCATGGCGCTCTCCCAGCCCCTGGCCGGTGCTCCGGCCCTGTCGCGTGCCCGTCGCTGGGCGCTGCTCTTCACCGTCGCCGCCGGCCTGCTCCTGGTCACGCTGGACAACTCCGTGCTGTACACCGCGTTGCCCACCCTCACCGAGGAACTGTCGGCCAGCGCCGGGCAGGCGCTGTGGATCATCAACGCTTACCCGCTGGTGATGGCCGGCCTGCTGCTCGGCGCCGGCACCCTGGGCGACCGGCTGGGCCATCGCCGCATGTTCCTGATCGGGCTGGTGGTGTTCGGCATCGCCTCGCTGGCAGCCGCATTCTCGGCCACACCTGCCCAGCTGATCGGCGCGCGTGCCTTCCTGGCGGTAGGCGCGGCGGCGATGATGCCGGCCACCCTGGCACTCATCGGCCTGAGTTTCCACGAGGAGCGTGAGCGCAACATCGCCATCGCGATCTGGGGCTCGGTGGCGATCGTCGGTGCGGCGCTCGGCCCGATCATCGGTGGCCTGCTGCTGCAGCACTTCTGGTGGGGTTCGGTGTTCCTGGTCAACGTGCCCGTGGTGCTGGTGGCGTTCATTGCAACGTTGCTGCTGGCCCCCGAAGGCCAGCGCGATACTTCGCGCCCGTGGGATCTGCTGTCCTCGCTGCTGGCGCTGGCGGCACTGTCCGGCCTGGTGCTGGCGATCAAGTCGCTGATCGCCACGCCGCCCTCGTATTCACTGGGTGCCGGTGCATTGCTGCTGGCGCTGGTCAGCGCGGTGGCCTTCGCGCGTCGCCAGCAGCGCCTGCCGTATCCGCTGCTGGACTTCGCGATCTTCCGCAATCCCGCCTTCCTCGCCGGCACGCTGTCGGCGGTGTTCACCCTGTTCGCCCTGGCCGGCCTGCAGCTGGTCACCACCCAGCGCTTCCAGCTGGTCGCCGGCTTCAGTCCGCTGCAGGCCGGCCTGCTGGTCTCGGTGGCGGCGTTGGGCAGCCTGCCGAGTGCGCTGTTGGGTGGCAGCATCCTGCACCGGGTCGGCCTGCGTCCGCTGATCAGCGGTGGCCTGGCCACCGGCGCGGTGGGCGTGGCCGTGGTCGCGTTCGGATTCCCGCATGGCCTGGGCTGGGTGGTGGCGGGCATGGCGCTGACCGGCGTCGGCATGGGCGCGGCGATCTCGGTCGCGTCCACCGCCATCCTCAACAACGTGCCGGCGCACCGTGCGGGCATGGCTTCGTCGGTGGAAGAGGTGTCCTACGAATTCGGCGGGCTGCTGGCAGTTGCGCTGCTGGGCAGCCTCGGCGCAGCGATGTACGGCGCCTTCCTGCCCGATGCGGCGGACATGCCGGCCGCGGCGCGCGAAGGGTTCAGCCAGGCACTGCACGTGGCGCGCGAAGGCGGGCAGGGTGCGTGGTTCGCACAGGCGGTGGCCGCCTACGACCGCGGCTACCAGATCGTGCTGCTGGTCATCATGGCGGTGCTGGCGGCGGGTGCAGCGTTCCTCGCGCGCGTGCTGCGCGGGCGCGTGGGTGGCCGCGACGGTGCAGGTGATCGCGTAAAGTAACGGCAATGAGAACCAGCAAGCGCGACCGCATCCTCGACGCCGCCGTGAGCGTCATCAACCGTGACGGCCTCGGTGCCGTCACCTTTGAATCGGTGGCGGCCGAGGCACAGCTGACCCGCGGTGGCCTGCTGTACCACTTCCCCTCGCGCGAGGCGCTGCTGCGCGGCATCGACGAACACCTGGTGAAGGCCTGGGAGGCGTCGATGGAAGCGCTGCTCGGCAAGCGCGCCGAGGAGGCGACGACGCTGGAGCGCTATCGGACCTTCGTGCGGGTGTCGGCGCAGAGCGCGACCCGGGCCGAGTTGATGTTCATGCTCGAATCGATGGACCCGGAAGCGGGCGAACGCCCGTGGGGCCCGGTGATGAAGCGCTGGGCGCCGTCACCCCCGGCCAAGGCCGTGGCCGACCCGGCCGCGCTGGATGATTTCGTGGCACGGCTGGCCGCCGATGGGCTGTGGATCTACGAGGCGATGTACGAGGGTCAGCTAGATCCCGAAGTACGCGCGCAGGTGACCGAGCGGATTGCCGGGTTGTTGTCGGCCGGCAAGCCCTAGCGCCCCTGCTGCCGTTTGTAGAGTCGAGCCATGCTCGACTGGCGTCGCGTCTGTAGAGTCGAGCTTGCTCAACTGGCTCTTGTAGAGCCGAGCCATGCTCGGCTGCCGTCGCGTCCGTAGAGCCGAGCCATGCTCGGCTGCTGTTTGCAGAAACAGTCGAGCACGGCTCGACTCTACTTAAGCGGTTGTCGAGCACGGCTCGACTCTACATAAGCGGTTGTCGGGCATGGCTCGACTCTACATGGGCGCGGCCTGCGCCAGCCACGCCCGGGGCGATACCCCCATCCGCTTGCGGAACGCCTTCGACAACGACGCGGTATCGGCAAAACCGACCTCCACCGCAACCTGCTTCACCGGCGCGCCCGCTCGCAGCTGCGCGCAGGCCAGGCTCAGCCGCCAGTCCAGCAGATAGCTGGCCGGGGTGGTCTGCATCAGCTCCTTGAACACCGCCGCGAACGCGCTGCGCGAGAGCCCGGCGATCGCCGCCATCCGCGGCAGCGTCCATTCCTCCTGCGGTGCCTGGTGCAGCGCGACCAGGGTGCGGGCCAGGCGTGCATCGGACAAGCCGCGCATCAGGCCATGGCTGACCCCGGCCGCATCCGGGTGGTCGACCACCCAGCGCAGCACCTGGATCAGTACCACTTCGAACAGCCGGTTGGTCAGCAGCCTTGAGCCGCAGCGCTGGCGGTCGGCCTCGCCGAACAGCAGCTGCAGGGTGCCATCCAGCTCGCCGATGTCGGCCAGCGGCACCACCATCACCGGCGGCAGCGACTGCACCACCGGGTTGCGCGCGCCCCCATCGAAATCCAGCGTGGCACAGGTGAAATCCGGGCCATCCAGCGGTGCGTTGAGGAAGGTGTGCTGCAGCGGCTGCGGGTACAGCAGCAGGCTGGGCTGGTCGATCCGCAGGCGGGAGGGCAGGCCCGCCTCGGCATGGCGCACTTCCATCTCACCCTTGCGCAGGATGTGCAGGAACGCGCGGCCCGGCTGCGGGGCGAACTCATGGCGCCCGCACAGGGGGCCGGAGTGGAACAGCGCGGCCTGCACGCGGAAGCGCTCGAGCAGGGCGGACAGACGGTCTGGGGGAGTGTCCATGGACGAATGGATAACCGATGCGGACAAATGTGGGGGATTCGTCCTGCGAGTCTACCTACGATGACCCCATCGTCCAATCCCGGACGCGTTACCGAAGGAAACCGCCATGTCCCGTATCGCCCTGATCGACGCTGCCACCACCACCCCTGACCGCCAGGCCCTGCTGGGCCAGGTCCACGCCGCCTTCGGCGCCACCCCGGCCATGTTCCGCGCCGTGGCCAACTCGCCAGCCGCCCTGGCCAGCATGTGGGGCTCGTTTGGCGCCCTCGGTGGCGGCCGCGTCTCGCCGCTGCTGGGTGAGCAGATCGCCGTCGCCATCGCCAACCGCAATGCCTGCGAGTACTGCCTGGCCGCGCACACCGCACTGGGCCGCAAGGCCGGCGCCAGCAGCGAGCAGATGGCTGCCGCCCAGGTCGGTCAGTCCAGCGACCCGGCCACCGCCGCTGCACTCGCCTTCGCCCTGAAGGTGGTGGAGAACCGCGCGCAGATCGGCGACGCCGACGTGCAGGCGCTGCGCGACGCCGGCTTCGACGATGAGCTGATCGTCGAGATCCTTGCCCACGTGGCGCTCAACCTGTTCACCAACTACGTCAACGTGGCGTTCGACGTGCCGGTGGACTTCCCGAAGATCGCGCTGCGCTGAGGCCTGCGGGCAACCAGGCAAGACCGACGGGTAGAGTCGACTGTCATTCGACTATCGCGCGAAGCGCGGGGTTTTCGGGCGGTCCGTGGAACAGCAGTCGACTGACAGTCGACTGTACCCAGTCGGCTCTACCCGGCCTGCAACCGCTCGGGGTGGGTATACACATTGAACCCGCCATCGCGGGCGAACCCCACCAGGCACAGGTCGGCGTTGCGGGCCAGGTCGATGGCCAGCGCCGTGGGCGCCGAGACTGCCGCCAGCACGCTGGCACCGGCGCGCGCCGCCTTGCTGACCATCTCGTAGCTGGCGCGGCTGGAAATGACCAGCAGGCCGCCTTCGCTGCTGTGTCCGTTGTGGTGCAACGCGCCGATCAGCTTGTCCAACGCGTTGTGGCGGCCGACATCCTCGCGTACCCAGCCGATGCGGCCACCGGCATCGGCCCAGGCAGCGGCGTGTGTGGAACCACTGACGGCATTCATCGGCTGGTGCTGGGCCAGGCCGGCCAGGGCGCGTTGCAGTGCAATGGGTGAGTACGCGCGGCGATCACCTACCGGCGGCAGCGGTCGCAGCACGTCCTCCAGCTGCCGCGAGCCGCACAGGCCGCACCCGCCCCGGCCCGGCAGCAGACGACCGTCGGACGGGTCCAGCGCCGCACCGGGCGCGTCGGCGGCAACGGTCATCTTCAGTTCGATGCCTTCCAGTTGCACCTGCACCTCGATGGCCAGCAGCTGCTCCGGGCGCGCGACCAGGCCCTCGCTGAGCGAGAAGCCCATCGCGAAGTCCTCCAGGTCGCAGGGCGTGGCCATCATCACCGCGAAGGCCGCGCCGTTGTAGCGCATGGCCACCGGTACTTCCTCGGCGATGAGGTCGACCCGTTCGTCCTGCCCCGTTTCACGCCAGCGCTGCAGGGTGCGCAACGCAGTACCGGCAGGCGGCGGAGAAGGCGGGGTCGATGCGGGCATGCAGTACGTCCTGGGTGGAGCACGAAGGCCATCTACCGTTGCAGGATAGCGCAGCGGTCACGGGAAGACGCCGTTGTAACTGTTGCCGTGGCAGGCTGGCGCCCCTCAACCGGGTGATGGCGCGACGGCCGTGGTCGTGCTTGACTGGCCCCGGTTCCTTGCGCGCTACCAGGTTGCCGAGCCATGTCCGAACAGAAGCCGCCGCGATACACCTCCTACACCCAACCGGCCGGTGGCTGGGGTGCGGCCGGGGCGACGGCCAAAGTGCTGCTGCAGCAGAGCGTGGTCGGCAAGGGCTCCAAGGCGCTGCTGGCGATGAACCAGCCGGGCGGCTTCAAGTGCCCCAGCTGCGCCTTTCCCGACGCCGACCATCGGCGGAAGTTCGAGTTCTGCGAGAACGGTGCCAAGGCATTGGCCTGGGAGGCGACCGAGCACCGTGTAACGCGTGAGCTCTTCGCCGAACACACCGTCAGCGAACTGATGGAACAGAGCGACTACTGGCTGGAGATGCAGGGGCGGCTGACCGAGCCGATGCGCTACGACGCGGCAAGCGATCACTACGTGCCGTGCACCTGGGACGAGGCCTTCGCGCTGATCGGCCAGCACCTGCGCGCGCTTGACCATCCCGACCAGGCCGAGTTCTACACTTCCGGGCGCACGCCGAACGAGGCGGCGTTCCTGTACTCGATCTTCGTGCGTGAGTTCGGCACCAACAATTTCCCGGACTGCTCCAACATGTGCCATGAACCCACCAGCCGCGGCCTGCCGCCGGTGATCGGGGTGGGCAAGGGCACCATCGTGCTGGACGACTTCGAGCATGCCGAGGCGATCTTCGTGATGGGCCAGAACACCGGCACCAATTCGCCGCGGATGATGAGCAACCTGGTGGAAGCGCGCAAACGCGGCATTCCCATCGTGGCGGTCAATCCGATGCCCGAGCGTGCGCTGATCCGCTTCACCGAGCCGCAGGACATCGTGCAGATGGCCACGCTGGGCTCGACCGAGATCACCAGCGAGTTCGTGCACATCCGCATCGGCGGCGACCTCGCCTTCATCAAGGGCATCATGAAGGTGATGTTCGAGCGCGAGGCGCAGGGCGAGAGCGTCCTTGACCACGCCTTCCTGGTCGAGCACACCCTGGGCCTGGATGCGCTGCGCGAGGACGTGATGGCGCAGGACTGGGACGAGATCGTGCGGGTGTCGGGCATCGCCGAGGTGCAGATCCGGCGCTGCGCGGATATCTACATCCGCTCGCAGGCCACGGTGATCTGCTACGGCATGGGCCTGACCCAGCATCAGTATGGCTCGCGCCTGCTGCAGCAGGTGGCCAACCTGCTGTTGCTGCGTGGCAATTTCGGCAAGCGCGGCGCTGGCATCGGCCCCATCCGTGGCCACTCCAACGTGCAGGGCGACCGTACCGTCGGCATCGACGAGAAGCCCAAGCCGGCCTACCTGGACCGGGTGCGCGAGGTGTTCGGCTTCGATCCGCCGCGCGCGAATGGCCATCACGTGGTCGAATCCATCCAGGCCATGCTGGACGGACAGGCCAAGGTGTTCATCGGCCTGGGCGGCAATTTCATCCATGCCGTGCCCGATACGCCGCGTGCCTACGAGGCGATGCAGCGGCTGGAGCTGACCGTGGGCATTGCCACCAAGCTCAACCGTGGCCATCTGGTGCATGGCCGAGATGCGCTGATCCTGCCGGTGGTGGCGCGCTCGGAATGGATCCGCACGCCGGCCGGCGAGCAGTTCGTGACCATCGAAGATGCGATGTCCAATGTCAGCGCCTCGCGCGGCGTGCTCGAGCCGGTCAGCGAACACGTGCTCCCGGAAGTGGAGATCGTCTGTCGCATGGCCATGGCCACGCTGCCGGACAGCCGGGTGGACTGGGCGTCCTGCATGCACGACTACGCGCCGATCCGCGAACTGATCGCAGCGGTCTACCCGGAAATCTACGCCGGCTTCAATGAGCGCATCCAGCAGCCACATGGCTTTCATCTGGACATCGCGCCGCGCCGTCGGGTGTGGCCGACAGACACCGGCAAGGCAAACATCCTGGTGATGCCCGGCCTGGAGGTGAATGACATCGTGGACGACCCTGACATGCTGCGCCTGGCCACGGTGCGGTCGCACGATCAGTACAACACCACCATCTACAGTTACAGCGATCGCTACCGTGGCGTCTACAACGACCGCAACGTGGTGTTCATGAACATCGAGGACCGGCTGGCACGTGGGCTTGGCAAGGAAGCGCGGGTGAGCCTGGAGACCATCGCCGGCGATGGCGTGGTACGGCGCATCGAGGGCCTGACCGTACTGGACTATCCGATGCCGCGCGGCGCGCTGGCGGGGTACTACCCGGAACTGAATCCGCTGCTGCCGCTGGACTACCATGACCGCATCAGCGGCACGCCGGCGGCCAAATCGATCCCGGTGCGGGTGCGCGCGATGGCCGAGGTGCCGTAGCGGCCTGTGCTTTCCGTAGAGCCGAGCGATGCTCGGCTGCCCTTGCCTTGTGTAGAGTCGAGCCATGCTCGGCTGCTCCAGAACAGTCGAGCATGGCTCGACTCTACAAAGGCCAGTCGAGCAAGCTCGACTCTACCGGGCCAGGGCTGCGTCGAGCTTCTGCTGCGCGTCATCCGCATACGCACCGCAGGTCACCGCCTTGGCGCCGGCCGCAGCCCCCGCCGCATAGTCCCAGCCACTGGCTCCCGGGTGCGGGGTCAGCAGCACGTCGCAGGGCAGGGCGCGCACGGTGGCGAAACTGCGGCGGAAGTCCTCGACCAGATGCGGGTAACGCGGGTTGTCCTTCAACGTGTAGCCCGGCGCACCCAGGCTGTCGGCGTAGGCGATGCGCACCGGCTTGCCGTTACGGGTATCCGTCCAGGTCCAGGCCGTGCTGCCCGGGGTGTGGCCCGGCACGAAATGCGCGGTGAAGCGCACGTCGCCGACGTCGACGGTCTCGCCATCCATGATGATGCGATCGACCTGGGCCGGCGGGAAGGCGAAACGATCGCCGAAGTGCAGGTCATCACTGCCACCACGGGCCAGCAGCACCGCCGATTCCGCATTGGCCACTATGCGCGCGCCAGTGCGGCGCTTGAGCTCGGCCACCGACCCGGCATGGTCGGCATGGGCATGGCTGAGCAGGATCACGCGCAGGTCGGCCGGGGCCACGCCGCGCAGCTGCAGGTTGTGCAGCAGGTGATCGGCCATCTGTGGCATGCCGCCGTCCAGCAGTACCGCCCCCTGCGGGGTCTGCACCAGCAGCGAGGTGAGGTTGGCAGTACCGATCTGCCAGGTGTGGTCGGCAATCTGCAGCGGGGTGATCGGCTGCAGCCAGGAGGGATCAACGGTGTAGGCCTTCAGCTGCGGCAGCGCCGGTTCGGCGGCATGGGCGGCCAGCGGCAGGCAGGTGGCAAAGGCGAGGGCAAGAGGCAGCAGGCGCATGCGGAAAGGTCGCGGGTGAAGGTGCAACGACGCTATCACGGCCCCTTCTTCTCCCGTTTCGCGTATTGCTCATGGCTGCAATAAGCGCGATGGTTGGCTCGGCCACCGATCAGGAGTTTCCATGGTTCCCGGCATCCGTGTTCCTGCCCTGCGCCGCCGCGACGGCCACCACGCGCGGGTGACCTACGAAGAGCTGTTCTTCGATCTGGTCTACGTCTTCGCCGTCACCCAGCTCAGCCACCACCTGCTGCACCACCTGGGCGTGCTCGGCGTGCTGCAGACGCTGGTGCTGTGGTTCGCGGTCTGGCTGGGCTGGCAGTACGCGTGCTGGGTCAGCAACTGGTTCGATCCGCAGGCGCCGCGCATCCGCGGCCTGCTGTTCACCACCATGCTGCTGGCACTTTTGATGTCCTCTTCCATTCCGGAGGCATTCGGCGAACGCGCCTGGGTGTTCGCCGGGGCCTACGCCACGATGCAGGTGGGGCGCACCGCGTTCGTGTTGTGGGAAGTGGGCCGCCACCACGCGCTGGCGCCCAACTTCCGCCGCATGCTGGCCTGGGTGCTGGTGTCGGCCTGCTTCTGGCTGGCGGGTGGCGCGGCCGAGGGCAACCTGCGGCTGGGCCTGTGGGCGCTGGCGGTGGCCTGCGAGTACCTGTCTCCGATGTTCGGTTTCGCCTTCCCGGGGCTGGGCCGCTCGCACACGCGCGAATGGACGATCGAGGGCGGGCACCTGGCCGAGCGCTGCCAGCTGTTCGTCATCGTCGCATTGGGCGAAACGCTGCTGGCGACCGGCGGCGTGCTCAGCGAAGCCGGCAGCTGGAACGGCGACATCGTGTCGGCGGTGCTGGCCACCTTTGCCGGCACCCTGGCGATGTGGTGGCTGTACTTCGGCACGTCCAGCCAGGATGCCACCGACACCATCACCCGCTCTGCCGATCCCGGTCGCATCGGCGCCTACTTCCACTACGTACACGCGTTGCTGATCGCCGGCATCATCGCCACCGCGGTTGGCAACGATCTGGTGATGGACGCGCCGGAGGAAGGCGTATCGCTGGCGCACGCGGCGATGCTGGTGGCCGGGCCGCTGATCTACCTGCTGGGCAGCGCGCTGTACAAGCGCGTGGTGTATGGGCGGATGCCGCGCTCGCACCTGCTGGGCGCCGTCCTGCTGCTGGTGATGGGCCCGCTGCTGCCGATGACCCATCTGCTGGCCGCCGGTTGGCTCACCAGCGTGGTGCTGCTGCTGGTGGGCCTGGTCGATACGCGGATGCAGCGGCGAACGGCGTAGCCCTGCCGGCGGGAACAGCGCTCAGGCCAGCCTGGCCGCCATCATCGCCAGCTTGGTGACGGTGTTGAGGTTGCGCGCGGTGCCGTGGGCCGCGCAGGGAATGCGCAGCTTCGAATCGGCCATGCCGTCGCCGTAGTGCACGTACAGTGCGCGTGGCCCCAGCGCCAGCTGTTCGCCGTTCAGGCCTGCCACGCCCTGCAGCGGGTCGCTGGGCAGCGGGCCATCGACGAACAGCGCCACCACGCGATTGCCGGCCGCCTGCGCGAACGGATTGCGTGCGGTCACCTCGGCCATCTCCGCGGCGCTGCGCACCAGCACGCCCACCGGTCTGCCGGCGTAGGCCTGCAGTCGCGCCGCCAGGGCATCGCGTACCGTCACCTCGTCCGCGCTGCTGCGGAACACCACGTTGCCGCTGGCGATGTAGGTGCGCACCTCGCCGAAGCCGGCGTCCATGCACATCGCCACCAGTTCGGCCATGGGCAGCTTGCCGGTACCGCCCACGTTCACCGCACGCAGCAGGGCCACGTAGGCGTTCATGGCGCAGCAGCCTGCAGGCGGTCATACATGCGCACCAGGTCGACGAGCGTGCGCGCCTCCATCTTGCGCATCACCTGCGCACGCCGGACCTTCACCGTGATCTCACTGACGCCGAGGTCGGCGGCGATCTGCTTGTTGAGGCGGCCGCGCACCACGCCGTCGACCACCTCGCGCTCGCCCATGCTGAGGGTGTGCCAGCGTGCCTGCAGCTCGCCCAGCGCCTCGCCTTCGCGGCGGCGCTCGCGATCCAGGGTGATGCCCTTGTGGATCGCGTCGAGCAGCTCCTGGTCGCGGAAGGGTTTGGTCAGGAACTCGATGGCGCCGGCCTTGATCGCGTTGACGCCCATGGCGATGTCGCCGTGGCCGGTAATGAACACCACCGGCAGCTGCAGGCCCAGGTCCGCCATGCTGCGGTGGAAGTCCAGGCCGCTCTGGCCGGGCATGCGCACATCCAGCACCAGGCAGGCCGGGACATCGTCGCGCGGGTGGTCGAGGAAGGCCTGGGTGGAGGCGAAGGCGCGCACCTGCAGCCCCATCGAGGCCAGCAGGTCCTCCAGTGCCGCGCGCACGGACGCGTCGTCGTCGACGACGTAGACGATGGGCGCCAGCTCGGCTGGCGGTGTGAGTGGCTTACGCATGGTCATCCTTGCCGGCGGCCGGCAGTTCGAACACGAAACAGGCGCCGCCGCCGGCCGGGCGCTCGGCGCGGATGCGGCCACCGTTGGCCTCGATCATCGAACGGCTCAGGCTGAGGCCCAGGCCGAGGCCATGGGCCTTGGTGGTCCAGAACGCATCGAAGACGCGGTCCGGCTGCTCGCTGGGCAGGCCGACGCCACGGTCGCGCACGCTCAGGCTGACCTGGCCGCGGCCATCGCGCGCCGTCGCCAGCGCAACACGCCGCTCGGCAGGCGGCAGCAGGGCCATCGCGTCGACCGCGTTCAGCAGCAGGTTGCCGATCACCTGCTGCACCTGCACGGGATCGGCGAAGACCGGCGGCAGGTCCGCATCGAGCAGCAGCGCCACATCCACCTGGTGCTGGTCCAGTTCATTGCGTGACAGGGCCAGCATGTCCTGCACGGCCTGGTTCAGATCGAAGGCGCGGCGTTCGGGCGCGGCGCCCTGGGTCAGGCCGCGGATCCTGGCAATCACGTCACTGGCGCGGTGCGCATCGGACAGGATGCGGGCGATGGCCTGAAGCGCCTTGTCGACATTGGCGGGCGATTGCGCCAACCAGCGCTGGCTGGCCTCGGCGCTGCTGGCGATGGCGGCCAGTGGCTGGTTCACTTCATGGGCGATCGAAGTGGTCAATTCGCCCACCGTGGAAGCGCGGGCCACCCGCAGCAGGCGCGCCTGGGCTTCCTGCACGGCCGCCTTGGCCGCCTCCATTTTCAGCACCAGCCAGGTGGTGATGCCGATGACCAGCATGCCGATGGTCGAGTTGACCAGGCCGATGCGATAGGTGCCGAAACGGGTCAGGAAGAAGCTCAGGCCGGTGAGCGCGATGCAGGCGGCCGCCAGGATGAGCAGGCCGCGCGGGGCCATCAACCGCGAGGCGGCGAGGATGACCGCTGCGTAAAAGCAGGCGGCGGCCACGGCATAGTCGGTGACGGTGTCGAGCAGGAAGATCGCCGCCATCACCACGATCAGGGCGAGCAGCGCCAGCGGGCGGCGGGGCGACAGCGACGGCATCGGGAACAGCTCCCTGGCGGGTGGTGGGGGGATGATAAGCGGCGGGTCTGGTAGATGCCCACCTTGGTGGGCAATGCCGGCCAGCGGCCGGCACTACCGGGGTGCGAACATGCCGGCAGTACCGGGGTGGATCATTCTTCGAGGCTGGCATTCCAGAACCCCTGCAACACGCCCGGCGTGCCGGCCAGGTTCTCCAGCACCGCATCCAGTTCCGCGGCGTCGACCGAGGTGGCATACAGCACCGCCTCGATCTCCACGTCGCGTTCGCCGAATGGCCGCTGGTCCACCGCACGCACCGGGTACTGCGCCTGCTCGAGCAGCAGCAGCAGCCGGTCCAGCACCTCGGCCTGCTGTTCGCGCTGGCAGACCACGTTGATTGCATACGTCGCCTCGCTGAAACCCTGCGCCAGCGGCTGCCGCTGGATGCGGTTGACCACCGGCCGCAGCAGGGTGTTGGCGGCCAGCACGAACACGGCCGCCATCACCGCTTCCGGCAGCAGCTTGACGCCGGCACAGGCACCGACCGCTGCCGAGCCCCACAGCGTGGCCGCGGTGTTCAGGCCCGAGACCTGCGCACCGTCCTTCATGATCGCGCCGGCGCCGAGGAAACCGACGCCGGAGATCACGTAGGCGACCACGTGCAGCGGCGAGGGCGGCCCGCCGTACAGATCGTGGAAACGCACCGCCAGATCGACGAACACCGCCGCACCCACCGCCACCAGCGTGTTGGTGCGCAGTCCGGCGGTGCGCTGGCGCAGCTGCCGCTCCAGCCCGATCGCCGCGCCGAGCACGAAGGCCACGGTCAGGCTCAGCAGCGAGCCCAGCGTCGCACCGGCGTTGAACGGCGGCAGGTTCACCTGCAGGCCCAGCATCACTGCCACCCGTAGCGGCGGATGTAGAGCCGCTTCATCGCCGTGGTCAGCACCGCATAGCCGAACAGGATCGCCACCAGGAACGGCCAGTAACCCAACGGCAGGGGCTGCAGCTTGAAGTAGCCGGCCAGCGGGCTCATCGGCAGCAGCACGCCGATGGCCATGATCGCTGCGGTCATCAGCAGCAGGGCCGGCGCGGCGATGCTCTGCAGGAACGGCACCTTGGGCGTGCGGATCATGTGCACGATCAGGGTCTGGGTGAGCAGGCCGACCACGAACCAGCCGGACTGGAACAGGCTCTGGTCGGCCACCGTGCGCGCGTCGAACACATGCCACATCAGCGCGAAACAGCACAGGTCGAAGATCGAGCTGATCGGCCCGAAGAACACCATGAAGCGCCCGATGTCGGCCGGGTTCCACTTCAACGGCTGGCGCACCAGTTCCTCGTCCACGTTGTCGAACGGGATGGCGATCTGCGAGATGTCGTACAGCAGGTTCTGCACCAGCAGCTGCAGCGGCAGCATCGGCAGGAAGGGCAGGAACGCCGAAGCAACCAGCACCGAGAACACGTTGCCGAAGTTGGAACTGGCGGTCATGCGGATGTACTTGAGCATGTTGCAGAACGTGCGCCGGCCCTGGATGACGCCGTCCTCCAGCACCATCAGGCTCTTCTCCAGCAGGATGATGTCGGCCGCTTCCTTGGCGATGTCCACCGCGCTGTCCACGCTGATGCCGATGTCTGCCGCGCGCAGGGCGGGGGCATCGTTGATGCCATCGCCGAGGAAGCCGACCACCTTGCCCTGCGCGCGCAGGCAGCGCACCAGCCGCTCCTTGTGCAGCGGCGTCAGGCGGGCGAACACCCGGTGCTGCTGCAGGGCCTGCGCGAGCGAAGCATCGTCCATGCGTTCGATCTGCGGCCCGGTCACGATGGCATCGACCTCCAGACCGACCTGGGCGCAGACGCGGGCGGTGACCAGTTCGTTGTCGCCGGTGAAGACCTTGACCTCCACCCCATGCGCAGCCAGCGCCTGCAGGGCCTGTGCGGTCGATTCCTTGGGCGGGTCGAGGAAGGCCACGTAGCCGACCAGGGTCAGGCCGCACTCATCGGCCTGCGAATACACCGACTGGCTGGCCGCGGTCTCCTTCATCGCCACGGCCACCACGCGCAGGCCCTGTTCGTTCAGTTCCTCGGTGGTCTGCCGTACCCGTGCCAGCCGTGCCGCATCCAGCGGCTGGTCGATGTCGCCCTCGCGCACGGTGCTGCACACCGCCAGCATCTCTTCCACCGCGCCCTTGCAGATCAGCTCGTGGTGGTCCTCGCGTTCGGCCACCACCACCGACATGCGGCGGCGCTGGAAGTCGAACGGAATCTCGTCGACCTTGCGGTAGTCCTGCGACAGGCGCAGCGAGCTCTGCAGCTCCACGTGCTCGAGCACGGCACGGTCGAGCAGGTTGATCAGCCCGGTCTGGAAGTGGCTGTTGAGGTAGGCGAACTTCAGCACGTCCTCCGAGTCCTGGCCGAACACATCGGTGTGGCGCTCCAGCGCGATGCGGTCCTGGGTGAGGGTGCCGGTCTTGTCGGTGCACAGCACCTCCATCGCACCGAAGTTCTGGATCGCGTCGAGGCGCTTGACGATCACTCGCTGCCGCGACAGCAGCACCGCGCCCTTGGCGAGGGTGGAGGTGACGATCATCGGCAGCATTTCCGGGGTCAGCCCGACCGCCACCGACAGCGCGAACAGGAAGGCTTCGGTCCAGTCGCCCTTGGTCCAGCCGTTGATGAGCAGCACGAACGGCACCATCACCAGGGCGAAGCGGATCAGCAGCCAGCTGACACTGTTCACCCCGGCCTGGAACGCGGTCGGCGCGCGCTCGGTGGCGGTGCTGCGCTGGGCCAGCGTGCCGAAGTAGGTGCGGTTGCCGGTGGCCAGCACCACCGCCGTGGCCGTGCCCGACACCACATTCGTGCCCATGAACAGCAGGTTGGCCTGTTCCATCAGCCCGGCCTCGGCGTCGCCCGGGCTGGCGAATTTCTCCACCGGCAGCGACTCGCCGGTCATCGCGGCCTGGGCCACGAACAGGTCCTTGGCGCTCAGCACGCGGCAGTCGGCCGGAATCATGTCGCCGGCCGAGAGCACGATGTGGTCGCCCGGCACCAGCGCACGGATCGGCAGGTCGAGCAGGCGCGAGGGACGCCTGCTGTGCAGATGCGCGCCGAAGTACTGGTCGGCCAGTTCCGCCGCCTCGGTGCCCGCGCTGCGGCGCAGGACCCGGGAGGTGTTGCCGACCAGCGCCTTCAGCCGTTCGGCGGCGCGGTTGGAGCGACCCTCCTGGACGAAGCGGATGAGGGTGGAGAGCACCACCATCGCAGCGATCACCACCGTGGCCTTGGCGTCCTCGGTCAACCAGGACACGGCCGCCAGCACGCTGAGCAGCAGGTTGAACGGATTGCGGTAGCACTGCCACAGATGGCGCCACCACGGCAGCGGCTTTTCGTGATCGACTTCGTTGGGCCCGAGACGGGCCAGGCGCTCGGTGGCCTCCTGCGGGCTGAGGCCATCGCTGTGCGAATCCAGCGCGGCCAGCAGGCGGGCATCGTCGAGTCGGGCCAGGGTCAGCAGGCCATCGGTGAGTGCGGAAGGCGCGGCCTGGGCGGCACCACGGCCAAAGCCGGCCTCGGGCAAGGCGCGGCGGCGGAACAGGCTTCCTGCGCGGCGGCTGCGCAGGAAGGCGTTGAACCAGGCGTTGAGCAGGCTCATGGGTCATCCTCGGAAGTGCCGACCCGGGCTGCCGGGTCGCGGAGTGGCGTGAATCAGGCGCGGCGCAGGGCCAGCACGGACGGCGACCACGGCTGCAGGTGCAGGCGCTGGCTGCCGCCGATGCACAGCGGCTTCATGGCGTCGCGCAGAGGGTGGGGCAGGTGGCGCAGCACGGTGATGCGTTCGCTGATCGGCAGCAGCGAAAGCGCGTCGGCGACGACCCGCGGTGAACCGAGCGCCAGTGCATGGGCGAACAGCACCGGGCCGTGCTGCAGCAGGCGGCTGCGCAGGCCGGCGACATCGCGCTCACCAATCAGGCGGCGCAGGCTGATGTAGAGGATCTTGTAGGACATGGGAAACTCCGGGCAGGCGACGCCCGGGGCCCCCATCACGCGTGCGGACAGGGACCGGCGATGGGCGCCAGCAGGGAACAGGCGGCGGTACTCGGGGGCGCGGTGCGCCCGGCAGGGTCGGGGTCCATCAGCGTCTCCATCGGTGGGGCCTGTGTGGGCCGGTGGCGCTATTGTCCGCGCGCGGCCGCGCCGGGCCTAGATGCCCGTGGGTAAGCGCGGATATACGTTGGTATAGGGGCGCGCGCGATGCGTGGCGAACGCCATCCACGCGTGGCGTGGATCTACCAACCGTTCGCAAAGGTGTCAGTCGCCTGTCCTGTAGAGCCGAGCCATGCTCGGCTGCCTTTCGCGCGATGCGTGGGCAACGCCATCCACGCGTGGCGTGAATCTACCAACCGTTCGCAAAGGTGTCAGTCGCCCGTCTTGTAGAGCCGAGCCATGCTCGGCTGCCTTTCGCGCGATGCGTGGCGAACGCCATCCACGCATGGCGTGGATCTGCTAACCATCCGCGAACGCGTCGGTCGCCTGTCCTGTAGAGCCGAGCCATGCTCGGCTGCCTTTCGCGCGATGCGTGGGCAACGCCATCCACGCGTGGCGTGGATCTACCAACCGTTCGCAAAGGTGTCAGTCGCCCGTCTTGTAGAGCCGAGCCATGCTCGGCTGCCTTTCGCGCGATGCGTGGCGAACGCCATCCACGCATGGCGTGGATCTACTAACCATCCGCGAACGCGTCGGTCGCCTGTCCTGTAGAGCCGAGCCATGCTCGGCTGCCTTTCGCGCGATGCGTGGTGAACGGCATCCACGCATGGCGTGGATCTACGGACGCGCGGCACGGTCCGCGAACGCGTCGGTCGCGCGGACCAGCGCATCGGTGGTGGCCGGCTCGGTGGCGCTGTGCCCGGACAGCACCATCTCCAGCCGGGCTTCCGGCCAGGCGCAGGACAGGTCCCAGGCGCTGCGGGCCGGGCAGATGATGTCGTAGCGCCCCTGCACGATCACCGCGGGCAGATGGCGGATGCGATCGACGTCGCGCAGCAGCTGCCCGTGCTCGAGAAATGCGTTGTGGCGGAAGTAGTGCGCCTCGATGCGGGCCTTGGCCAGCGTATCCAGCGGATCGGCATCGGAGACCGCATCGACATCGTGCACCAGCGTGGCGGCGTGGTCTTCCCACCCCAGCCAGGCGAGGCCCGCGGCAATGCGCGTGGCAGGGTCTGCGCTGTCCAGCCGTTTCCAGTACGCCGCAATCAGGTCGCCACGCTCGTCCTCCGGAATATGCGCCTCGTAGCGCGCCCAGCGTTCCGGGAAGATCCAGCGGGCGCCGCCGTCCGCCTCGGCGAACCAGGCGTTCTCCTCGGCGCGGCCCAGATACACACCGCGCACGATCACGCCGGTCGCGCGCTCGGGGTGGGCCTGTGCGTAGGCCAGCGCCAGCGTGGAGCCCCAGGAGCCGCCGAACACCAGCCAGCGTTCAATGCCGAGGTGCTCACGCACCCGCTCGATGTCCTCCACCAGGTGCGCGGTGGTGTTGTCACGCAGTTCGCCGAACGGCGTGGAGCGGCCGCAGCCGCGCTGGTCGATCAGCACGATGCGGTAGCGCGCCGGGTCGAAGAAGCGACGATGCGTGGGCGAGACGCCGGCCCCGGGGCCGCCATGCAGGAACACGGCGGGGCTGCCCGCCGGGTTGCCGCATTCCTCGATATGCAGCGTATGCAGCGCATCCACGGCAAGGCGGTGCTCGCGGTAAGGCGTGATCGGCGGAAAGAGCGTACGCATGGCGGTGTCTCACGAGCAGGAACGACAAGCATAGCGGTGCCGGTCGGACGGCGTCGCATCGCGCGTGCCATGTGACGGTGGTCGGCCGCTTGGCGATAGCCGACAATAGGGCATGCCCGCCACGCCGACCCTCGATGATCTGCGCCGTTACGCCGTAACGCGCACGCTGTTCAGGCCAACGACCCTGCTGGCGGCCATCCGTCGCCTTGGGTTCGTCCAGGCCGATCCCATCCGGGCTCCCGCCCGCGCCCAGGATCTGACCCTGCGCCACCGGGTCAAGGGCTATCGGGCCGGTGATCTGGAACGACGCTACGCGCGCCTGCCGGTGGAAGAGGACTGCCTGGTCAACTATGGCTTTCTGCCGCGCGAACTGCTGGCGCTGATGCATCCGCGGGTCTCATCGAGGGTGTGGGATGCGGCGACCCGCCGCAAGGCGGCCGAGGTGCTCGAATTCGTGCAGGCGCGTGGCAGCGTGCATCCCCGCGAGGTGGACCAGGCCTTCGCGCATGGCCGGGTGACCAACTACTGGGGCGGCACCAGCAACGCCAGCACCCATCTGCTTGATGGTATGCACTACCGCGGCATGCTGCGCGTGCAGCGGCGTGACAGCGGCACACGCATCTACAGCGTGGCCGACCACCCGCAGGCAGACACCGGCGCGGCCGCGCAGGCGCAGCGTGCCGCCGCCCTGGTCGACCTGGTGGTGCGCAAGTACGCGCCCCTGCCGGCCGCCAGCCTGACCTACCTGGTGCGCCTGCTCGGCTATGGCGCGCCGCACCTTGCTGCACCGCTGCAACAGGCGTTGCGTGAGGCCCGGCAGACGCTGGCCAGCGCCGTTGTCGAAGGGACGACCTGGTACTGGCCGGCGGAAGAGAATCCGCGCTCGCGGCGCTTCGCGGTGGATGAGCAGGTGCGCCTGCTGGCACCGTTCGATCCGGTAGCGTGGGATCGTCGGCGCTTCGAACTGCTCTGGGGCTGGACCTACAAGTTCGAGGCTTACACGCCCGCAGCGAAGCGCCGCTTCGGTTACTACGCACTGCCACTACTGTGGCGCGACCAGATCATCGGCTGGGCCAACATCACGGCGCCCGATGGCCGCCTGCAACCGGCATTGGGTTACGTGACTGGCAAGGCGCCGCGCGAGGCGGCGTTCCGCGCGGCGCTGGACGACGAACTGCAACGCATGGACGACTTCCTGCACGGGCCAGGCAGCGGCGCCTGAGCGGCGCCTCCACGGTCAGCCACGTCCTCGTCCTGGCAGCGGCAACCCTCCTGTAGCGGCGATGGCCGGCGAGGCGACGGCCATTACGTGATCGCACTCCTCCAGCCGCGCATTGGCCACGGCCTGGGTCGCGCCGCAATGGGTGCAGGCGAGGATGGTGCCGCCATCCAGTCGCGCGATCTGTGCACCTTCGGTGCGGGTGACCTCACCGCAGGCTTCGCAGCGCAGTGCCATCGAACGGATCTGCACGATGGCGCCTGCCGGGTCCCTGTCTGCATCGAGAGCCAATACGAAAAAACGACCGGTATTGGGCATGGCGCTGTCTCCGTAGAACCTGCTGACAGGGTGCCCGCAGCGCTGGCTGCAGGGCGTGATGGAAGGCTCAATCGGATGTGGACGCGGATGTCCCCGGCATCACGGCGTCATCCTCGCGCTGGACCCGGCGGACCCGCTCGCGGGTGCTGTACAGGCCGTTGTCGGCGCGATGGATGGTGTCGGCGACCAGCTCGCCACGGGCATGCGTGGCCGCGCCCATGGAGAACGCGATCGGGGCGAGACCGGCGTTCTGCTCGTACCAGTCCAGCAGCGCCTGCAGGCGCTCGCGGGCCGGCTGGATCAGCACCACCATGAATTCATCGCCGCCCAGCCGGACTTCGCTTTCCCCGGCACCCAGCGGCGAGCGCAGGAAAGCAGCGAACTCGACGAGGATGGCATCGCCGCGACGGTGGCCCTGGGTGTCGTTGACCTGCTTGAAGTGGTCCAGGTCGAACACCACGCAGGCCCAGGATTCGGTCTCCAGTTGTTCCAGACGGTGCAGGTAGCGGCGGTTGTGGCACAGGGTCAACGGGTCGCGCTGGGACAGTTCGCGCAGACGCTCTTCCTGCTGTCGCAACGCGGTGACATCCTGCGCGTGGCCGAGCACGAAGGGTGGGTGTGCCTCGCTGTCGAGGACGTTGTTGTAGGCCCAGTAGCGACGGCTGCCATCGGCGGCGATCAGCTCGATCACGCCGGCATCGGTGTGGTTGCTCTCGATCCGCGCCAGGTAGGCCTTGAAGGCATCGCGCTTGTCCGCAGGCATCAGGTCGCAGAGACTGCGGCCGACCATCTGGCTCTCGGGGAACCCCAGCGACTGCACCGCGGCCGGGTTCACCGAGGTGACTGTCCCGTCGAGGGTGTGCGTGCAGATCAGGCCCAGGCTGTAGTGGAACAGGCGGCGGTAGCGCACTTCGCTGGCCTCCAGTGCGTCCAGCACGGCGCGTTCCTCGGTGATGTCCTGGATGGCCCCGACCAGGCGTGGCCGCCCCTCGACCTGCTGGCGGCTGCCGACCACGCGCGTCCAGATCGCGCGGCCGTCAGCGGTGGACATCGGCAGCTGCACTTCCCACGGCGTGCCGGCGTCGATGCAACGCTGCACCGAGGCCCGGATGATGGCGCGGCTGTCCTCGCGATAGAACGAGAGGGCGCTGTCCAGGGTCGGCTGGTAGCTGGCGCGCACGCCATGGATCTGCTTGGTTTCGCGGGTCCAGCGCACCTCGTTGCTGGTCAGGTCCAGTTCCCAGCCGCCGACCCTGGCGGCGGTGTTGGTGCGTTCGAGGAAATCCTCGCTGCGTTTGAGGTCGCTGTGCAGGTGCTGCGCCTGGGCGACTTTCTGCAGCAGCGTGGCGCGCTGTTCCAGCACCTGGGTGGTGACCCGGCCCAGGTGCACCATCAGTTCGCGCTGCGAGGGCGACAGCACGCCGGGCATGGTGTCGAGCAGGCACAGGGTGCCAATGCGCGCGCCATGCGCGGTACCCAGCGGGATGCCGGCGTAATGGCGGATGCGCGGCCCGCCGGTGACCAGTGGATTGGCGGCGAACAGCGGATCCTGGCGCGCATCGGGGATCTCCATCAGCGCATCGCGTTCGATGGCATGCGTGCAGAAGGAAATGTTGCGCGGCGTTTCGCTGGTGTCCGGCAGGCCGATGTTGGCCTTGAACCATTGCCGGTGCTCGGCAACGATGGAAATCAACCCCATCGGCATGCCGGTGGCGGCCTGGGCGGCGGCGACGATCGCATCGAAGACGGGTTCGGACGGAGTGTCGAGCACTCCCAGGCGGTCGATCTCGCAAAGTCGGAAAGCTTCATCCATAACTGGCGCGCTGGCTTCTGCAGGGAAGGGCGGGGCAGGCCCCACGCTAGTGGGGTAATTGTTAGCATTCCGCGTTCCAGGGTGATGCCCGCGTGAGGTCGGCCGAGGGCGTCTCAGCTGTGTTTCTTCAAGGCGGCCTGCCGTGCTGCGAAGACTTCCGGGGTCTGCGGCTTGACGAACAATGCCACCAGTTCGGGAAATTCGTCCTTGACCGCCGTCTCGATACGGGTGATGCAGGCCTCAATCTGCGGTGTCCGGCGGTCATCCTCGAACTCGGCACTGAGCATGGCGACCACCTGTTCCGGGCCCATCTGCATGGTGGTCACGCCATTTGCACGCAGCAGGTCGGGATCGGTCACCGCCACCGCCATGATCCGCTGTGCCACCGCCGGGTGCGCCGGTTCACCCACCAGCAGGCCCTTGGTTTCGCGGGCCAGCAGGAAGGCGGTCACCGCGAGCACGGCGGCGATGCACAGGGAGGCCACCCCGTCGAGCACGGGCATGTCCAGCAGCTGCGCGGCGAGCAGGCCGGCGAGGGCAAAGCCCAGGCCGAGCAGCGCCGCGCTGTCTTCCAGCAGCACGGTGAAGGTGGACGGATCCTTGCTGCGCCGGAAGGCCTCGAAGTAGCCCATCGCCCCCTTGCTGCGGCGGAATTCGCGCAGGGCGATGTACCACGAGCTGCCTTCGAACAGCAGCGATACGCCCAGCACCGTGTAACTGAGGGCGTGGTTCGTGGCCGGCTGCGGATGGCGGATGTGCTGGATGCCTTCGTAGGCCGATACACCGGCGCCGGCGGCAAACACCAGCAGGGCGACGATGAAGCTCCAGAAGTACAGCTCACGCCCATAGCCGAACGGATGCAGCGTGTCGGGCGACTTCTCGGCACGGTGCAGGCCGTACAGCAGCAGGACTTCGTTGAGCGTATCGACCAGCGAATGCACGCCTTCGCTCAGCATGGCCGAACTGCCGGAAATGCCGGCGGCGACGAACTTGGCGATGGCGATGGCAAGGTTGCCGAACAGTGCGGCGTATACGACCAGGCGTGAGCCTGTGGGAGCGGCCATGTCAGGGGGCAGGTGGAACGGACACCCCATGGTGCGATGGGGGGTGTCCGCGCCGCGTATACGGTCCGCTCAGCGCTGTCGGGGGTTGAGGTAGATGCGGGTGCCGTCCGACTCGCGGCGGCCCGACCAGCGTCCGCCACCGCTCGGGCGGAAACGGCCGATGACCTGGTTGTTGGTGTCGGTCAGCAGCAGCTGGTTGCCTGACAGCAGCCAGCGGTTGACCGAGAAGAAGCCATCGGGGCAGCCAGCCGGCACCCACGCGCCGTAGCCGCCGAACCACTGGCTGTCCTTCAGGGTGATGGTGCAGCTGCTGCCGTTCTCCTGGCCCAGCGTCCAGTCGCCGAACAGATCGCTGTCGTTGATCGGGGGGCCACCGCGGTGGCGGTCACGGCCCCAGTCGTCACCGCGGTTGTCGGGGCGGCCGATATCCACTTCGACGTCGGAACCGTGGCTGCGTGACTCCGAATGCGAACTGCCGGTGGTCGTGATCTCGGTGGTCATCGAGCCCATGTTGCCGAAGTCGGAATCGCCCTGCGTCTGGTCGCTGCCATCCTGGCTGGTGCCGGTGTCCGACTGGGTGGTGACGGTGGTCTGTGAGCTGCTGCTGGACGACTGCGTGGTGGTGGTGTCCTGGCCGAAGCCGATCGACGCGTCCTGGGCCACGGCAGCGACAGGGAGGGCAAGGCTGCACAACGCCAGCAGCCCGTAATGCGGGAAGAGCTTGGCCATCATGGAATCCTCGTTGGGGTACGCTGAAACCGCTGATCTGCGTGTGGGGCGGCAGCCTCCCGCGCCGGCGGAGCATAGCGCCGGCTGGACGGGGGCGGTGTGAGGGCCGTGTGCGGGTGCAGGCACGGCGGGGCGGCGGCCAGCGCATCGTGAACGTAGCGCCAGCCATGCCTGGCGGATGCCATCAGGGGCCGCTGCGCTCGTCGGGCATGGCCCGGCGCTACCGGTCCTCATTGCGTTGGTAGCGAAGGGATCCACGCAGCCTTGGTAGCGCCAGGCCATGCCTGGCGGATGTCATCAGGGGCCGTTGCGCTCGCCGGGCGTGGCCCGGCGCTACCAGTCGTCCTTGCGTCGGTAGCGAAGGGATCCACGCAGCCTTGGTAGCGCCAGGCCATGCCTGGCGAAGGCCTCCGGGTGCCGCTGCGCTCGCCGGGCTGGCCCGGCGCTACCGATCATCATTGCGGCGGTAGTGAAGGGATCGACGCAGCTGTGGTAGCGCCAGGCCATGCCTGGCGAATGCCATCAGGTGCCGCTGCGCTCGCCGGGCATGGCCCGGCGCTACCGATCATCATTGCGACGGTAGTGAAGGGATCGACGCAGCTGTGGTAGCGCCAGGCCATGCCTGGCGAATGCCATCAGGTGCCGCTGCGCTCGCCGGGCATGGACCGGCGCTACCGTTCGTCATTGCGGCGGCCTGTCGATCCACCCGGCGGCAGATGCGGCGCGCAGATCGTCCGGGTTGTCGATGTCACGGAGGCACACGTCGCTGGCACAAAGGGCGACGCCCGGGGTCTGCCGCAGGCGGCGACCGAAACCGTGTTCGCTACCGCTCTGCGGCAGGTCGTTGAACCACGCGGCGGGGACAACGGCCGGCGAACCCGGCACCCCGCCTTCCAGCGTAGCAGCGCAGTGGCACGGCGTGCTGGCGGCGGCGTCGAGCAGGGCACGAAGATGTGCCGCATGGAGGCGCGGTTGGTCGCAGACCAGGACCAGCACCTGGCGGGCGGTGCCGAGGTGCGGCGCTGCCAGCAGGAGGCTGCTGCCGACCCCCAGCCCGGGCGTGGGATTCTGCACCTGGACGGCACGCAGTCCGGCCAGCTCCGGACCGAAGGCAGGGCCCTGCGGCGTCAGTACGATCAGCACGTCCGGATCTGTCTCAGACGCCAGCCGCGCTGCACGCCGCAGCAGTGATTCGCCATTGATCTGAAGCCACTGCTTGGGTCGGCCCAGGCGACGGCTCATTCCGGCGGCGAGCACCACGGCAGCGTGCCCGCTCACGTACTGCCCAGTGCGCTGCCATGGCGCCATGCCTGCAGCTGGGCGGTGATGCTCAGGGCGATTGCCTCGGGCCCCCGTCCGCCCAGTGCCAGGCCGATGGGTGAGCGCAGCCGGGGCTCAAGCGCGACGCGCGTACCTGCGTCCAGCAGCTTGAACAGATCATCCCTGCGCTGGCGAGGGCCCAGCAATCCGATGAAAGGAATCCTTGATCGGGCAAGCAATCGCAACGCATCCAGGTCCAGCTCGAAGTTGTGGTGCATGACCAGTGCCGCATCCACTTGGCGGTCTGCCTGTTCCTCGTTCGTCTGCTGCAGCGCTGGCAGGCGCGCCTGCCACGCCCTTCGCGGCTCCACGATCTGTATGAGCCAGCCCTGATGTTCCAGCATTGGCACCAGCGTCAATGCCTCAGGTCCGGCGCCATGCAGCTGCACCAGCGGTGGCCGGTGCCATTGCAGGCGCCATGCGCTGGTCTCGATGGCCTCGTCGCTCTTGAGCACCGGCAGTTGGGTGCAGAACGAAGATCCGGCGCAGCGACCTTCAACAAGACCCTTGGTCGCCAGGGACAGGCGCAGGGTGTCACGGCCCTGCAGCCAGACATCCAGGCAGTCTGCCAGGCCCGGCAACTCGTGCAACGGCAGCAGCGCGATCCACTGGCAGCCGCGGCAGCCCACGGCGTTGCCGGAAAACAGCGCATCATCATCGCGGGTATCAATTTTTACCCAGCAGAGCTGCCCTTCCGCTGCGACTCTGCAGGCCGCACGTGCGAGCTCCGGCTCAAGGCAGCCGCCACTGAGCCAGCCGATCTGTTCGTCGCCGGCAAACAACACGCAGGTCCCCGCACGGCTGTAGGTTGATCCTTCGGTCTGCACCACGATGGCCAGCACCGCCGGAGAGCGATTGCGTGCGGCATCGGCAGCAGCACGCAGGGCGGGCCGCGCATTGCCCGTTTCAAGGTCCAGCGGTGCGGGAAAGAACGACGTCGTCATGCGAGGTCTGGCAGGCCTGCCAGCAGCTTGTCCAGCGTCAGCGGGTAATTCCTGACCCGTACGCCGGTTGCGTTATAGACGGCGTTGGCGATGGCGGCACTGACACCACACAAGCCCAGCTCGCCGACGCCCTTGGCTTTCATGGGCGATGACACGGCATCGGCCTCGTCGAGGAACACCACCTCCTGGTGGGGCACATCGGCATGCACCGGAACCTCGTAGCCTGCCAGATCATGGTTGACGAAGAAGCCCAAGCGCGGGTCGACGACCAGTTCCTCCGACAGCGCAGCACCGATGCCCATCGTCATCGCGCCTATGACCTGGCTGCGCGCCGTCGTGGGATTCAGGATGCGTCCCGCAGCGCAGACGGCCAGCATCCGCCGGATGCGCGTTTCGCCCGTCGCGACATCAACGCCGACCTCCACGAAATGCGCGGCGAAGGTCGATTGCTGGAACTTCTCCTGCAAGGTTCCGAACTCGATGCTGTCCTCGGCAACCATTTCCCCGCTGCCAGTTGCCTCTGTCAGGGAAGCGCGTCGTTGCCCATCGATGACATGGCCGTCTTCAAACCGTGCCACGGCAGCATCCATCCCCAGCGCGCTGGCGACCTTGGTCCGCAATGCCATGCAGGCCGCGTAGACGCCTGCAGTAGAACTGTTGGCACCCCACTGTCCGCCGGAGCCGGCGGCAACCGGAAAGCGCGAGTCGCCCAGCTTCACCGTGACCTGCTCCAGGGGAACGCCCAGCATTTCGGCGGCGGTCTGGCCGATGATGGTGTAGCTGCCGGTGCCGATATCGGTCATGTCGGTCTCGACGGTCACGTGCCCATCAGTGGCCAGGCGCACGCGCGCGCCGGACTTCATAACCAGGTTGTTGCGGAAGCCCGCTGCCACACCCATGCCGACCAGCCATCGTCCATCGCGATTGGCGGCCGGGACGGCGCTGCGACGCTCCCAGCCAAAGCGCGAGGCGCCGGATTGCAGGCACTGCACCAGTTGTCGCTGCGAAAACGGACGAGACGGATCGCTGGGGTCGACCTGCGTATCGTTGCGGATGCGGAACTCGATCGGATCCAGCCCGACCTTCTCAGCCATCTCATCCATGGCGATTTCCAGGGCCATCAGCCCGGGCGTCTCGCCAGGTGCGCGCATCGCGTTGCCTTCGGGAAGATCCAGCGCAGCCAATCGCAGGGCGGCCAGCCGATGCGCGCCGGCATACAGGAAACGGGTCTGCTGCACGGCTTCCTCGGGCGAGCCGCCCGCGAGGTTGCCTGACCAGGATTCGTGTCCGATGGCGGTCAACGTTCCGTTCGGGGATGCGCCCAGCCGGATGCGCTGGATGGTGGCGGGTCGGTGAGTCGTGTTGTTGGCGACCAGCGGGCGTTGCAGCGCTACCTTCACCGGGCGCTTCGCCGCACGTGCCGCGAGCGCTGCAAGCAGGGCATCGGAGCGCAGGAACAGCTTTCCGCCGAAGCCCCCGCCAATGTAAGGCGATACCAGTCGTACATTGTCCTTCGGTATGCCCAGCGTCCTGGCCAGGTCCGTCCGGCCCCAGTCGATCATCTGGTTGGATGTCCACACGGTCAGGTGGTCACCGTCCCAGGCCGCCAGCGTTGCATGCGGCTCCATCATGGCGTGTGACTGGTCAGGGGTGTGGTACGTCGCATCGAGGGTGATGTCGGCCTGCTGGAATGCCTTTTCGAAATCGCCCACCCGGGCATCGGGTTCGGGCGTCTTCAGTGACGCCTCATCCTTGCGGGCCGCAGCCAGGTCGAATGAACCGTGCCGGGGCGCGTAGCGCACGCGGACCCTGGCGGCCGCCGCGCGTGCCTGCTCGAAGGTCTCGGCAACCACCACCGCCAGCGCCTGATGATAGTGGCTGATGGTCGGGCCACCGAGCAGCGGCGCAGCGTTGCGCTTCACGCGCTGCAGCGGCCCTGCATTGTCGGCAGTGACGATGGCCAGGACGCCTGGCGAGCGGCGAGCGGGCTCGAGATCCAGTGTCGCGACGGTTCCGGTGGCTATCCCTGCGCCGACGACCACGCCGTAAGCCGGCGTTTCGGGTAGCGCGTCATGCCACTCGTAGGCGTAGGTCGCCTTTCCTGAAACCTTCAATGGACCGTCGATGCGAGGGTGCGGTTGCCCGACGACCTTCCTTGCATCGATGGGATTGGTGCCAGCAGGCGTAGTGAACTTCATGCGCGCGCCCTCAGATCCTGCAGGATGGATGCCAGCGTGCGTTCGGCCAGTACCGCCTTGAAGTGGTTCTGGCCGGTCGGTGCCGCACCCTGCAACAGCGTCGAGATGACGGCCGAAGCGCCCTGCGGCAGCGCGGCGTCGGCGGCGTCGCTGCGCCATGGCTTGTAGGCCACGCCGCCCAGGGCGATGCGCCCGCTGCCATCGGCCTGCACGATGGCAGCAACCGAAACAAGCGCAAACGCATAGGAGGCGCGGTCACGCACTTTCCGATAGACATGGGTGCCACCTGCCGGGGGTGGCAGGATCACAGTCTGGATCAGCTCGCCTCGCAGCAGCGTGGTCTCAAGGTGTGGCGTTGCTCCCGGCGGGCGGTACAGGGCATCCAGCGCAATGAGCCGCCGCGTGCCGTCGGCACGCAGTGTTTCCACCGATGCGCCCAGGGCCATCATGGCCACTGCCATGTCGCTGGGATGCGTGGCGATGCAGTCTGCGCTGCCGCCGATAATCGCCAGCTGCCGGCTTGCGCCTTCAACTGCGGCACACCCGCTGCCCGGCAGGCGCTTGTTGCAGGCCTGGGCCGTATCGTAGAAGTAGGGGCAGCGCGTGCGCTGCAGGAGATTGCCTGCCGTGGTTGCCTTGTTGCGCAGCTGTCCGGAGGCACCCGACACCAGCGCCCGGGTCAGCAAGGCGTAGTCGCGACGGACGCGGGCGTCTGCGGCCAGATCGGTATTGCGCACGAGTGCACCGATCCGGACGCCGCCGTCGGCCGTCGCTTCGATGCCGTCCATGCCCAGCCCGTTCACATCGATCAGATGCGACGGCGTTTCCACTTCCAGCTTCATCAGGTCGAGCAGGTTGGTGCCCCCTGCGATGAAGCGTGCGCCCGGTGCGCGCGTGGCGGCGGCAATGGCATCGGCCGCGCTGGCAGGGCGTTCATAGGTGAAAGCCCTCATGAGCGCTTCCCCGCTGCATCCTGGATCGCTTCGATGATGTTGGAGTAGGCGCCGCAGCGGCAGATATTGCCGCTCATCCGTTCGCGGATCTCTTCAGGTGTCAGTGCCGCAGGCTCGTCCAGGCGCGCAGTGGCGTGGCTGGGGACATCCCGCTGGATTTCGTCGAGCACCGCCACGGCCGAGCAGATCTGGCCCGGCGTGCAGTAACCGCACTGGAAACCATCATGCTTGACGAAGGCGGCCTGCATGTCGCTGAGGTTGCCAGGTGATCCCATTCCCTCGATGGTGGTAATGCTGGCGCCTTCATGCATCACCGCCAGGGTCAAGCACGCATTGATGCGACGGCCGTCCAGCAGGACGGTGCAGGCACCGCACTGCCCATGGTCGCAGCCCTTTTTTGTGCCCGTCAGCTGCAGGTGCTCACGCAGCGCATCCAGCAGGGTGACCCGGGTGTCGAGCAGCAGTGAGCGGCTTGCACCGTTCACTTTGAAGGTCACCTGCGTGGTGACCGGGGCGCGTGCGGAGGAGCGGTCGGGCTCGGCGGCGGCAGCGACAGCGGCGGGCATGGCCATGGTGGTGGCCGAGCCCGCACTGAGCTTGAGCATGTCGCGCCGCGTGAGCGGAAGCTTGGAAGGGGGATTCATCGTGACTCCGCTGGCTGCAGTCGGCTGACGGGATTACGTGTCAGCATGGCTGTGCTGCGGTAGGCAGGTGGTGAAGTCCCTCACGGCCGCCCATTCAGTCTGTTGCGACGCGGGTTCGAACCGGCGGCCGCGCAGGCCGAGTTCGAGCTCGGCATGCTGGCCCTGATCCGCGGTGCGGTGGCGATGCTGCCTTCGCTGCCCGCCGGGAAGCACTCAGGCTCAGCGTTCCGCGGAGAGGACGGCGCGGACGCGCGTGGCGAGTTCGCTGATGGTGAATGGCTTGCCGATCAGCTGCACATGCGCGTCCAGCACGCCGTCGTCGACCAGGGCATTGCGGCTGTTGCCGGTGGCGAACAGGACCTTCAGGTGCGGATGCCGCGCCAGGGCCTTGTCGGCGAGCTGGCGGCCGTTGACCCCGGGCATCACCACGTCGGTGAACAGCAGCGCGATGCCGGGGTGGGCCTGCAGCAGGGGCAGGGCGCTGGCAGCGCCATCGGCCGACAGCACGCGGTAGCCGAGTTCGGACAGCGCATCGACCGAGAACGCGCGTACCGCTGCGTCATCGTCCACCACCAGGATCTGCTCGGCGCCACCGCCGAACAGCGGCGCCACATCGGCCTTGGCCGGCGGCAGGGCGTCCACCTCGGCCAGCAGGCGCGGCAGGTAGATGATGACGGTGGTGCCCGTGCCGGGTGCGGACTGCAGGCGGACGTGCCCGTTGGACTGCTGCACGAAGCCATAGACCTGCGACAGGCCCAGGCCGGTGCCCTGGCCGACCGGCTTGGTGGTGAAGAACGGATCGAACGCGCGTGCCATCACCTCGGGCGCCATGCCGCCGCCGGTGTCGGTCACGGCGATGCGCACGTAATCGCCGGTGGGGACGCCGCCGTGCTCGGCCACGCTGGCCAGGCCGATCGGGCAGTTGCTGGTCTGCAGCGTCAGGCGACCGCCGCCCGGCATGGCATCGCGCGCGTTCACCGCCAGATTGAGGATCACGTTCTCCAGCTGGTTGGCATCGGCGTGCGTCCACCACTGGCCGCCACCCAGCACGGTTTCGAGGATGACGCTGCTGCCGAGCGAATGCACCAGCAGATCGGTCATGCCGGCCACCAGATGGTTCACGTCCAGGGCAACCGGCTGCAGCGGCTGCTGGCGTGAGAAGGCCAGCAGCCGCTGGGTCAGCTGGGCGGCACGCTGGGCACCGTCCAGGGCCATCTCGATGTAGCGCACCGCGCGTGCATCACTGTCGCCGATACGCAGCGCCAGCAGGTCCAGCGGGCCGATCACCGTGGCCAGCATGTTGTTGAAGTCGTGCGCGATGCCGCCGCTGAGCTGGCCGACGGCTTCCATCTTGCGGCTCTGCCGCAGCGCGTCCTCCACCCGCATGCGCTCCGCCACTTCGGCACGCACCCGCGCTTCCAGCTGCTCGTTCAACTCGCGGAGGCGCTCGTCGGCCGCCTTGCGTGCGGTGATATCGATGGCCACGCCCAGCAGGCGTACGCAGCGCCCGGCCTCGAAGATGCCCCGGCCCTTGGCCGCGACCCAGCGCACCACGCCATCTTCCTTGCCGACGGTACGGTACTCCACATCGTAGTTGGCGCGCCGCTGTGGATCGGCAGATGCATCGAGTGCTGCCAGCGTCGCGGCACGATCGTCCGGATGCAGGCCGTTGCGGAAATCCTCGATGTCCACCTCCGCGTCGGGGGAGATGCCGAACATCGCCTTCATGCGCGCGGGCCAGAGCAGGACTTTCTGCACCAGGTCCAGGTCCCATAACCCAAGCTCGCCTGCTTCCGTGGCCAGGCGCAGGCGCTCCTCACCCTCGGCCAGCGCTGCTTCGGCCGCCTTGCGTCCGGACAGGTCGAGCATGGCGCCGATCATCCGCTGCGGGCGGCCATCAACGTCGCGCAGCACCGCACCACGATCAAGCACGGCGGCATAGCTGCCATCTGCGCGACGGAAGCGATACTCGCCGGTCCAGGTGATGCCGTCGCCGTCGATGACGGCGTGGATGTTGCGATCGATGCGCTCGCGGTCTTCGGGATGGATGTGGTCGAGCCACCACTGCGCGCTGGTCTCCTTCACCGGGTGACCGAACAGGCTGGACAGCGCCTCGTTCCAGACGACGTGCCCGTCGACCATGCGCCAGTCCCAGATCGCATCGTTTGTGGCCTGTGCGGCCAGTCGATAGCGTTCCTCGATGTCGAGACGCTCGGCCTCGGCCGACTTGCGGTCGGTGATGTCCAGCGAGGTGCCGACCAGGCCGATCACTTCGCCAGCATCGTTGCGCAGCGGCGCCTTGGTCGACAGCCACCAGGCCCGGCGGCCGTCTGGAAAGCTGACTTCTTCTTCCAACTGCTCGCTGCGGCCGCTGGACATTACCCGCTCGTCGGTAATCATCACCGCTGCAGCCTGAGCGGGGTTGGCCAACAGCTCGGCATCGGTCCGCCCGAGATACTCCGCCGGGGGGCGCCCGATCAGTGCCGTTGTGCCGCTGTTGCCCATCAGCAGGCGGCCCTGGCGATCCTTGGCATACATCACGCCCGGCGCGGCCTCAACAAAGGAGCGCAGCAGGGCCTGGGCCTGGTCACGCTCGGCCTGCACCCGCAGCCGTTCGTCGATGTCGATCAGGACGCCAGGGAAGCGCAGTGCCCGACCGTTCTCGTCCAGGTCGACGCGGCCGATGCTTTCCAGCCAGTGGTAACCGCCATCGGCGCCGCGCGTGCGGTACTGATGCGCGAAGCGGCCGCCGTGCCGCACGGCATGCTCGATGGCCGAGGTCAGCCCGGCCAGGTCATCGGGGTGCACCGTGCCCAGCACCTCGTGCAGCTGCAGCTTGCGCTGCGCAAGCGCCGGGTCGAGCCCGAACGCGCGGGCCAGGGCTTCATCAACGGTCAGCTGGTCGTTCGGCACATCCCAGAACCAGGTGCCGACGATGGCACCCGCTGCCAGCGCCATCGTTACGCTTTCGGAGGCATGGGCGGCTTGCGGCTGGGGAACGGGAGGCTGGTTCACGGTCGATCTCGAACGGCGGGGCGTTGCCCGCCCCAGGCAGGGGCAGGCAGAACATGGGCCGCCAGTCTAGATCAAGGCCGCGTCACGGCAGCGTGGTGCCGTGTCAGTCACCGCTGGGCTTCACCCGCACCACCCGTTTGCGGTACTCGTACACGTTGTCACCGCGCACGCGCCGTTCCTGCGTGCCGGTGATCGAATCCACGCGACGGTCCGAGCCGGTGACCGGCTTGGCGTCGATCGCGGTCTCGTGTTCGAACGAATGCGATTTGTCGGTGTTGCGGTAATAGCGGTACAGCGCCCAGTACAGCGCGGTAGCACCGGCCGGGCCGGCCGCCAGCAACCAGAGACCACTGTCGTCACTCATGTTGTCGCCACCAGGAAGGCAATTGCGAGGGCTTCGATGACCGTACCGGTCGCCAGGGCGGCCAGCAGCATCTTCCACTGCTGCACGGGGACGCTGCCCATGGTTTCGCCGGTACGGCCGTTCACCGCGATGTAGTGCAGCATGCCGCCATTGGCGCCGGGCTGGTGGTAGGAGTACAGCCAGACCGGCAGGTACATCGACACCCAGCGGCTGCCGTGCACGTCCAGCTGTTCCTGCTCCCAGCGCACGCCGCGGTCGTAGCGGCGCACGCTGGCTTCGACCTGCGCGCGGGCGATCGACAGCAGCTGGTCTTCCAGCCGTGGGCGCAGCTTCTCCACATCCACGTTGCGCTTCTCGGAGGTGAAGCCCGCCAGGTAGGACGCGTTCCACTTCACCGCGTTCTTGGTGTCGAACGGCAGGATGGTGTTGATGATGTTGTTGGTGTTGGTGCGCGTGTCGAGGTTGCCGCGCTCGGCCGAGGATTCCAGCGGCAGGTCGTCGACGGTGAATTCGACCTGGCGCTCGACCTGGTAGATGTCCGCGTCGTAGTAGGTCTGCTTGTTCTTCTCGGTGCCGCGGGTGTACTCGCGGGTCTTGATCTCGCCCTTGCCGGCCACGGCCGCGCTGACATTGCTGTCCACGATCATGTAGGGCAGGTACACGCCCACCACGTTTTCCGGGGTGAACTGGTCCTTGAAGGCCTTCAGCGCGAACATCCGGCGCTTGTCGACGAACTGGCGGATGCGCGCAACCGCATCGTCCTTCTTGATGTGGAAGGGCAACACGGCATCGGGCACGGCGCCGTTGCTGATCTGTTCGTTGACGCCGAACACGTGGCGGCACCAGTGGCAGCGCGCGGTCATCGTGCTTTCGGTGTTGACCGTGACCTCGGCACCACAGCCGCCGCACTTGAAGGTCATCAGCGCCGAGGTGTCGGCGTCGATGTCGCGTGCGCCGGAGGCGATGACCGTGCCCTGCAGCTGGTCCAGCGCGTCGCCCAGCCCGAATTCCTCCTCCACCCGCGCGCCATGCCATTCGTGACGGCAGTACAGGCAGACCAGGACGTCGGTGCCGAGCCTGGGGCGGATGTCGGTGCTGCCACACTTCGGGCAGCGGTTCAGGCCGTCCTTGAGTTCGCTGGCCGAGGTATCGATGGCCAGCGGATCGGGCGCCTCGACCTCATCACGGATGGCCTGCGGCAGGGTGCTGGTATCCAGCGGGAAGCTGCCAGGCAGGGGCGGGACGTCCTGCGGCGAACCCGGACCATCCAGCTTCGCCGCCGGCAAGGGCGGGGGCGAAGCGGGGGCGGCCTGGGGCAGCGGCGGAGGACCGTTTCTGGGGTCGGACATGGGTCTGCGCGTCCGGCGGCTTACAGGCCCAGCGCCTTGGCCTTCAGCGCGTCGTAGTCGCCCTGGGTGATCAGGCCCAGGTCGAGCATTTCCTTGGCCTTCTTCAGCTTGGCCACCGGATCATCGGCGGCCGGCGCGGTCGGCTGCTGCAGGCTGCCCGCACCGAACATGCCCGAGGCCATGCCGACGCCGACCAGGCCCGCCGCGCCACCGTTCTCGCCGGCCGACTGGATGCCCTGGGCCACGCTGGCCTGCAGGTTGGAATTGCCGCGCGAACCGGACAGCGCATCGGCGCGCTGCACGGTCTTCAGCAGTTCACGGGTGTTGGCGTCGTACTCGATCGAAACGATGGCGGTCTTGACGATGGCCAGGCCACGGTCGGACTTCCACTGGTAGGCCTGCTCGACGGCCGCCGACAGGCTCTGCGCGAAGCCGATCGAATCCTGCTGCAGCTTGGTGATGCGGTTGCCCTTGGACGGGTCGTTGCTGTACAGGCTGAACGCCGGTGCCAGCGAACCCACCACTTCATTGAACAGCTGGGTGGCGGCGGCATTGTCCATGTCGGTGAAGTCGAACACCTGGCCCGGGCGCAGGTAGCTGGCCGGCACGAAGTTCTTCACGAACAGGATCGGGTCGACGATCTTCAGCGTGTACGAGCCACGGGTAACCGCGCCGACCTGGGTGTTGAGGAAGGCATCGTCCCAGTAGATTTCCGACTGGGTGCCGAAGCGGTTGTCCGGCAGTTCCTTCAGCGAGACGAAGAAGGCGGCCTGCTGCGAGCCCGGCTGGCCGCCGAACTTGAAGCGTTCCCAGCTCTGCTTGATGAAGGTGCTGACCAGCCCGTCACCGGCGAAGATCGACTGCGAGTTGAGGTCGTCCGAGCGCCACTCGTAGCCACCCGGCTCGGCGACGAAGGCAGTGATCGCGCCGTCCTGGAACAGCAGCAGGCCGTAGCCTTCGGGCACGACGATCTTCGAGCCGTTGCTGATGATGTTGGACGAGCCGCTGGTGTTCGAGCCACGGCCGGCATTGGTGCCCTGCGGCACGGCCGCGAACAGGGCCGCGGTCGACGGCAGGCCCGTCGGCACGGTGTAGAAGTCTTTCCACTGGTCGGCCAGAACACCGCCCACTGCACCCTTGACCGCCTGTACCAGACCCATGACCTGCTCCCTGTGGTTACCGGACAGGCACCGTGCCTGTCGTGCCCGGCTGACTATAGAGGAGCGGGGCGGTGCCTCGCCACCGGTACCGGTGGTGCCCATTCATGTGGCGGGATCAACGCACGGACTGCGGAACCTTCCTCAGCTTCGAGGTGTCATAGCCCATCGCGGCGATGCGCTCGACCGCAGCCTGATACTCCTGCGGTGACACCTGCGGCGTGCGCGCCATGTACCAGACATAGTCGCGCTTGCTGCGGCCGACGATCGTCTGCTGATAGTCGTCGTCCAGCCAGGCGATGATGTACTCGGCCTGGATCGGCCAGATGAACTGCATGCCCCACACCGCGCCGGCGCCTTCCTCTTCCACCCGGCCGACCGGGTGCATGCTCTTGTATGGCGCCTGGAAGTTGCCCTTACGGTAGGTGAAAGTGGTCTGGATGCGGCCATCCGGGCGTAGGGAATAGCTCTCGACGGCGTCAAAAGCCTCGCGCTCCGGCCGGGAGGGAATGTGGGCGATCACGTACCAGTCGCCCATGAAGCGTGGCACGTCCACCGACGCTTCGCGTGGCAGTGGCCGGGTGTCCTGGCTGCTGCAGCCTGTGCCGAACAGGGCCAATGTCAGCAGGGTGAACAAGGGGGGCATACGCATCGCCAGTCTCCTTCAGCGGGGGCGGAACAGGTAGTGGGCGACCAGCCACTGCTGGCCATCGTCATAGCCGAACAGCTCGGCGCAGGCCATCCAGAACATGCGCCAGCGCTGCCACCAGATGCGCGCGGCGGCCTCGCCGTAGGTCGCCTGCAGGATCGGCATCAGCTGCGCACGGGCCGCGTCCTGGTTGTCCAGCCAGTGGTTGGCGGTGCGCTGGTAGTGCGTGCCGTCCAGCAGCCAGCGCTGGTCCAGCTGCAGGTGCTGCTGGAAATGCAGGAGGGTGTCGGCGGCCGGCATCAGGCCACCGGTGAAGAAGTGCCGCCCCATCCAGTTGTCATCACCTTCGGTCTCGAACGGGTACATCAGTGTGCGGTGGGCGAAGATGTGCACGAACAGTGCGCCGTCCGGCCGCAGCCAGGCAGAAATGCGCTGCAGCAGCTGCTGGTAGTTGCGCACGTGCTCGAACATCTCCACCGACACGCAACGGTCGAAACGCGCGCTCGGCAGCTCCAGCTGGTTCACGTCGCGGGTGAGGACCTCGACGTTGCGCAGGCCACGTGCCTGGCACTGGCCCATGATGTGCTCGCGCTGGCTGTGCGAGTTGGACACCGCGGTGATGCGCGCATTCGGGTAGCGCTCGGCCATCCACAGGGTGAGCGAACCCCAGCCGCAGCCGAGCTCGAGGATGTCCTGGCCGTCACGCAGCCCGGCGCGCTGCCCATACAGCTCCAGCATCGCCTCTTCGGCCTGGTCCAGGGTTTCGTGACCGGTGCGGTAGTAGCAGCTGCTGTACTTCAGGCGCTTGCCGAGGCAGGCCTGGAAGAACGCGGCCGGCACCTCGTAATGCTGGCGGTTGGCGGCATCGACGTGCAGGGCGAGCGGGCTGCCGGCCAGTTCGGCGATGCGACGCTGGAAGCGTACCGACTGTCCTTCCTGGCCGCCCTCGTCCTCCTCCTGCAGGCGCTGCGCGCACAGGCGACGGATGCCTGCACGCAGGGCAGCGTCCGGGATCCAGCCGCGCTCGGCCCAGCCGGTCAGGCCGCCTTCGATCTCGACGGGAGGGTGCAGCGTGCTGGTGGCGTTCATGGCGTGCGGTCCTGGGAAGGGGAAGTGCGGGGGAACCACGGGAAGAACATCGAGGTGCTGCGCTGGTAGTCGCGGTAGTCATCGCCGCGGCTGCGCAGGGCCTGTTTCTCGGTGAAGGGGACGCCGCTGAGGTAGCGCAGGAACAGGTACATCACCACCGGTCCCGACCACGCCAGCCACCATAGCGGTGAGCCGACGGCCAGCAGCACATAGGTGAACCAGTGCAGCCACTCGAAGAAATAGTTGGGATGGCGCGAGTAGCGCCACAGCCCCTGCCGGCAGGTCCGGCCCTTGTTGGCGGGGTCGGCGCGGAAGCGTGCGAGCTGGCGGTCGGCCACGGCTTCGCCACCGACGCTGAGCAGCCATACCGCAATGGCCGCGGCGATCCAGCCGGCATGGCCGGTGGCCGGGTTGCGCGCCACGGCCAGGAACGGCAGGGCGAACAGCACCACCAGCAGCGCCTGGGCCATGAAGAAGCCGAAGATCTTTCCCTGGTGACCGTTCCAGTGTTCGCGCAGATAGCGGTAGCGACCGTCCTCGTCTTCACTGCGCACGCGGTGCCACAGATGCAGGGCCAGCCGGCTGCCCCATAGCCCGCCCAGCACCGCCAGCGCGATGCGCGGCTGCAGGCCGCCGTCACCCAGCCAGGCCAGCAGCAGTGCGCCCGCGGCCACGCCCTTGGCCCACAGCACGTCGACCACGCCGATGTTGCGGTGGCGGCGCTGCCAGACCCAGCCCCAGCACATCACCAGCACTGCGTAGAGCAGCACCCAGCCGAGCAGGTTCATGCGCGTACTCCTTTGTCTGTGCTTGCGGCTGCGTTGCCATTGCCGCGGCGTGCCAGCGCGCACAGCAGCGGCAGGGCGATGCTCCAGCCCACCCCCAGCAGCAGGACGCCCTGCCACACGGGTGCGTAAAACTGCACGGCCTGGAAGCCACGCGCCGCCGACAGATAGGCCAGCGGTGCCAGCAGCAGGCCGAACAGCACCGGCAGCAGGCGGTGCCGCTGCAGGAAGGTCATCGAGCTGGTCAGGGTCATCGCGAACGCCGCCCACAGCGCCATGATCCACGGCGGCGGTGCCCAGCCCAGCGGCGCGGCGGCATAGCGCACGGTGCCGCTGGCGGCGGCGATGCCATCCACCAGCCAGGCGCAGGCGAGGGCGAGCAGCAGCAGGCGCAGGTCAATGCGCGGCACCGGGCTGGTCAGCAGCTGGCTGGCGACATGCAGCGCTGCGGCCAGCAGTGCCGGCCATTGCCAGCCCCGGCCCGCGCCAGCCACCGCGCACAGCCAGACCAGCTGGTTGCCGAACAGGTTGGCCCAGGTCCGTTTCATATAAGGCCTCCCATCTCAGGCCTCGCGGCCGGTGGGGACGTCGGTGCAATGGCCCGGCCGCGCCAGCAGCAGGTGCGACACGCCGATGGAGCGCTCCAGGAAGCCACCCTCGCAGTAGGCCAGGTAGAACTCCCACAAGCGGCAGAAGCGCTCGTCGAACCCCTGTGCCTGCACGGCGGCGCGCTGGGCCAGGAAACGCTGGCGCCAGGCGCGCAGGGTGAGCGCGTAGGAATGGCCGAAGTCCTGCTGGGCGATCAGCTGCAGGTCGCTGGCCCGGGTCTTGGCCGCCATGATCGCGTTGATCGAAGGAATGAAGCTGCCCGGGAACACGAAGCGCTTGATGTAGTCGACGCTGCGCCGGGCCTGTTCGTAGCGGTGGTCTTCGATGGTGATCGCCTGCAGCAGGGCCACGCCATCGGGTTTCAGCAGGCGCTGCAGGGTGCCCATGTAGGTATCGAGGAACTCGGCGCCGATGGCCTCGATCATCTCGATGGAGACCAGCTTGTCGAACTGGCCCTGCAGGTCGCGGTAGTCCTGCATCAGCACGGTCACGCGCTCCTGCAGACCCGCGTCCTGCACGCGCTGCACGGCCAGTGCGTGCTGTTCGGCGGAAATGGTGGTGGTGGTGACGTGGCAGCCGTAATGGCGTGCCGCATGCACGGCAAAGCCGCCCCAGCCGGTGCCGATCTCGACCACGCGGTCGCCCGGCTGCAGCTGCAGCTGCTCGCAGATGCGGTCCAGCTTGCGGGTCGAGGCCACTTCCAGCGGCTCGTCCGCCTGTGCGTACAGCGCCGAGGAATACATCAGGTCCGGCGACAGGAACAGCGCGAAGAAATCATTGCCGAGGTCGTAGTGGGCGGCAATGTTGCGGCGGCTGCCCTCGCGGCTGTTGCGGCGCAGGCGGTTCCAGCCGCGCAGCAGCCAGCCGGCGGCGCGTGCCGGGCCGCGCTCCATGCCGTCCAGCAGATCGCGGTTGCGCACCAGCAGGCGGACCAGCGCCACCAGGTCATCGCAGCGCCAGTCGCCGTGGATGTAGCTTTCGCCGGCGCCGACGCTGCCCTGCGCGGCCACCTTGCGGTAGAAGGCCGGGTCGTCGATGGTCACCGTGGCCTGCAGCGGGCCCTGGCCATCGCCCAGCAGCACCTCGCCGAAGGCATCGCGTACGCGCAGCTGGCCGTCGTGCATCGGGGCCAGCTGGGCCAGCAGGCGACGGCGCAGGAAGGCGTCCAGTGCACCGGCACGGGGCAGGGCCACCGAAGGCGTCAGATTGTTCATCGCGGTTTCTCGGCAAGGGAAGGGTGGTCGTGCACGGGGTTGCGTTTCAGCCACAGGCGCAGCGCCTGCCAGTGGATGGCGGCGACCACCTGCACGGTCATCAGCGGGTAGCCCAGCAGCACCCGCGCCAGGCCGCGGCCGTCCAGCGGATGGCGCTGCATGGACTGGGTCGCATCGAACTGGCGCACGCCCTCGCGCCAGACCTGCATGTGCACGCGCAGCGCATCGCCGGGAGCGTTGAAGCGCCAGTCGTAGCGGCAGTCCATCGGCATGAAGGGCGACACGTGGAAGCACTTGTCGAACTGCCAGCGCAGGCTGCCACCTTCGTGCTGCGCCTGCTCGACCGGCAGTACGTAGGCGTGGCGTTCCTTCCACGGAGTATTGGTGATGTCGGCGACGATGCAGTCCAGGGTGCTGCCGTCGGCCTGGTAGCAGTAGTAGAAGCTGACCGGGTTGAACACGTGGCCGCCAAAACGCAGGTGGGTCAGCAGCCGCACGGGTCCTTCCGGGCGACGGCCCAGCACGGTGGCGGCATGGTCGCGCACGGCATCGGCCAGTGGCACCTTCGCATCGCCCAGGTAGTCGCTGCGGCGGAACTCGGCCAGGTTGCGTCGGTTGACCGACCACAGCCAGCGCCCGGCGAAGATCGTGTCCAGCTCGTCCAGATCCAGCAGCAGCTGCGCCACCGGGTAGCGGAATGCGTGCGCATGCGGATGGTGCCGGCGGTGCTGCACCTGCCCGACATAGAGCGCACTGGCGGTCATGCCGTGATCTCGGTCGGCCGCAGCGGCGACGCGATGCCGGTGCGGGCGCGCAGCGCATCAACCGTGCGCCGTGCGCTGGCAATGCCGTCCTCGTGGAAACCCCAGCCCCAGTAAGCACCGGCGAACCAGGTGTGGCGGTGGCCCTGGATCTCGCCCCAGCGCTGCTGTGCCCGCACGGCGGCATGGTCGTGCACGGGGTGCGCATAGTGCAGGCGGCGCAGCACCTTGGACGGATCGATGGCATCACTGCGGTTGAGGGTCACCACCAACGGCGTCCCGCCGGGCAGGCCCTGCAGCAGGTTCATGCAGTAGCTGACCGTGCAGGGCGCCGAAGGATCTTCCGGTACGTGTGCGTTCCAGGCGGCCCAGGCCTTGCGGTTGGCGGGCAGGAGCGAGGCATCGGTGTGCAGCACGGCCTCATTGGCCTGGTAGCGGATCGCGCCCAGCACGGCGCTTTCAACCGGATCGGCGTCTGCCAGCAGGGCAAGGGCCTGGTCGCTGTGGCAGGCCAGGATCACCTCGTCGAAGCCTTCAATACCGGCCGAGCTGTGCACGCGCGCGCCCCACGGCATGCGCTCGACCGCCTGCACCGGCGTTTCCAGCCGCTCATGCACGCGCCAGCGGCCGCGCAGCGCCTCGACATATCGCGCCGAGCCGCCCTTGACCACCCGCCACGGCGGGCGACCGGTCATCTGCAGCATCTGGTGATTGGCCATGAACTGCACCAGGTAGCGCGCCGGGAAGTCCAGCACGGTGGCGGTCGGCGATGACCACAGCGCCGAGGCCATCGGCAACAGGTGTTCCTCCACGAAGGCATCGCCGAAGCGCTGCTGGCGCAGATACTGTCCCAGCGTCGGGCCTTCGGCCTCGGCCAGCAGCAGCGGCGCATCCCGATAGAAGCGGCGCAGGTCGGCCAGCATGCCCCAGAAGCGCGGCGAGACCAGGTTGCGGCGCTGGCAGAACAGGCCGTCCAGCGAGGTGGCGTTGTACTCCACGCCACTGCGGTCGCTGTGCATCGAGAAGCTCATGGTGGTGGGCTGTGACGCCACGCCCAGCTCGTCGAACAGGGCCGTCAGCAGCGGATAGTGCTGCGGATTGAAGACGATGAAGCCGGTGTCGACCGACATCTGCTGGCCGTCGACCTGCACCCGATGGGTGTGGGTGTGCCCGCCCAGATAGTCGTTGGCTTCATACAGGGTGACTTCGTGCTCGCCGTCCAGCCAGTACGCACTGGCCAGCCCTGCAATGCCCGAACCGATGACCGCGATGCGCATGCTCAGTCCTTCGCCTTGGCCAGCACCCACTCGGGTATCGGCTTCAGTCCGCTGACCAGGCCGACGGCGGCCATCAGGCGCAGGCCGTACCAGGTCAGGTCCACTTCCCACCAGCGGAAGCCCTGGCGGGCGGTGCCGGGGAAGAAATGGTGGTTGTTGTGCCAGCCTTCGCCGAAGGTCAGCAGGGCCAGCCACAGGTTGTTGCGGCTGTCATCGCGCGTCTCGAAGCGGCGGCTGCCGAAGCGGTGGGCCAGCGAATTGATGGTGACCGTGGCATGGAACAGCACCACAGTGGAGATGAAGAAGCCCCAGACCAGCAGCTGCGGGCCCGTCGTGTGCAGGCCGGGTGCCATGCGCTCCAGCAGCGCGCCGAGGCCGTACAGGCCCGCGGCCAGTAATACTGGTACGGCGATGTCGAAGCGGTCCAGCCAGCGCAGTTCAGGGAAACGGGCCAGGTCGGGCACGCGCGCCAGATCCGTGGCAAAGGCTTCGCGGGTCAGGAACCAGCCCATGTGGCTGCGCCAGAACCCGCCCTCATTGGGCGAATGCGGGTCCTGCGGCTGGTCGGCATGGCGGTGGTGATGGCGGTGGTGGGCGGCCCACCACAAGGGGCCACGCTGCACACTGGACGCACCGATCACCGCGAAGATGAACTGCACCGGGCGCGAGGCCTGGAAGGTGCGGTGCGAAAAATAGCGATGGTAGAAGCCGGTGATCGCGAACATCCGCACCGCGTACAGCGCGAGCGCGACCGCTACCGCGGTCCAGGACACGCCGACCCAGATCACCCCCAGGCACGCCACATGCAGCAGGACGAAGGGCACGGCCCGCAGCCAGTCGATGCGGCCGCGCTGCGCCGGATCGGCCTGCGCCGCGGCGGCCTCGGTATCGAACCAGCGTCGCAGGGTGCGCAGCAGTCGCTCACGTCGGCGTGGAAGGGGCGCAGCAGCGGACATGGGCGAAGTCTCGAGGGCGTGTCTGTCCATATCTACGCAGCACGGCGTGGATTGGATGCACTCAATCGGCATTGCGTGACAGCTTCACCTGCTGCTCACGCCGCAGGACGCCACCAGCGGTTGTGCCCAGGCCTGCTGCCACTGCGCCTGTGGCTGCGTCGTCGCGGGTGAGGCGAAGCGGACAATGACGGCCGGATAGGCGCCATGGCCATCACGCAGGTTGCTGGTGCCGCGAAATTCCAGCAGGCGGCGGTCATCATCGGCGTAGACCAGGGACAGCCGCGGAGCGACCGCGCCGTACCAGGTGGCCAGGCGCGCCTCGATGGCCTGTGCGGGTGCACCCTGCCAGGTGAGCGCACCGGTACGGCGCACGCTGACCGGGTAGAAGCGCTGCCGGCCCGGCACCAGAAAAGGCAGGCGGACCTCATCGCCCTTCATCAGTGCAGGCCAGTGCGCGCGCACTGCGGCGTCGAATCCGGTGTCGATCACCGCGTCGGCAGGCAGTGGCACCTGCGCACGCCGTTCCGCGTCGGGCGCGCTTTCCTTCCAGTCGATGCTGACCTTTCCGCCGGCCACCACCACTCTGGCGGCCTGGCCGCTGCGTCCGTCCTGCAGCAGGTAGCCCCGCGCCTGCGGCTGGGCGGTGCCCGGCAGCTCCTTGCGTGCGAACGGGCGACCGTCCGGGCACAGGTACTGCACCCAGCGCGCCGCACCTTCGGGCGCCCCGCGCCGCCAGTGCACCTCGCGGTAGGCGGGGGTGCCGTCGGCCAGGCTGGCAACGCCTTCGCTGCGCAGCAGGGGCGTGGCGCTGGCCACGGTGGACAGGTACAGCAGCAGCCCGGCGGTATGCATGGGGGTCCTGGCAGGTTGGCCTGCTGAACATACGCACCACAGGCCCGGCTGGATGCAGGGCGGTGCGCTGCATCCAAACCCGCCTCTGGTGCGTACAGCACACAGACTCCCTTCACCTGCCTGATCGCCGCCCGGATGTACCCTGACGCCGCCAGCCCTTCCTTTGACTTCGACGCCGCACGCATCGTGTCCAGTTCCCAGCAGCCAAGCAGCGAGCCGACGAACTGGACCGGTGACATGGACGGTGTGGCGCGCCTGCGCGACCGCAGCTGTTTCATGCGCATCTACGACCACTTCATGCCACGCCTGTGTGTTTACCTGCGCGGGCTCGGCGCGCCCGAAGCGGTGGCCGAGGAGCTTGCGCAGGAATGCCTGCTGCGGCTGTGGCTGCGCGCGGCCGACTACGATGCGGCGCAGGGTGCGCTGAGCACCTGGCTGTACCGGATCGCGCGCAACCTGCAGATCGACCGGGTGCGCCATGAGCGCAGCTGGATGCAGGTGCAGGCCGCGGTGGAGGAAGCTGCCAGCGGCGACGCGCAGTCTCACAGCAGCGCCGAGCACTATGCCGACCAGGCGCGCCTGCGCCAGCGCATCAACGAGCTGCCCGCAGTGCAGGCGCGGCTGGTGCGCATGTCCTATTTCGAGGCCAAGAGCCACGGCGAGATCTCCGAGGCGCTGGGCATGCCGCTGGGCACGGTGAAATCACACCTGCGGCGGGCCTTCCTGCAGCTGCAGTCGAAGGTGGGGGGCATGCCATGAGCCCGCACCACCACCTGCATGAATCGACCCTGCTCAGCTATGCGGCCGGCGCGTTGCCGGCGCCGCTGAGCGTGGTCGCCGGCACCCACCTGGAGCAGTGCCCGCATTGCCGCCAGCGCCTGCGCGAGGCCGAGGCCATCGGCGCGGCGCTGATCGAACAGACCCAGCCGATGGTGGTTGGCGGCCGCAGCCAGGCGCTGCGTGCGGCCATGCTGGCCGAGCTGGAGCGTGACGAGCCAGCGGTGGCTGCCATTGCCGTCGCGCGGCCGGCCGCGCCGCCGGTGGAGCGGCCGGAGGTGAGTGCGGACCATCTGCCGGCGTCCCTGCACCCGTACTTCGGTCGCTCGCTGGCTGCGCTGCGCTGGCGCTGGATCGCACCGGGCGTGCACTGCATCCGCTCCGCGGAAATGCCCTCGTTGATCATGCTCAAGATCGCGCCGGGCAAGTGCCTGCCGATGCACAGCCACGGCCGCAGCGAGCTCACCCATATCCTGCGCGGCGCCTACAATGATGCGCTGGGTCTGTTCGCGCCAGGCGATGTGGCTGATCTGGACGAAGACGTGGAGCACCAGCCGGTCACCGCACCGGGCGTGCCCTGCATCTGCGTATCGGCGTTGGATGCGCCGCTGGTGTTCAGCGGTTGGCTGGCGCGCAAGATCCAGCGGTTCGTAAAGCTCTAGAACGCTGGAGGAAAGCCCGATGGGCAATGGCAATGCAATGCGGGTGCTGCTGGTGGGCGCCACCGGGTTGGTCGGGCAGGGCGTGCTGCAGGCCTGCCTGCAGTCCGCGGATGTCGGCCACGTCGCCGCACTGGTGCGCCGGCCCGGCAGCGTGCCGGGCAACGTTGATGAGATCGTACTGGCGGACTTCCAGCGAGCCGCCACCCTGGGCGATGCGCTCGCTGGATTCGACGCCTGTTTCTATTGTGCGGGCGCACCACCGGTGGGCACGGCCGAGCCCGAGTACCGGCAGGTCACGCTGCAGGTGACCCGCACCGTGGCTTCAGCCTGGGCGGCGGCGAATCCTGAGGGATGCTTCCTTTATGTGTCAGGCGCGCACGCCAACCCGGACAGCCGGATCATGCCGCTGCGGGTCAAGGGCGAGACCGAGCAGGCGCTTGCCGACCTGCCGGTGCGCACGGTGATGCTGCGACCGGCCGGCGTGCGCCCGGTATCCGGCACCGGCACGCGACACACGCTGCTCAAGCCGTTCTATCTGCTGGCCCGCCCGCTGATGGCGGTGGCCGAGGGGCTGCTCCCGGCGCTGACCACCAGCAACCGTCGCATCGGCCAGGCGATGATCGCGCTGGCCCGGGTGCCGTTACCGCCGGCGGTCGTGGAATGCGCGCAGATCAACGCGCTGGCGCGCGATCCTTCAGCACGCTGATGATCGACTCGGCCAGGTCGCTGCGGGTGAACGGCTTCGACAGCAGGGGTGCCGAACGGCCCTTGCTGCCGGCGGCATCGTGGTCGCGCGGATAGCCCGAGGTAAACAGCACGGCGACCTCCGGCCAGCGTTCGCGCACTTCACGGCCCAGCGCCCAGCCTGACATCCCCGGCATCACCACGTCGGAGAACAGCAGGTCGATCTTCGCATCCGGACGCTCCAGCAGGCGCAGCGCGGACGGGCCATCGTGCGCTTCCAGCACGCGGTAGCCCAGCTGGCGCAGCGACTCGACGGTGTAGGCGCGCACGTCGTCGTTGTCCTCGGCCACCAGGATCGTTTCTTCGCGCGGCTCGTAACCGGCCAGGCCGGTGGCCGCCACGGCGGTCTCGCAGGGCAGGTCCAGCATGGAGCGCGGGAACATCATGGTGATGCTGGTGCCGCCGCCTTCCACCGAATCGATGAGGACGTGGCCGCCGGACTGCTTGACGAAGCCGTGCACCATCGACAGGCCCAAGCCGGTGCCGCGGCCTACCTGCTTGGTGGTGAAGAAGGGCTCGAACACCTTGGCCATCGTATCGGCGGACATGCCGTGGCCGTTGTCGCGCACGCGCAGCATCACGTATTCGCCCGGCGTCGCGTCCGGGAACAGCGCGGCATAGTCATGGTCGAGGTGACTGTTGTCGACCTCCACCACCAGGCGCCCGCCACCGGACATCGCGTCGCGCGCGTTCACTGCCAGGTTCAGCACCGAAGCCTCGAGCTGGCTGACGTCGAGTTCGACGCACCAGATGCTTTCGCCGGTGCGGATGTCCAGCTGGACCAGTTCGCCCAGTGCCCGCTGCAGCATGTCATGCATGCCCAGCAGCGCGTCGTTGAGGTTGACCGCCTGGCTGCGCAGCGGCTGCTTGCGCGCAAACGCAAGCAGCCGTTGGGTCAGGCTGGCCGCTCGGCCGACGCCCTTCAAGGCGTTGTCCAGCGCACGCGCACTCATGTTGCCGGGCTGGCCGTCACGCTGGTTCAGCAGCATCGCGTGCTCGACGTTGCCGGCGATCACGGTCAGGATGTTGTTGAAGTCATGGGCGATGCCACCGGTGAGCTGGCCCACCGCCTCGATCTTCTGTGCCTGCCTCAGCGCGTGCTCGGCCTGGATGCGGGCGGTGGTTTCCACGGCCTCGGAGACCACGGCGGTCACCGTGCCCTCGGCACCCTGCAGCGGGCGGAAGGTGAAATCAAAGCTGCGGCGACCGGTGGGCAGTTCAAGGTCCATCGCCTGCACCGCACTGCGGCCGCGCGCGGCATCGGCCACCGCCTGGTCGACGACGCCGGCCAGCCCGGGCGTCGCGGCAAACCACGGCGATTCCCAGAACGGCAGGTCGATGACATCGTCCTTCTCGGCCAGTACCGCGGCGAGCGAGGCGACATTGGCATCGACAATGCGGCCGCTGCGGTCCAGCAGCACCTGGTGCTGGAAGCTGGATTCAAAGATGGCCTGCAGGCGCCGCTTGCTGGCCTGCAGTTCGGCGGTACGCGCCTGCACCTGCCGTTCCAATGATTCGTTGTCCTCGCGCAGCGCCAGTTCGGCGCGCTTCAGTGAGGACACATCGCTGCCCAGGCACGTGTAGCCGGTGACGTTGCCATCGGCGGCACGCTCGGGCACGCAGTCCATCTGCAGGAAGCGCGACTCGCCACTGCGGTGCACCAGGGTGACCTGGAAGCTGGCGCGTTCGCCAGCCAGTACCCGCTGCAGGCTGGGCAGGGCGTTGGTGAAGGCCTCCTCGCCGCCAACGTCCGCGGCGGTCCGGCCGAGGATGCTCTGCAGGTCGGTGCCGTGCCAGTCGAGGAACGCCTTGTTGGCGAAGCGGTAGCGGTGGTCGGTGCCGAGGTGGGCGATCAGCGCCGGCACGGCATCGGTGATCTGCTGCAGCTGAGCCTGGCTTTCGTCCAGCGCCGCGCGGGCCTGGGTCAGCTGGTTGCGCTCGCTGGCTTCCTGGCGCGCGCGACGGATCGCGTCGGGCAGGCGCTGCAGGCGCTGCTTGACCACATAGTCACGCGCGCCACGGGTCAGCGCCTGCACCGCCAGTTCTTCGGTCAGGGTGCCGGAAACGAAGATGAAGGGGATGTGCGGCGCGCGCTCGCGCGCGAGGTCGAGCGCGGCATCGCCGTCAAAGCCTGGCAGCACGTGGTCGGCCAGGATGACGTCGAAACGATCGCTCTCGATCGCGTTGATGAAGGCGTCGCGGGTCCACAGGCGATCGATCTCGAAATCCAGCCCGCCCCGCTGCAGTTGCGCCGTGATCAGCTCCGCATCGAGCGCGCTGTCCTCCAGCATGAGGATGCGCAGGTGCGAAGCACGGCGCGCGGCATCACGCATCGCGGGGGCCTGTTCCGACCGACGGGTGCGGTGGCGGCTGGTTGGTGATGCCCCAGAACATGCCAAGGCCCTGGATGGCGTCGAAGAACTCCTTGAAGTCCACCGGCTTGACCACGAAGGCGTTGACGCCCAGCTGATAGCTGCGCACCAGGTCCTGCTCCTCGCGCGACGAGGTGAGCATGACGATCGGCGTGCTGCTCAGCGTCGCGTCGTTGCGCACCTGTTCCAGCACTTCCAGGCCATTGATCTTGGGCAGTTTCAGGTCGAGCAGGACCACCACCGGGCCACCATGCTGCGTACCGGCATAGGCGCCTTCACAGCGCAGGTAGTCCAGTGCTTCGGCACCGTCGCGCACATGGATGACGTCGTTCAGCAGCTGGCAGCGTGCCAGTGCTGCCATCGTCAGCTCGGCATCCTTGGGGCTGTCTTCAACCAGAAGGATGGGCCGCAGATCCCTCATGGGTGTTCTCCGTTTTGATGGGGCAGGGTGAAGTAAAGCGTGGCGCCCTTGCCCAGCGCGCCCTCGGCCCAGGTGCGGCCGCCATGGCGGCCGACGATGCGGCGGACATTGGCCAGGCCGATGCCGGTGCCTTCGAATTCCTCGACGTGGTGCAGACGCTGGAACACGCCGAACAGCTTGTCAACGTAACGCATGTCGAAGCCGCAGCCGTTGTCGCGGACAAAGAAGACGTTCTCCTCGTCGGTGCGTTCACAGCCGATCTCGATGACGGCGTGCTCGCGTTCGCGGGTGAACTTGACGGCGTTGGACAGCAGGTTCTGCCAGACCAGTCGCATCATCGTCGGGTCGGCCTCGATGACCGGTAGTGCGCCGACCTTCCACTCGACCTCGCGCCCGGCATAGTCGAAGGCCAGGGTGCGGCGCACATCGCTGACCAGGGCGCCCATGTCCAAGCGCATGCGGCCCAGTGTCGAGCGGCCCATCTGCGAGAAGCTCAGCAGGTCATCGACCAGCGTGCCGGCCGACTTGGCCGACTCGACGATAGTGTCCAGGAAGCGGCGCTCGGTAGCGTTCAGGCGCTCGGCGGCGGAACTGCCAAGCAGCTCGGAGTAGCCGACGATATGCCGGAACGGCGCGCGCAGGTCATGGCTGACCGAGTACGAGAACGCCTCCAGCTCCTTGTTGCTGCGCAGGAGCTGCTCGTTGAGTTCGGCCATCTCCTCGGCCTTGCGCAGCACGATGTCGACGATGGCGGTGCGCATTTCGTGCGCGGCATCGCGGTCGGCATCGCTCCACGGCAGGCTGCGCTGCTGCACGGTTTCCTTCCAGGCTTCGAAGGAATTGCGTGGTGACAGCACCGTTCCCGGCGCCGCGGTCTTGCGCGGGTCGCCGCCCCAGCGCACGGTGCGCACCACTTCGGGGCGGAACCACATCAGGAAACTGTCGTGCAGCTGGGAGATCGAGACCGCCAGCAGGCCGCTCGCGGTCTCGGTCAGGGCTTCGCCCGCAGGCCAGCTGCTGGCCAGGTGATCGGTGGCATAGACCTCGTCGCCGGCGTGCTCGCTGGCCAGCCAATGGGCGATGTCCAGCACCTCGTTGCGGGCGGGGCAGTGCCCGACCAGCAGGCAGTCGCCCTTGTGCACGATCGCAGCGCCGGCGGCATTGGTCAGCGACATCAGGCTGGCCGGATCCTGGCGCAGCGCGGCCATGAACTCTTCGTCACCGGCCATGCGCCCCAGCAGCCGGACCAGCACCGAGCGGCGGTTGATGCGTTCTTCCACCGCACGGGCCCGTTCCTTCAGGGCAATCTGCAGCGAGACGATCTGGCCCATGAACTCACAGGCGGTGCGCACCGGGTAGGGCAGGCGCCGGGCATCCGCGCTGTGGCAGGACACCAGACCCCACAGCTGGCCTTCGTGGATCAGTGACACCGACATCGACGAGCCGGTACCCATGTTGCGCATGTACTGCAGGTGCACCGGCGAGACGCTGCGCAGCACCGACAGGCTCAGGTCGGTCGGCGCCGCATCGGCATGCTGCGCAGCGCGCACCAGCGGCACCGCGCTGTAGTTGGCATCGGCGATCAGGCGCACACGGTTGCGGCGGTACAGTTCGCGCGCCTGCGCCGGGATGTCCGACTCGGGGAAGCGCAGGTCGAGATAGGAGGGAAGCACCCCATTGCCATCCTCGGCAATGACGATGCCATTCCAGCCGCTGTCGAACTGATAGACCAGGGTGCGGTCGAAGCCGGTCATCGCGCGCATGTGCTCGGCGGCGATCTGGCACAGCGCCTCGACCGTGCTGGCGGTCTCGATGGCCGCCATCAGTTGGCGGATGGCGGGATACAGGGCTTCCAGCGAGGTCGGCTGGCCCACAACCGGTGATTCGAGCTCCAGCAGCAGCGCCTGCGGCGAGCGATGGGCCAGCACCTGATGCCGCCCGTAGTCCGGCAGCTCGATGGAGCCGAGGTGCACCGAACTGTCCATGGCCACCTGGCCGACCGGCTCGATGCAGCCCGCCAGCGCGCCGCCCAGCACGTCGGCCAGCGACTGTCCCAGCGGGTCGCCGAAGCGTTCAAGCAGGGCTGGCTCGCTCACCGCGCGCTCGAGGACCTGCAGCGAGTGCGGGTCGACCACCAGCAGCACGCCGTACGGCTGGATGGCACCCGGCGTGTGGATGGGCTCACGCGCGCAGAGGTCCAGCGCGGCGTCCTGCGCGGTTTCAGCAGATGACATCAGCAGCAGCGCTCGCGGTTCGGGGCAGGTTGGCAGCGCCGGATTGCACGCCACGACGCAAGTCTGAGTCGGAAGAAAAAGCCATCGCTACATGGTGAAGCAAAAACCGTGATTCGCATACCACTCTTTAATGTGAAGACTCAGGGTTGAAACGCTGAACAATTCAGCAAACTTCGGGTGAAGGCACAGCGCGCCTTCGCAGCAGCTGCATCGGCACTGCACGCTTGCTGCACGCGCGGCTGCATACAGTAAAGCCACTCCCCTCATGGCGACGCCGCGTGAACCTGCAGCCTTCCATTCCTTCCTTCGATCGTCATCCTTCCTTCCCGCGTCGGCCGATGGCGGACAGTGCCCACTTCGAACTGCTCGACGTCAGTGCACTGCAGGATCCCTGCAGCGGCCGCATCGTCCACCTCTATGCGCTGGTGGCGCGCTGCACGGCGTGCGAGACGGTGTTCAAGGCAGAGGAAGGCGCTGGCCTGGTCAGCACCTCGTCGGCCCGCGTGGTCCGCTGCCCATCCGGCTGTGGCCAGCAGTCGTTCACTGGCGCCGCGCTGCGGCAGTGGCGGGCGGCGGCCGTACCCGCCGCCTGAGCCCCGCTCACAGCACCGAAGGATTGAGCTGCCAGACCGAATGGTTGAGTGCGGTGGCGAAGCTGACCCAGGCCAGGTAGGGCAGCAGCAGCCACGCCGCCAAGGCCCTGCGACGGGCGAAGGCCAGCATCGTGGCTACGATCAGTACCAGCAACAGCAGGATGTCGGCGAACGCCGCACCGCCGAGCTTCCATGCGAAGAACAGCCAGCTCCAGAGCACGTTGACGACCAGTTGCGCGACGTACAGTCCGAGCGCGGTCCGATTGCTGCGCCAACCGCCCTGGCGCCAGACCAGCCAGGCGCTGAGCGCCATCAATACATATAAGAGTGTCCAGACCGGTCCAAAGACATTGGCCGGCGGCGCCCAGCTGGGCTGGACCAGCTGCCCGTAGAACTGCGCGGCGGTGATCGAGGCGCGCGCACCCAGCGCCGCTGCTGCGAGCGTCAATGCCAGCGAACCCACCAGGCCGGCCATCTGTCTTCTGTGATTCATCACTGATCCTCTCGAACGTTTGCCATCGCACCCGGTCTACGCAGACCGGTGCGTATTGGATGCAGGCGCCGCGCCGCTCAGTCTGCGGTACCCGGTGCGCCCTCGGCAGGCAGCAGGGCCGGTCGTCCGTCGAACCATTTGCGTGCACCCGCCAGATGCCACTGGCGCTGCTTGCCGTCCAGTTCGATGCCGGCACCCAGCAGTCCCCAGCGCAGGTAGAGATCGCCGCGCTTGTTCTGCTCCAGCAGATCCAGCCGTGCGCGCAGGGACAGCCGCTCGTTCTCGGCTTCCAGGCCGTCGAGCACCAGATGGCCTGCCTGCCAGCGCAGGCGGGTGGTTGCGTTCACCTGCCCGGAATCGAGCAGGGACAGCGCCCAGCGCGGGTAGTCGCCACGCTCGGCGAACACCGCCAGCAGGGGTGCGGCATCGCTCATGGTCAGCGCGGCGCTGGCATCGACCCGGAACGGTGCCTGCGCATCGATGCGGCCCTGCTTGAACTGCACGCGTCCCTGCCAGGGTGTCTTGCGCTGCTGCTGGCCAACCTGCACGTTGCGCAGCTGCACCGACGTGCCCGACAGGTCGAAGTAGCGCTGCTTGAAGTCGGCGCGGCGCAAAGTGGCGTCGACCTGTGCATTGCCAAGCAGGTCGAGGCCGGCCACCTGCAGGCGCGCGCCGTTGCCGAGCAGGGTGGCGGTGCCATGGCCGACCCGGCCGTCGGTATCCAGTTCCACATCGCCGGTGAGGGTGCCGGTGCCACCCAGAAGCTTGGCCTGGCCCTTGCCCAGATAGCGGTTGTAGGCGGTCAGATCGGGAATGGTGGCATTGCTGAAGCGCAGGCGCGCGCGCATGTCTTTGCGGAACTCGCGCAGCCGGCCATCGCCGCTGAGCTGCAGCGACAGGCCGCGCCCGTCGAACAGGGTGTCTCCCTTTGCACCGCCAGCGCGTGCGTTGAAACGCGGCACCCGCACATCCAGCGTGGCACGGGTGGGCGTGCCTGGCGCCAGCTCGCCGTGTGCGCTGGCCGTACCGGTCATGCGCACGCCGGCCACCTCCGCGGTCGCCGCCGCTTCGGGAATATCCACCGTACTGCCGGCCGCAAGCTCACCCGCTTTCAGCTGCAGGTCGGCCCGCACGGTGCCGCCGCCGTCCAGCTGTACCCAGGGCTTGCGCAGGAACAGGGCGGGAATCCAGTTGAGCGAGGTGAAGGTCCATTCGCCCTGCACCCGACCGGAGGTGCGCTCGATCAGCTGGCCGGGTTCGCGGAAGGGAATCTTCCGTCCCATGATATGCAGGTCGGCATCAAGTGAGGCGCCCGTGCCCTCGCGTGCCGGCAGGCGCGCTTGCAGGCGGATGTTTTGGGCAGCGTTCAACTGCAGGGCCAGCGTGCCGCGATCGGGGGCGCCGGCGCCGGCCTGCAACGGCACACGCCACACCGCGCGACTGCCCGGCTGCAGGGTGCCGCGGTCGAGCGTGATGTCGGCCTGCAGCTGGCCCGTGCTGGGTGAGCTGGATACCGCCAGGGTGCGAGCGTCGGTGTCCACCCGGATGCCGTGACTGCGCGCATCCACCTTCAATGCGCCGCGGAGGATCTCGAACTTGGCCAGGCCGGGCGCCTGGTCGCGGTAATGCCACGGGTAGCCGAACGTTGCCTCGACCTTCATCGCGTCCAGCAGCTGCACGCCGTCATAGCTGGCCCTGGCATCGCTGAAGGCCACCTGCGAGTCGTACAGTTCCGAGGGGCCGCCACGAAGCTGCTTGCGGAAGCCGACCGTGCCCTGGCCCTGGCCGATGATCAGCAGCTTGCCGAAGCGCGCGTGCTGGATGGAATCACTGTGGATGGCATCGAAGCGCAGGGTCCAGCCCTGGTTGCCACGCGGTGGCGGTGGCACGACATCGTCGACACGGGTGACTTCGGCCGACACGCCACTGGCCTGCAGGTGCGGCACGCGCACTTCGCGGTGGAACAACGGCCACAACGCCAGACGGGCACTGGCACGGTCGGCGTGCAGCACATAGACCGTGTGGTTCACATGGCCGCGCATGTGCACGTTCCAGGCGATGACATGCCCCGGCAGCAGGGTGATGGCCGGGCCGGTGCGCATCACGAACTTCTGCGGTTTGCGGTTGGTGGCAAGGTCGAACAGCGGTGTGTTGAGGAAGATATTGCCTGCCAGCAGATAGAGCGCGTAAACGCCGGCAACGCTCCAGGCCAGCAGCCGCCAGCGGCGCGGCCAGTGGGTGAAACGTGCGGGAAATGCGGGCATCCGGGCTCTTCAACGGGTGGGACATGCGTCACTATCCCGAACATCACTGCGTGATGATGTGAATGCCTGCCGATATCGCCTGTCTATAATCGCGGGCTACGTAGAGGAGCCCATGGCATGACTGCACAGGCTGGCAAGGACAGCACCACCGCTTACGACGCCGCGGACAAGGCGGCCTTCGATCCCACTTACACCTCCAGCGTGCACGAAGCGCGGCGGACGTCGCGCGACGGCAGCGTGACGGTCTCCGAGACCGGGGTGAAGTCCAGCGGCGAACGCAAACTGGCCGGGACGAAGTTCGCGGGACAGTTCGTCGATGCCAGCGCCGCCGTCACTGAAACGGTCGTCGATGGACGCAACGAATTCCAGCTGGAGGTGGCCAATGCCACTCGCAGCCAGCTGAAGGCGGGCATCGTCGAAGCTGCAGTGACTGCCGGTGGCCGTGGGCGCTACAAGGTGGCCCTGCCGCAGAACGACACCACCGATCCGCGCGAGGTCAGTCCACTGGACCCAACCACGATCCCGCGCGGTGGCAGCGTCATCCTCGATGGCCAGCAATTCACTGGCACGCAGATGGAAGCGCGGTTCCGCAACATGGCCGCCGAGAGCCAGCTGACCGAGGCGCAGGGCGCGAGCTATCGCGTCGATCGCCTCAGCGATGGCCGCGTGCGCGTCAGCACGGGCCCGAACGACGCCGTGGAGGCCTTCAATGGCGTGGGCTTCTCGGCAGGCAAGTTCAGCGCCGTTGCCGGCCGACAGGATGGACTGGGGCAGTCGTCGGTGCGCAGTGCGGCCTTCGACCTGGAGCAGGCCGATGGCCGGGCGGCCTACGCGCAGTTTATCGAGACCGGGCGGATGCAGGCCGGCACGCCCGGCGTGCAGGACCTGGCCACCATCGAGCGGATCGGCATGAACTCGCAGACCCGTCTGAAGCTGGATTACAACGACAAGCTCGGCGTCGACCTGGCCGGCCAGCGCAATGCCGGCGATATCGTGCGCGTGCGCCGCGAGGATGGCAGCTACACCGAGCGGATGAACCTGGAGTACAGCGGCAACCTGCCGATGAGCCGCATCAGCGCCTACGGTGCCGACGGCAGGGAAGACCTCGCGCAGCGCCGCTACGAATTCACCTTCGACCTGAAGGACAACCCCAACGGCGAGCAGATCGCCAGCCTGGCCAACAGTGCGCTGGCCGGGCGCGCCGGCAACGATGTGCGCGGGCCTTTGAAGGCCGGCGAAGTGAACACGCTGGTGCTGGACGAGGGCCAGATGCGCGGGCTGATGCAGCGCACCCAGGCGATGGTGAAGGACAACCCGATGATGGGCCCGGCCTGGCATCTGCTGGTCGAGGACGGACAGGGCAGGCCGCAGCAGGATGTCGATGCCTTTGCCGTGGCGCTCGCGCGCAACCAGGGCCATTCGGCCTATGGCATGGCCGAGCGCCTGTTCCACGTCGCCGCCGCCGGCGGCCAGGATCTGCAGAAGATCGACGCTACCGTGCGCGGTGACCACCTGCAGGGCCTGCCGCCGCCTTCGCCGCTGCTGCCGCAGCAGGACCCGCGCCATGCCAGCAGTCCGGACCACGCGATGTGGTGCCAGAGCCAGGGCGCGGTCCGCAGCCTGGATCAGGCCATGGGCCGCACCCCGGACGAAATGAGCGAGCGCCTGAGCATGGCTCTGCTGGTGGCGGCGCGGCGCAACGGCATGGAGCGCATCGATGAAGCCGTGCTCAGCGAAGATGGCCGCTACGCGTTCGCCGTGCAGGGTGAAGCGCATGCGGCTGATCGGCAGATCGCCTGCGCGGACACCGCGAAGGCCGTCGCCACGCCGGTGAGCGAGCAGGTGCGCGAGCTGCCCCAGCCTGCCGAGCGCGGCACGGAGCACACACAGGCCGGGCAGCAGGAACAGCAGGTGCAGCAGGAGCAGGCCAATCGAGCGATGGCGCGCTGAGCGCTGTAAGGACGGAATGCCCGGCAATTTCACATGACGAAAACGTCTTCACAGTGCTTAATACGCTTCCTGACGAGTAGGGAGCTTGTCTGACAGGACGGCTCCCGGCGTTTCCAACTACCTGGACCGTACCCATGGCGGCTTTGCAGCAGCGCACCATCGATCTCATCCGTGAGCATCAGTCGACCCTGATCGCGCAGTGGCGTGACAACCTCAATGCCGCCGGCCAGAACGATGACAGCCGCATCGGTGCGCGCGACCTGGACATCCAGGTCAATGAATTCTGGCAGCTGCTGCTGCCCTCGCTGTCGGCCGCCGATGCAGGCAACCTGCACGGCGCCGAATGGCAGGCCATCCGCCATTTCCTTGAAGACCTCTCTCGCGACCGCGCGATCAAGGGTTTCTCGTCCTCGGAGACGGCTACCTTCATCTTCTCGCTGAAGCGGCCGCTGTTCCAGCTGCTGCAGCAGCACCACAGTGGCGATCCGCAGGCGCTCGGCGAACAGCTCTGGTCGATCTCCGAGCTGCTGGACGTGCTCGGCCTGCACACGGTGAAAGCCTTCCAGCGCACCCGCGAGGATGTCATCCAGCGCCAGCAGGAAGAGATGCTGGAGCTGTCCACCCCGGTGGTGAAGCTGTGGGATGGCGTGCTGGCGTTGCCGATGATCGGCACGCTGGATTCGCAGCGTACCCAGGTGGTGATGGAATCGCTGCTGCAGCGGATCGTCGACACCGGCTCTGAAATCGCCATCATCGACATCACCGGCGTGCCCACCGTGGACACGCTGGTCGCCCAGCATCTGCTGAAGACCGTCACCGCCATCCGCCTGATGGGCGCCGACGCCATCATCAGCGGCGTGCGTCCGCAGATCGCGCAGACCATCGTGCACCTGGGCCTGGACCTGCAGGGCATCGTCACCAAGGCCAACCTGGCCGACGCCCTGGCGCTGGCCCTGAAGCGGAACGGCCTGTCCGTCAGCCAGGCCAACCGCTGATGGACCGCATCCCGATCCTGCAGATGGGCGACCTGCTGCTGGTCACCATCCAGGTGGACATGCACGACCAGCTGGCACTGAACCTGCAGGACGACCTCAGTGAGCGCATCCGCCGCACCTCCGCGCGTGGCGTGCTGATCGACATCTCCTCGCTGGACATCGTCGATTCCTTCATCGGCCGCATGATCGCCACCATTTCCGCGCTGTCGCGGGTGATGGACGCGACCACCGTGGTGGTGGGCATGCAGCCGGCCGTGGCCATCACCCTGGTTGAACTCGGCCTGGACCTGAGCGGCGTGCGCACGGCGTTGAACGTGGAGCGCGGCATGAAGCTGCTGCGCCTGAGTGATGAACTGCCATGACCGCACGCCAGGGGACGTTACCCGTGCGGGTCGAGCAGGACGTGGTGCTGGCCCGCCAGGCCGTGCGCCAGGCGGCAGTGGCCTGCGGGCTGCGGCTGGTCGACCAGACCAAGCTGGTGACCGCCGCCAGCGAGCTGGCGCGCAACACCGTCATCTACGGCGGTGGCGGGCAGATGGACTGGGAACTGCTGGATGAAGGGCTGCGCCGTGGCGTGCGCCTGGTGTTCTCCGACCAGGGGCCCGGCATCGCCAACATCGAGCAGGCGCTGACGGACGGCTGGTCTTCGGGCAAGGGCATGGGCCTGGGCCTGTCCGGCTCCCGGCGGCTGGTGGATGTCTTCGAGCTGGACAGTGCACCGGGCCAGGGCACGCGCATCGCCATCACCAAATGGACGTGAATTTCTCCGGCCACGTCACCCGCGTCGTGGCCGTTGAGGAACCGACCCAGGTCGGGCAGGTGCGCCGCGAGGCGCTGGCCCTGGCCGCACGGATCGGTTTCGATGAAACGGACAGTGGCCGGGTCGCGCTGGCCGCCAGCGAGCTGGCCAGCAACCTGCTGCGCCATGGTGGCGGCGGCAAGGCGTATCTCTCGGTCGTGCAAGGGTACGACGCCCGCGGCGTCGAACTGTATACCGTCGATTCCGGTCCTGGCTTCGTGCTGTCGCAGGCATTGGTGGAAGGCTATTCCACCGGCGGCAGCCAGGGCCTGGGACTGGGTGCGGTAAAGCGCCAGGCGACGCTGCTCGACAGCTGGTCCGACGCGCGCGGCACGATCGTGGTGGCGCGGATCTACCCCGAACATGCCGGCCCACGCGTTGATCTCGCGTACGGCGCCCTGCGCCTTGCGATGCGGGGCGAAGAGGCCTGCGGCGATGCCTGGCACCTGTCGGTACGGGAAGGGCAGGCGACGCTGACCGTGATCGACGGCCTGGGCCACGGCCTGCCTGCCACCGATGCCGCGCAGGAGGGCACGCGCCGGGCCGCGGAAGTGGGCGTGGATGCGCCGAACGCGCTGATTGAAGCGCTGCACCAGGCCATGTCCGGCACCCGCGGCGGTGCTGTTGCCGTGGCGACCCTGCCGCTGGCCGGGGGCGAGCTGCAGTTTTCCGGCATCGGCAACATCAATGCCGGCATCGCCGATGCAACGACCTATCGCGGCCTGGCCTCGATGCCAGGCATCGTCGGCGTGCAGTACCGCAAGGCACAGGCATTCAACGTTCACGCCGCGCACGGCACGCTGCTGATCATGCACAGCGATGGCCTGCAGGGGCGCTGGCGGTTGCAGGACTATCCGGGCCTGGTCCATCGGCACCCGGCGCTGGTGGTGGCGGTGCTGCAACGGGATTTCGACCGTGGTCGTGACGATGCCAGCATCGTTGCCCTGCGCATGGGAGCGTGGTGATGGGGCAGGAACAGATGCAGGAAGAGAACACCCGCCTTGCGGCCGAGAATGCCGCCCTCCGCGCCGAGCTGGAGGAGACCAACCAGGGCGTGCTGGCGCTGTATGCCGAGCTGGACCAGCAGGCGTTGCAGCTGCGCGAGGTCTCCGACCTGAAGAGCCGGTTCCTGTCCTACATGAGCCACGAGTTCCGCACGCCGCTGGGGTCCATCCTGAGCATGACGCGGCTGCTGGAAGACGGTTTCGACGGCACGCTCAACGATGAGCAGCTGCGCCAGGTCCGCTTCGTCAGCGCCTCGGCATCGGAGCTGCGCGAGATGGTGGACGACCTGCTGGACCTGGCCAAGATCGAGGCCGGGCGCATCACCATTTCCCCGGGCTGGTTCGACCTGATGGACCTGTTCGCCGCCCTGCGCGGCATGTTCAGGCCATTGGTGGACAGCAACCAGCGCATCGAGCTGGTGTTCGAGGATCCGCCGCCTCTGCCGATGCTCTACACCGACGACAAGAAGCTGGCACAGATCCTGCGCAACTACATCTCCAATGCCATCAAGTTCACCCCGGAAGGCCAGGTGGTGGTGTCGGCGGCGATGGAGAGCGACGCGGAGGTCCGCTTCACCGTGCGCGATACCGGCATCGGCATTGCCCCGGAGCTGCTGCCCGCGCTGTTCGAGGATTTCGTGCAGGTCGATTCGCCGCTGCAGAAGCGCCTGCGTGGCACCGGCCTGGGCCTGTCGCTGTGCAAGCGGTTTGCCGAACTGCTGGGCGGCCGGGTAGCGGTGGAAAGCCTGCCCGGCAGCGGCTCGGCGTTCCATGTAGTCTTGCCGGTAGCACTGAACGAGGCGACGGAGGACGCCCATGCCGCACTCTGATCGCGTATTGGTGGTCGATGACAACGCAGCCACCCGCTATTCCGTGCGGCGCGTGCTGGAACATCATGGTTACAGCGTCAGTGAAGCGGCCACTGGACAGGAGGGGCTGGACCGGCTGGCCGACTCGGAGTTCGGCGCGGTGGTGCTGGACGTCAACCTGCCAGACATGAGTGGCTTTGATGTGGTACGCCAGCTCCGTACCCAGCCACGCACCCAGCTGCTGCCGGTGGTGCACGTGTCCGCGGCGTCCATCGCCACCGGCGACATGATTACCGGCCTGGACAACGGTGCCGATGGCTACCTGATCCATCCGGTGGACCCGGACGTGCTGCTGGCGACGCTGCGCAGCCTGCTGCGCGCGCGACGCGCCGAGGAAGCCCTGCGTGAAGCGGATGCGCGGTTCCAGGAGATCTTCAGCCAGGTCAATGCGCCCATTGCGGTGCTGGATGAGCAGCTGCAGATCCGCGAAAGCAACTCCGCGTTCGCCCGCCTGCTCAGCGAAGCAGATGCCAATGGATCGCTGTTTGCGCTGCTGGGCAGCAACAAGGAATTCGTGCTGGACCTGCAGGACGCACTGGCCCGGCAGGAGCGCTGGCAGGGCGTGCTGTCGATCGCCAGCCGGCAGGGCGTGCGCAACACGCAATGGCGGCTGACGCCTGACCGCCGCACTGGCCATGGGCTGGTGGTGGTGGAGGACGTGACCGAGCACCATGTGCGCGCCCGCGAACAGCGTGCCGAACTGGAGACCGCCAACACCGAGCTTGCGCACCAGATCGCCGAGCGCAGCCGCACCGAAGCCGAGCTGCTGCAGGCGCAGAAGATGGATTCGCTGGGCCAGTTGACCGGCGGCATCGCGCATGACTTCAACAACCTGCTGACCACGATCATCTCCGGCCTGGACATGATCGAACTGGCCGTGTCGTCGTCGCGACTTGAGAAGGTGCCGCAGTACAGCAGCATCGCCGCCGCATCGGCCCAGCGCGCTGCCGCCTTGACCCAACGCATGCTGGCGTTCGCCCGCAAACAGCCGCTGGATTCGCGCCCCTTCGACCTGGTGGCGCGCACGCGCTCGCTGGAAGACCTGCTGCGCCGCTCGATCGGCGAGAACATCGAGCTGGAGTTCGAACTGGGCGAGGAACCGCTGGTTGCCATTGCCGACGTCAACCAGTTCGAGAACGTGGTGCTGAACCTGGTCATCAACGCGCGCGATGCCTTGGGCGGCCGCGGCCTGATCCGCCTGCGCGCGGAGGCCTGCGAAGTCCAGCGCGAGAACGAATTGACCTCAGGCCGCTATGTCAGCCTGAAGGTGATCGACAACGGGCCGGGCATTCCACCGGAACTGGTGGCGAAGGTCTTCGAACCCTTCTTCACCACCAAGCCGCAGGGCGAGGGCACGGGCCTGGGCCTGTCGATGACCTATGGTTTCGCCCGGCAGTCGGGCGGGCTGGCGCGCATCGCCAGCGAGCCCGGCGAAGGGGCCGAGGTCGAGCTGCTGCTGCCCGCCGGTGAAGTGACACATGCGGAAACGAGCGCCGAGCAGGTCGCGCCGCCGCGTGGCCAGTCCGAGCGCATCCTGCTGGTCGATGACACCGATTCGGTGCGGATGATGGTGGGTGAAATGCTGTCCGAAGCGGGTTACCAGGTGACGTTGGCGGCGGATGCGCGCCAGGCGCTGCGCCACCTGCGGCAGGATCCGGCCTTCGATCTGCTGCTGTCTGACGTCGGCCTGCCCGGCATGGACGGGCGCGAACTGGCAGATGCCGCGCGCGAGATCAATCCCGTTCTGCCGGTGCTGTTCATCACCGGCTACACCGAACGTGCTGCGGTGCGTGAGTCCTTCCTCGGTACCGGCATGAGTCTGCTGCCCAAGCCGTTCAGCCTGCTGGAGCTGATGGCCGCGGTGCGCGCGGCGCTGTAGGGCGGCGCGGCCGGCTGCAGGCCTGACCTCAGGGCCAGGCCTGCGCGCTCAGTCAGCCCGGCAGGTCGCACTGCATCTTGCCGTCCACGTAGTACGGCTTGGGGACGTTCGGGTTCTCGCTGGTCTTTTCGAAGACCACCTCGAATGAGTCCACCTTCGGCGTTCCCTTGCGCTCGGTGCAGGCGTCGTTGAGTTTCTTCTTGACCGCGGTGATGCCGGCATCGCGGTTGGCGCCGTCGGCGCTGTTGGTCAGGTTCACCGTTTCAGCCAGGGCGAGCGGGCTGATGGCCAGCAGGCCGGCGGTGACGATCAGGGTGTGCAGACGGGTCATGCATTCTCCTCGGGCGTTCCATTGCGGATGCGCCGCAGACGTGCGGCGCGCAGACAGGATAGGGAAGGCCGGTTAAGGCACCGTGCTCGGCCTGTCATCGTGTCAGGCTGCGACCGATTGTCGCTCCAATAGTAGTGGGAACCATTCGCATCTGCTATGATTTAACGCGCCCTTAACCAGCGCCGCAGCCGCCGCCTCCAGGCGCGCCTCCCAGAAGCAGGTCCCCCATGTCCAACCTCCGTTCTACTTCCCGCGAGCCGATGCGCTCGCTGCTGTCCGTGTCCGTTGCCGCGCTGCTGGCCCTGCCGCTGGCCGCGCAAGCCCAGTCGGCGATGCCCGATGGCGCCACGCCCACCGATCTGGACGCGGTGCACGTCAACGCCTACCGCACCATCACCCACACCTCCGGCGCGACAAAGACCGATACCCCAGTGGCCGAGATGGCAAAGTCGGTGTCGGTCATCGCACGTGAGGAACTGGACGCGCGCGGCGTGCAGAACCTCAACGAGGCGATGCGCTATGTGGCCGGCGTTTCGCTGGAAAGCACCGGCATCGACAACCGTGTCGACGACTTCCGCATCCGCGGCTTCGATGCCGGCAGCTGGAGCAACAACGTCACCGTCGATGGCATGCGCGCGCCGCAGGGCGGCCAGTGGAACCGCACGATGGTCGACAGCTGGAACCTGGACCGCGTGGAAGTGCTCAAGGGCCCTTCGGCGGTGATGTATGGCCAGGTGGCTCCGGGCGGCATGGTCAACCAGGTCAGCAAGACGCCCACCCCGGACCAGCAGCAGGTGCTGCAGCTGGGCGTGGATGGCAACGGCCAGTACAGCACCGCCTTCGATGTCGGCGCGGGCAGCGATGACAAGCGCCACCTGGGCCGCCTGGTCGGCTTGTACCGTGACGGCGACACGCAGATCAAGCACACCGACCAGGAGCACTGGTTCCTGGCGCCGAGCTACACCTTCCAGATGGCCGAGCACACGCGCCTGACCCTGCTGGGCCTGTACCAGCGCGACGATGGCGGCTCGACCTACCAGTTCCTGCCAATGGCCGGCACCCTGGTGGCCACGCCCTATGGGCACATGAAAAACAGCACCTTCATCGGCGAGCCGACCTGGAACACCTACGACCGCACGATCTGGTCGGGCGGCTGGTTGTTCGAGCACGCCTTCAACGAGCACTGGACGCTGAGCCAGAGTGCGCGCCGGTTGAACGTGGAATCGATCTTCCGCAGCGTGGTGACCAATGGCGCGTTGAACGCCGATGGCCGCACGCAGAAGCGTCGTTCCACCTGGGGTGAGGGTGATTCGCGCGGCGATACCGCCGATACCCGCCTGACCGGCAAGTTCAGCACCGGCGCCGCCGAACACACCCTGCTGCTGGGCGTGGACTGGCAGAAGGCCGACTGGACCGCGGCGCGCGGCGCGATGGGCACGACCACCGATACGCCAACCGCGATCGACATCTTCAACCCGGTCTACAGCGGCTACATCCCGGCCACCACCTCGATCAGCTATTCCGGCGGCATCAACCGACAGACCGGTGCCTACCTGCAGGACCAGATCGCGCTGGACAAGTGGCGCTTCACCGTCGGTGGCCGCTACGACTGGACCAAGGATGACACCTGGACCCAGGCCTACACCGTGGCTACCAACCGCTATGGCGCACGCACGCCCAGCCACATCAAGAACGATGCCTTCAGCGGCAATGCCGGCATCCTGTACGTGGCCGACAACGGCCTGACCCCGTACCTGAGCTATGCCGAATCGTTCCAGCCGGCCGGCAGCACGGCCACGCAGTCCTACGAGCGTACGGCGTTCGATCCGATCACCGGCAAGCAGTGGGAAGTGGGCCTGAAGTACCAGCCGGCCAGCTTCGATGGCCTGATCACCGTATCGGCCTACGACCTGCGGCAGCAGAACGTGCTGACCGACGACCCGGACAGCAGCCACAACACCTGCGGCACCACCGGCACCAGCCAGTGCCAGGTGCAGGATGGCGAGGGCCGCGTGCGCGGTGTCGAACTGGAAGGCCGCGTCACCGCGCTGCCGGGCTTCAGCGTGATCGGTGCCGCCTCGTGGATGGAATCGGAAGTGACCCGCAGCAACAACGGCTACGCCGGCAACGAGCTGGCGATGGTGCCGGACTGGACCACCTCGCTGTGGGGCGACTACACCTTCCAGGGCGGTGCACTGGAAGGCCTGAGCCTGGCGGCGGGCATGCGCTACAACGGCAAGAGCTACGGCGACAGCGCCAACCTGTACCGCATTCCTTCCTACACCCTGTGGGATGCCGCCATCCGCTATGACATCGGCCTGTACGGCGCGGTGGGGACACAGCTGTCGTTGAACCTGAGCAACCTGGCCGACAAGCGTTTCGTGTCGACCTGCACCGGCGTATCGTCGTGCTACTACGGCACTGGCCGCACGGTGACGGCGACGGCGCGCTTCACCTGGTGAAGCAGACCGGGTGATGCAGGACTGCCGCCGCACCCGGACGGGGCGGCGGCAGCGCCGATCACGCCGCAGCGTTGGCGGCGTAGGCGGCCAGCACGGCCGGCAGCTCGTGCATGGATTCGAAGATCACATGCGCGCCGGCTGCACGCAGGGCCTCGGGCGTGCTGTGGTACTGGCCGCCCGGGCTGTAGCCGAACACCGTGGCACCCGCGGCCACGCCTGCGGTGGCACCGGTCACGGTGTCTTCGATGACCGCGCAGCGGGTCGGGTCCACGCCCAGTGCCGCGGCGGCTGCCAGGTACACATCCGGGTGCGGCTTGGTTCGCGGCTGGTCCTGGCCGCTGAAGATCTGCCCGGCGAAGGCATCGAGGATGCCGATCTTGCCCAGCTGCAGGCGGACTTTCAGCAGGTCGGCACCGGAGGCGCAGGCAATCCTGCCGCCGGTCGCGGCCTGGATCGCACGCACGGCGGCCGGGGCGCCGGGAATTTCAGTGAGGTCACGTTCCAGCGCCACGTTGCGCTGGCGGCGGAATTCATCCAGCCATTCATCGGTGAAGGGCTTGCCGGTACGCTCCTCGATCAGGCCGGCCAGGCCGGCGACGGATTTGCCGAGGAAGATTTCACCGGCCTGCTGCTGGGTCAGCGGCCAGCCGCGCTCGCTCAGCATTTCCGACAGCACGCGGGCGACCAGCGGCTCGGAATCGACGAGGACGCCGTCGCAGTCGAACAGCACGGCATCGAAGGGGAAGGGGGACATCAGGAACTCCTTGCAACAACCAACGGGGGAAGCTGCGCGCTATTTTCCCACAGGGCGGGGGCGGGCACCCCGCGCCTCGATGAACGCCGCAATCCGGCTTGCCGGTAGAGTCGAGCTTGCTCGACTGCACGCAATGCCGCGGCAAAGGCAGTCGAGCAAGCTCGACTCTACGGCTATCGGCGCGCCTCGATGAACGCGGCGATCCGCTGCAGCGTCTCCGGGGTGCCGGCGGTGTAGACGATCATCGACAGGTCCGGGCGCGCTTCCACGGCAAAGGTCGAGAAGTCCAGCTCCAGCAGGCCCAGCTCCGGGTGCTTGAGCCGCTTGCTGCCATCGCCTTCGCTGGCCACGTCGTTGCTGCGCCAGAGCGCGGCGAATTCAGGGCTGCTGGCGGATAGCTCGGCGGCCAGCTCGGCCACTTCGGTCTCGGCACCGGCACGGATGGCGTCTGCACGCAGCGACGCCACCACGAAGCGGGCGACACTGCTCCAGTCGTCCTGCGCCGCGCGCACCCGGCTGTTGCTGAAGATGAAGCGCAGGATGTTGCGCTCGCGCGGCGGCACCTGGGCGTAGTCGGTCAGCAGGAGGGCGGCTGCCTGGTTCCAGGCGACCACGTCCCAGGTCGGGGTACGGATCAGTGCCGGGCTGTAGGGCAGGGCGTCCAGCACCCGCTGCAGGCGCGGCGAGATGCTCTCGCCGCTGCGGTACTTCACTTCCGGCGGGCGGCCCAGCCCCAGCATGTAGAGGTGTTCGCGCTCGGCGTCGGTCAGCCGCAGGGCGGCGGCGATGCGGTCCAGCACCTCGGCGGACGGCGCGCCGCCACGACCCTGTTCCAGCCAGGTGTACCAGGTCGGGCTGATGCTGGCGCGCTGCGCGACCTCTTCGCGGCGCAGGCCGGGCGTGCGCCGGCGACCGGTGGCGAAGCCGAAACTGGCTGGATCCAGCCGCGCGCGACGGCTCTTGAGGAATTCGCCAAGCGAATGCTGGTTCATGCCGGTGACCGCCTGCCTGTCAGTGGCTATACCTGTATAACGTCACTACTTTAACAGGATGAGGCGAACGGGATACTGGGCCTACTTTCCAGTGGAGGCAGACCTCATGCGTGTATTCCTGACCGGTGCCACCGGCTTCATCGGCAGCCGCGTACTCCAACAGCTGCAGGCTTCCGGCCACCAGGTCATCGGCCTGACCCGATCGGAGGCGGGTGCGGAGGCACTGCGTGCAGCGGGCGCCGACGTGCAGCACGGCGAACTGGGCGACCTCGCCAGCCTGCGCGCCGGAGCCGAGGCGGCCGATGCGGTGATCCACACCGCCTTCGACCACGATTTCAGCCGCTTTGCGGCCAACTGCGAGCAGGATGCCGCGGTGATCGGCGCAATGGGCGAGGTGCTCAAGGGTTCGGCGCGACCGTTGCTGATCACCTCCGGCGTCGGCATGGGTGAAGCGAAGCCCGGCCGGCCGGCGCTGGAGACCGTGTTCAATCCGGGCCACGGCAACCCGCGCATCGCCTCCGAACGCGCAGGCAACACGCTGCTGGAGGCTGGCGTGGACGTGCGGGTGGTGCGCCTGCCGCAGGTGCACGATACCGTCCGCCAAGGGCTGATCAGCTATTTCATCGATATATCCCGGCAGCAGGGCGTGGCCGCCTATGTGGGCGAAGGTGCAAACCGCTGGTCGGCGGCGCATGTGGAAGACGTCGCCCGTGCGTACTGCCTGGCGCTGGAGCGCGGTCACACCGGCGAGCGTTACCACGCGGTGGCCGAGGAAGGCATCAGCGCACGACGCATCGCCGAGGTTGTGGCTGCTGGGCTGGACGTGCCGGTGCGCAGCACCACGCAGGAAGAAGCAGCTGCGATATTTGGCTGGTTCGCGCTGTTCGCCGGGATGGATCTGCCCGCATCGAGTGGGCTGACCCGGCAACGCCTTGGCTGGCAGCCGGGTGGCCCGACGCTGCTGCAGGATCTGCTGGCGATGGATTACCGCGCAGGGCGCTGACAGGGGGTGAATGGCCGTGCACCGCGCGTGCATCTGGCCGCGCGGATACTGGCAACCCTTGAATCGTGCATTGGGCCAGCCGGGGCCTCCGCCATGCCACGTCGGAAAACGCTGCGCATCGCCACCTTCAACGTCAATGGGATCGGCCCGCGGCTGCCGCAGCTGCTGGCATGGCTGGACCGTGAAGCACCAGACGTGGTCGCCCTGCAGGAGCTGAAGGCCACGGATGCAGCGTTTCCGGCAGCGGAGCTGGAGCAGGCGGGCTATGGCGCGATCTGGTGCGGCGAAGCGCGTTGGAACGGTGTCGCAGTGCTCGCGCGCGACGCGATACCGATCGAAAGCCGTCGCCGGTTGCCGGGTGATCCCGAAGACAGCCAGAGCCGTTATCTGGAAGCGGCCGTGCATGGCATCGTGGTGGGCGCACTGTACCTGCCCAACGGCAACCCGCAGCCCGGTCCGAAGTTCGATTACAAGCTGCGCTGGATGCAGCGCCTGCTGGGCCATGCCCGCTCGCTGGTCGATCTTCCGCACCCGGCGGTGCTTATGGGCGACTTCAATGTCATCCCCACTGAGCTGGATGTGTATGACCCCAAGGCGTGGAAGCGTGACGCGCTGTTCCAGCCCGATGTCCGCGATGCTTTCGAACGACTGCTGGCGCAGGGATGGTCCGACGCCCTGCGCAAAGTACACGGGGAGGACGTGATCTACACCTTCTGGGACTACTTCCGCCAGCATGCCGAGCGCGACCGCGGGCTGCGCATCGATCACCTGCTGCTCAATCCGGTGCTTGCGTCGCGGCTGAAGGATGCCGGGGTCGATCGCTGGGTGCGCCTGCAGGACAAGGCCAGCGATCACGCGCCGACCTGGATCACCGTCAGCGTCTGAATGCTTCATCGTGACGTTGGGCAGCGGCCGTGACGATGCATATCCACGGCAATCATCCAGCGGATACATCAGCAAGACAGCAACGTGACCGGGGAAGGCCTACGTTCCAGATCTGTCCCCTGCGACGTTCACGAAATGCTTGCTCCCGTCCTGCCTCCCCCGTTGTCCAACCTTGCCAGGCAGCGCCTGTTGCAGGTGCCTGATCTTCCGCTTCCGGGCCAGGGCCGCACCCTTGAACGCTGGCGTGCACTGGCAGCACTGGGTCATGAAGACCTGTGCCTGGCCAAAGTGCTAGAAGCCCATCACGATGCGATCGCGATCCTGCACGAATTGCGCGTGCCCGTGCCTTCAGAACAACTTCTGGCGGTGTGGGCGGCAGAGGGCCCGGCCTGCACGCTGCGGGCGGAGCACGACGGCCGGTTGCGCGGCGACAAGCCGTGGTGCTCGGGAAGCAATCTGGTCGACACCGCGCTGGTGACCGTGCGCGGCGAGGCGGGCGTGCAGCTTTACAAGGTGGACGCCTCGCAGTGGCACTGCATGGATGGCGAGCCGTGGCCGGCCGCTGGGATGGCCGGTGTGCCGTCCACCACGGTGCGCTTTGATGGCGCAGAAGCCGAAGTGGTGGGTCCGATCGATGGCTATCTGGAACGACCGGGCTTCTGGCACGGCGGCGCCGGCATCGCGGCAGTATGGTTCGGTGCGGCGACAGCCCTGGCCGAGCGCATGCAGCACGGCTGCAGCGAGGGCCTGCGCGCGCGGTTGCTGGGCAAGGTCGATCTGGCGTTGGCACCGGCAGCCGCGCTGCTGCGGGAACTGGCCATGGCCATCGACGCAGCACCGCAGCTGACACACCGCGTGCAGGTGGTACGCGTGCGCAGCGTCGTCGAGCGCGCCGCCACCCAGGTGCTTGATCTGGCCGGCCGCGCGCTTGGCCCCGCGCCGATGTGCATGGAAGATGCCCATGCACGGCGCTGGGCGGATCTGACGGTGTTCATGCGCCAGAGTCACGCCGACAAAGATTGGCAATGGCTGGGTGAGCAGTGCGCCCGACAGGTGATGCCATGGTCGCTGTAGCCACCATCCACGGCCAGGGTTCGGAGGAGCGTGCGTGGGAACACTGCGACTGGCTCTGGCAACAACCTGAAACCGCGCTTGCTGACCTGTGTGCAGGCATTTGCCGGCTCGTAGTGGTCGCGCCGCACCCGGATGACGAGGTGCTGGCGTGTGGCGGGCTGCTGTGTGCGGCCGCAGGCATCGGCCTGGAAGTACAGGTCGTTGCGGTGACCGACGGTGAGGCCTGCTACCCGGGCGAGCGCTGGTGGACGCCGCAGCGCCTGCGCCAGGCACGCCGTGAAGAGTTGCGCGATGCGCTTGGCGCGCTGTCCATTGATGCCGGCGCCATTGTCCATCTTGGCATTGCCGATGGGGGCGTCACCGACCACGAAGCCGGCCTCGAAGACTGGCTGTGGCAGACCCTGCGCGAAGACGACCTGGTGCTGGCGCCGTGGCGCTTCGATGGCCATCCCGATCACGAAGCGGCCGGCCGCGCCGCCTGGCGTGCGGCCCGGGCGGTCGGCTGCAGACGTCTTGAATACCCCGTCTGGGGCTGGCACTGGCTGGACCCCGGCTGCGCCCACATGGCGTGGGAGCAGCCGAAGCTGCTCGACATTTCCGCCGTCGCCGCGCACAAGCGCGAAGCGATCGCACAGTTCCGCACCCAGACCGGCGATGTCTCGAGGCTGCACGCCGAGCCCATCCTGCCGGCCCACGTACTCACCCGATTCTATAGAAACCACGAGGTTTACTTCGCATGAGCGCCCAGCCGTACTTTGATGACCTGCATGCCAACGAAGATCCGTTCGGCTACCGCACCCGCTGGTACGAAGAGCGCAAACGCGACCTGCTGATGGCCAGTCTGACCCAGCCCAGTTTCCAGCGCGGTTGGGAGCTGGGCTGCTCCAACGGGGTACTGACAGAGCGCCTGGCCGGCCGCTGCGAGCGCCTGCTGGCTACCGACATCAGTCCGCGCGCCGCCTTCCAGGCGCGTCGTGGGCTGGCCCATCTGCCGCATGTGCAGGTGCATTGCGCGCAGCACCCGCAGCAGTGGCCGGCCGGTCGCTTCGATCTGATCGTGTGTGGCGAGATGGGCTACTACCTGGGCCCGGAAGCGCTGGTCGAGCTGCGCGATGGGCTGCATGCCGCGATGAAGGACGACGGCCTGCTGGTTGCCTGCCATTGGCTGCCGTCATTCCCGGGCCGGGCCAGTCGCAGCGCGCTGGTGCACGAGCGGCTCGGGCATGGCCTGCAGGAGGCGTTCTGCTACCGCGATAGCGATTTCATCCTGCAGGGCTGGACGCGCAGGCCGCTCTCCCTGGCCAGCAACGAGGGCCTGAGATGATCGGCGTGCTGGTGCCGGCGCATAACGAGGCCGAGCACCTGGCCGCATGCCTGCGCTCGCTGGCCATCGCTGCAGCGCATCCAGGGCTGGCTGGCGAGCCGGTGCAGATCATCGTCGCGCTGGATGCCTGCACGGATGGCAGCGCCGAGGTCTGTTCGCGGTTGGCGACGGAGACGCTCAGCCTGCAGGCGCGGTGTGTGGGCGCTGCGCGCGCGGCCGCGGCGGGCGTGCTGCTCGAGCGCGGCGCCGCATGGCTGGCCAGCACCGATGCAGACAGCGCAGTCCCGGCCGATTGGCTGGTGGCGCAGCGCGCCGCAGGCACCGACGTGTTCTGTGGCGTGGTCGATCTCGGCTCTCTGGAGCCGCAGCAGGCGTGGCTGCGCAGCTGCTTCCAGCGCAGTGAGCGCTGGGGTGAGGGGCATGGTCGCGTGCATGGGGCCAACCTCGGCGTCTCGGCCGTTGCCTACCGGCGGTCGGGCGGATTTGCGGCGCAGCGATGCTCCGAAGATGTGGACCTGGTGCGCCGATTGGAGGTGGCGGGTGCGTCGATCCGTTGGGCCAGCGCGCCTGTGGTGACCACCAGTGGCCGGTTGTCAGGCCGCGCCGTCGGTGGCTTTGCCGATTATCTCGCCAGCCTGGCCGCTGCTGAGGCTCTGCCGTCTCCTCAGCTCTCCCTTGCCAACTGACAGAACCTGCAACTCCGCTGCCTGCCGATAGGCCACCTCATTTCACCCGGGTGGGCAGGGCAGGGCAACAGTCGTCTGCCCCACCAGTCAATGCTTGGTTGCGCCGCAGGGGAAGACCTGCGGCAGGCAAGCAGCAGGTTACACGGTCACTGCGCCACCGGAGATGGTAAGCAGTGCGCCCGATGTGTAGCTGGCGCTGTCCGCTGCCAGCATCACATAGGCAGACGCAAGCTCGGCGGGCTGGCCAGGGCGGCCGAACGGGGTCTGGCTGCCGAAGCTCTCAACCTCCTCTGCAGCCATGCCGGCAGGAATGAACGGCGTCCAGATCGGGCCCGGGAGGACCGCGTTGACCCGGATGCCTTTTTCGGCCAACAGCCCCGCCAGGCCGATTGTGAGATTGGCGACCGCACCCTTGGTGGTCGAGTACGGCAGGATGTTCGGCGTCGGCTTCTTGGAGTTCACCGAGGCGGTGTTGATGACCGAGCCGCCGTCCTTCAGGTGCGGAACGCTGAGGCGGGTCAGGTTGAACAGCGCATGGACATTGGTGTCGAACGTCCTGCGCCAGTCTTCCATCGTAATCTCGTCAAACGACTCGTAGTAGCGCTGGTAGGCGGCGTTGTTCACCAGGATGTCCAAACCGCCCAGCTCGGTCACGACGCGCTGGATCAACTGTTCGGCCTGCGCCTCGTCACTGATATCGCAGGGGACCAGAACCGCCTTCTGGCCGGCCTCCTGGATGAGCTTGCCGATGGCGGCAGCATCGTCCTTTTCGCTTTCCAGGAAGGCGATCGCCACATCCGCACCTTCGCGTGCATAGGCAATGGCCACGGCTGCGCCGATGCCGCTGTCGCCACCGGTGATGAGTGCCTTCTTGCCCTCAAGCTGGCGGTGACCCTTGTAGCTCTGTTCACCGTGGTCCGGTTTCGGGTCAAGTTTGCTGGTCTTGCCAGGGAAAGACTGCTGCTGCGCCTTGAATGGCGGCTTCGGGTAGTTGGGGACTGGCATGCGTGCGTCCTGTGTGGGGGAAGAGAGCTGCCAGTGTGGGCACCCCGCGGTAAACGCCGTGGCCCAGCAATGTCGGCACGGCGTGCACGGCGTGGGTCACAGCGGGTGCGCGATGGTGGTCATGATGCTGTTCGCCGCCTGGCGCGAATCAAGGCGCGTGTGCTGCACCACCACGGGCACGTCGGACTCGATGACGCAGGAGAAGCCAACGCCCAGCGGCACCGGGGCTGGTTCCTGCAGGTCGTTGAAGCGTTTGTGGCAGGTGCGCTGGGCAGGAACGGTGAAGGTGTAGGGCCCCTGCGGCGCTCGATCTTCGAAGTACAGCATCAGGCTGATACGGGCATCGGTGCTGCCGGCATTGAGGATGCAGCACGTGTCGTGACTCTGCAGCTCGGGCCCAGGCCCGTTGCTCCAACCGGGAATGTAGCCCTCGGCAATGGCCCAGCGCGTGCGCCCGAGGGCGCCGGGGTTTTCCTGCGTCATGGTTTCTCTCCGTACGGGGGGGCACCAGAGTGGTCGAGGCGCCCGCGCCGAAGGCGTGCACGTCAAGTGTCCACGGCATCAACATGAAGCGTTCAGTGGCGTGCACCGTTACGCGTTGGCCGTCCTGCGGCGCTTGCCTATCATGCACCGCTGGTCCCACTGCACCTGACTGCTGCCCTTCATGCCTTCCAATGCGCAGGCCGCGCGACGTTCCGCCCGCGCCGCCGGGTATGTGTTTCCCGAGCATCTGCGCGAGCAGGCGCAGGCGCTCCCCGCACAACCCGGCGTCTACACGTTCCATGGCCGCGAGGGCGGCCTGCCGCTCTACATCGGCAAGAGCATCAACCTGCGCACGCGGGTGATGGACCATCTGCGGACGGCTGAGGAGGCTGCGATGCTGCGCCAGTCAGAGCGCATCAGTCATCTGCCGATGGCGGGCGATCTGGGCGCGCAGCTGCTGGAGGCGGCGATGGTGAAAGAACAGCGCCCGCTGTACAACCGGCTGCTGCGGCGGTTGCCGCGTCAGTTCAGCCTGCGTCTGTATCGGGGCGAGATCAGTGTGGTGAACTCGTCAGAGGTGGATCTGACGACCACGCCGATGTTGTACGGCATCTATTCGAGTGCCCGCGCCGCGCGTGAGTCACTGCGCCGCGTGGCGGATGAGAATCGGCTTTGCTATTCGCTGCTGGGCCTGGAACGGCTTCCCTCTGGACGCCCGTGCTTCCGCTCGATGCTGCGCCAGTGTGCCGGTGCCTGCTGCGGCGGCGAGACCCTTGCCGAGCATCAACAGCGGCTGGCCGATGCGCTCATGCTGCTGGAGATTGCCGAATGGCCCTACGCCGGCCCCGTGGCCATCGAGGAACGCGGCGAAGCGATGCGGCAGTTCCACGTCGTTGATGGATGGTTCTATCACGGCAGCGCGAAGACCCTGGCCGCTGCCCGGCGCGTGCGTCGGAGTGATCCGGTGTTCGACCGCGACGCGTACCGGATCCTTCGCAAGGGGCTGTCGTTGGGCCAATGGGCCCTGCACCCGCTTTAGCAGGCCGCACAGGCGGAGTCACGCAGCGTGGACGACCTGTTCTGTATCCCTCCGGGCAGGCCATGCAGGGAGAATACCGTGACCGATCTGTTCGAGCTGGGCATGCCGTGGTTCGAGTTCGTATTACGGGCCACCGCCGTCTACGTGGTGGTGCTGCTGTTGACGCGCCTCAGTGGCAAGCGATCGATCGGGCAGTCCGCACCGTTCGACATGCTGGTGATCGTCCTGCTGGGCACGGCAGTGCAGAACTCGCTGATCGGTGAGGACACCTCACTGCTTGGCGGACTCATCCTTGCCGCCACGTTGCTGGGTCTGAACTGGCTGGTCGGTTTCGTGACCGCGCGCAATCGTCGGCTGCACCGTTGGGTGGAGGGCGCGCCGGTGGTGCTGGTGCGCAACGGCAAGGTGTTCTGGGAGCAATTGCGCCGTTGCAATGTGGCGCCGGAGGACCTGGACGTGGCCATGCGCAAGGCAGGCTGCGATGGCCATCACCAGATCGAACTGGCCATGCTGGAAACCTCGGGAGAGATCACCGTGGATGCCGAAGGCCGCTGAAGCTGCAGTGGAATCCACACGCCGCACACGACAAGGTCACCGTGGGCACAGCCGTGCCCATGCAACCCTGCAGTCCCCAACGGCAGGAGAACGACGATGCAGGCGCTGACCTATCACGGCCGCAAGGATGTCCGCGTTGAGACCGTGCCCGATCCGGTGCTCGCCGCCGAGGATGATCTCATCCTGCGCGTTACCGCCACCGCCATCTGTGGCTCCGACCTGCATCTGTACCGGGGCAAGATTCCGGACCTTCACACCGGAGATGTACTCGGCCATGAGTTCATGGGCATCGTGGAAGAGGTTGGCAGGGGCGTGACCCAGGTGCGCCCCGGTGACCGAGTGGTCATCCCGTTCGTGATTGCCTGTGGTGAATGCTTCCACTGCCAGCTGGCGGAGTATGCCGCGTGCGAGACCACCAATCCCGGCAAAGGCGCGGCACTCAATGCGAAGGGATTGATGCCGCCTGCCGCATTGTTTGGCTACAGCCACCTCTACGGTGGGGTCGCTGGCGGCCAGGCGGAATTCGTGCGGGTGCCCAAGGCCAACGTCGGTCCACTGCGCATTCCTGAAGGCGTGGCAGATGAACAGGTGCTGTTCCTGTCCGATATCCTGCCGACCGGCTATCAAGCCGCACTCAACGCCGGGGTGAAGGCGGGCTCGACGGTAGCCATCTTCGGTGCAGGCCCGGTGGGGTTGATGAGCGCTGCCTGTTGCCGCCTGCTGGGTGCGGAAACCATCTTCATGGTCGATCATCTGCCGTATCGGCTGGATTTCGCGCAACGGACCTACGGCATCACGCCCATCGACTTCAGCAAGGTGGACGATCCCGCCGACTACATCGTCAGCCAGACCAGCGGGCGAGGCGTGGATGCCTGCATCGAGGCGGTCGGGTTCGAGGCGGAGGGCAGTTCGCTTGAGACTGCATTGACCGCAGTGAAGCTTGAAGGCAGCAGCGGCGCGGCCATCCGCCAGTGCATTGCTGCCGCTCGCCGCGGTGGGGTGGTCAGCATTCCTGGCGTGTATGCCGGCTTCATCCATGGCTTCCTGCTGGGGGATGCATTCGACAAGGGCCTGACCTTCAAGATGGGGCAGACCCATGTGCAGGGCCTCATGCCTGAGCTGTTGACTGCCATCTTGGAGGGAAAGCTGGACCCCGGCAACATCATTTCGCATCGGATGAGTCTGGCCGAGGCAGCGCAGGGCTATGCCATGTTCGATGCGAAGGATGATGACTGCCGGAAGATCGTGCTGACCCCGTGACAAGCGATCCTGCGAGCGGTACGCCGCTGACCCCTGACAAGCGTTACATCGTGGTGCGCGGCCGGCTCTGGCGCGCGACCAACCCGAACCTCACCGCCACCGAGCGTGCGCGGTGGGTGGCGGCGCTCATGGACGCGCGGCGCGCGGTGCAGGCGGCAATGCGAAGCGGGGAGGCCACATCACTACGCGCGGCGCGCCGCGCGGTGGATGCGGCGAAACGGGGCCTGGGAGAGCGTGGCCCAGTGTGGTGGACAGATGGGGGGAAAGACTACAACCGCCACCTGGTGAAGAATACGCCGTACGCCGGTTGGTTCGACGCGCTTCAAGCCGTACCGGCAGCGTGACTCAGCTTTTCGAGCCCCGACGACCCGCCGTCGGATCGACCTCTGGTCGCTCGTAGTCGTCCGGATGTGCTGTCTCGTCCTGTTCCGGCATGTCCTTGCCTTTCTTCCAGCTCTGGTCGGTACGGACCTTGTCCGGCGTATGCGCCTTGTCCTGGTCGCTGGCGTCGCCCGTGGGATTGAACGGTAGCTTGCTCATCAGAGGAGTTCCTTTGTAAGGATGAAATCTCAGCGCTGTGACGGGCGCGCGGCACGGCCCTGCGCGAGCGTCTGGTTGACCGCTTCCTGCAGCTGCGGGATGTGGAAGGGTTTGGCCACGAAACGGGCTTTCTGGTGGCGGGCCGGAACGACCTGATCGTAGACCGCCGATGCGAACAGGAAGGGCACACCCAGCTCCGCCAAGCGGTCGGCGACAGGGAATACCACACCGTCGCCCAGCTCGATATCGAGGATGGCTGCGTCGAACTGCTCGCTGCGGAGCAGGCTCAATGCCTCGAACACGCTCTCAGCATGTGTGATGGTACTTCCGTCGATGGACAGTGCATCTTCAACCAGCTCGGCCAGGTCCAGCTGATCCTCCACCAGCAACAGGCACTGTTCCTCGACGCGTTCACTTCCGTACTTCTGCATGCCGAACCTTGTCCGTTACCTCTTATTGGAAGGTACTGTCCGCTTCCGGGCATCAAGGCAGTGCCTGCCCGCTGTGTGCGGCATGCGAAAGCGGCATATGGCCTCCTGAAACACTTCACGCGGGCAGCGTGCCCGGCTCACCACCGCAGCACGGACGCTGCGCGAAGCTGGATGAATGAAGACCGCGTCCGCCACCTCGGCATTTGAATCCATTCAGGTGGGCTGTGCAGGGTGGTCCTTGCCTTCCGCCCACGTCAGCGACTTCGGCGAGGGGCAGAGCGCACTGCAGCGTTATGCCACCCGCTTTTCGCGGGTGGAGATCAACTCCTCGTTCTATCGTCCGCACAAACCGGAGACCTATGCCCGATGGGCGCAGGCCGTCCCGGCGCATTTCCGCTTCTCGGTGAAACTGCCACAGGCCATCACTCATGACTGCGGCCTGCGCGGTGCGGCACCGCTTCTTGATCCATTCCTGCATGCGGTGAACCATCTGGGCGACCGGCTGGGCGCGTTGCTGCTGCAGTTGCCGCCGCGGCTGGACTTCGATGCCCGCGTGGCATCTGCCTTCTTCCGCGCCGTCCGGCGTCGCACGGGGGTCGCCATCGCCTGCGAGCCCCGTCACGAAAGCTGGTTTTCGGCGGCGGCGGACTCGATGCTGGAGCGTCATGGCATCGCGCGCGTCGCTGCAGATCCCGCGCGCCTTGCCCAGGCCGCTGAGCCTGGCGGCGCGCGCCACTGGAGTTACTGGCGATGGCATGGCAGGCCGCGGATGTACTACAGCAGTTACGGGGACAATGACCTGCGGGCCCTGGCGCAGGCGGCAGGTGCGGCCGCAGGAGACGGTCCGGCCTGGATCATCCTCGACAACACTGCGCATGGGAACGCCATACCCAATGCACTGCGTCTGCAGACGCTGCTGCAGGAGAACACGCATGCCTGAAGGTCCTTCAATCGTACTGCTGCGCGAGGAAACGGCCCGGTTCAGGGGCAGAACAGTGCGCGAGGTCGGTGGCAACAGCCGCGTCGACCTGACGCCTCTGGTTGGACGCCGGATCAAGGCGGTACGCAGCTGGGGCAAGCATTTCCTCCTGGAATTCAGCCATGTCACTCTGCGGATCCACCTCATGATGTTTGGCAGCTACCGTATCAACGAGCGCAAGGATGCCGCGCCGAGGGTCTCGCTCCAGTTCGACAGGGAAGAGCTGAACTTCTATGCGTGCTCGGTGAAGCTCATCGAGCAGTCGCTGGACGATGTCTACGATTGGCGGGCAGACGTCATGAGCGACCTCTGGGATGCGCGCCTGGCGCGTCGTAAGCTCAAGGCCATGCCCGATGTCCTGGTCTGCGATGCCCTGCTGGATCAGTCCGTGTTCTCCGGGGTCGGCAACATCATCAAGAACGAGGTCCTGTTCCGCATCGGCGTGCACCCAGGGAGTCGGGTTGGATCCCTGCCTCCCCGTCTGCTGAGCCGCCTCATCCATGAGGCGCGCGACTACAGTTTCGACTTCCTGCGCTGGAAGCGCGAGCACGAACTCAAAAAGCATTGGCAGGTTCACACTCGGAAGACGTGCCCGAATTGTGGTGGGCCAGTCAGCAAGCTGTACATGGGAACCACGCAGCGGCGAACGTTTTTCTGCCCGGATTGCCAGCGCCTGTACGGACCAGCGGGAGCTCCATCGCCGTCGCCAGGGCAGGCGGCATCTTCCCGGCGATCACGCCCAAAGGTTCCGCGTTGACGGCTGACAGGCCTGGCGCATCTCACGGCACTGAGCAGCAACAGCGATTGGTGACCACGAACACCGCGGCGCCCAGGACGGCGCTGTAAACGGTGAACTCTGCCTGATCAGTGTCGCCATCGATACCGTCGCAGCGTCCCGGTCGGGAATGTCGGGATGCATGCGGGCTCTTGGGTGACAGCATCCGCAGGAACGCCGCCATTGCTGGCGGCGTCAGCGAAAATCCGCGCTTCTGCCAATCACGCTGCGTTCGATCGTGGCCCTCCACACTCACGTCCAGTTATCCCAGAGGAGTTTGAATGAGCCAGGTTTTCATCGTCGGCGCGGCCGGCAAGGTCGGTCGTTCATTGGCCCAGCAGGCCAGCGCACGCGGCCATCGCGTACTGGCCCTGCATCGCGCGCAGGAACAGGCCGCCGAACTCACCGCCCTCGGCGCACGCCCGGTGCAGGGCGACCTGCTGCAGCTGGATGTCGCCGCGCTGGCGGCACTGATGAAAGGCTGTGACGTGGTGGTGTTCTCGGCCGGTGCTGGCGGCAAGGGCGGCGCGTCGATGACCGACGCCATCGATGGGCGCGGGCTGGATTTGGCCGTGGCTGCGGCTCAGGCCGCCGCCGTGCCGCGCTTCCTGCTGGTGTCGGCCTTCCCGGAGGCCGGGCGCGGCAAGCACCTGTCGGATACGTTCGAGAACTACATGGTGGTGAAGAAACGTGCCGACGTGCATCTGGCCGAAAGCTCGCTGGACTGGGTGATCCTGCGCCCGGGCACGCTCACCGACGAACCGGGCACGGGCCGGGTGCGTGCCGGCCTGGCCATTCCCTACGGCAACATTGCCCGCGCCGACGTCGCCGCCACGCTGCTGGCATTGATCGAACACCCGCAGCTGCGCCGCTGCATCATCGAACTCACCGAGGGCGAAACCCCGGTGTTCGATGCACTGCAGGCGCTGTCGCCGGCATGAGGGCTTGACCACGACAACGCGCTGACGCAGCATCGAGCGCATGGTCCTCCGCGCCGCCACCGTCACTACCACCACGACTGCCCACGGCAGGTCGTGAGGTCGTTACGTGACGTGATGTAGCGCCACGCCTCAGGACCCCGCCAGTCATGGACGGGGTCTTCTGTTTCTCCGTCCGTGCCCACCCCACAGGAGAAACACCATGTCCCCATCCCGAATTCCCCGCCGCGGCCTGCTGGTCATTGATATGCAGCACGGCCTGTTCAACGGCGCGCACCGTCCGTACCGCGCTGACGACGTGCTGGCCAACATCAATGCGCTGGTCGACCGCGCGCATGCCGCCGGTGCCCCGGTGTTTGCCGCACGCCATGTCGGCCCCGCAGGCTCGCCGCTGGCCAGCGACAGTCCGCTGTCGCAGCTGCTGGCTGACCTCGCCATCGATCCCGCGCGCGACACCGTGTTCGAGAAGACGCGGCCGAGCTGCTTCTTCGAGACCGGCCTGGCCGAGCGGCTGGCGGCGGCTGGCGTCGAGGAACTGGTCATCGTCGGCATGAAGACAGACTACTGCGTGGATACCACCTGCCGCGCCGCGCGCGACCTCGGCGTTGCGGCCGTGCTGGTGGCCGACGCGCATACCACCACCGATTCGGCCGTGCTTGAGGCGCAGACCATCGTCGAGCATCACAACGCCACGCTCGGCGGGGCGTTTGTCAGCCTGGTCGCCAGCGCAGACTGCACGTTCGCGGCAGGGTAAGCTCCGGTCAACGAAGTCAGCCAGGAGGGCAGATGGGATCGATGACCCAGACACGGACACTCCGCAGCAGCCTTGTGCTGATGCTGCTGTCCGCAGTGGCGGGCTGCAGCACGGCGGGGGGCGGTGATCGCCATCCTTCGTCGCAGCTGCGGTTGGTGAAGCTGACCCCGGCGGAGTCTTCCATCCTGTTGACGGCTGCAGCGACAGGTACGATCGCGCCGCGCGGTAGGTGCGTGTACTTCGTCGGTGCGCGCGATCAGCGAACGCTGGCGCTGTGGCCTGCGTACTTCGAACTGGACACGCTGCGTGGAGTGCCTGTGGGGGTGCGCAATACCCTCACTGGCACGCGCGTGGCCTTCGGCGAGCCGCATACCTTTGGCGGCGGTAACATGGAGGCCTTGCCCGGCATGGTGCTGGAGCCGGTACCCGCTGGATGCAGCGGGCCGGCCATGATGCTTTACTTCGATTGAATCGAGCCTGCCTGAGGCAGGCTCAGCGCTGCTCGTCCTTGCGCGCGCTCAGCTCACGGTCGGCGCGCAGGAACACCGCGCTGGTGCTCTCTTCGCCGGTGCCGCCGGCGGCGCCCAGCAGCAGCGGCCGCGGCAGTCGCGCGGAGGCATCGTTGGCCACGGCCTGCAGGGCGGCCAGGGTCGCGGCCGCCTGGTCGCTGCCCAGCACCGCGATGAACTCGCCGCTGCCGGTGACGCGGTTGATGCTGTCGCCGCGCCCGGCATCCAGGCACTGCTCCAGCGCCACGTCCAGCTGCTGCAGCTGGCGTTCCAGGCTGCGCTCGCCCATCTGTTCGGCCAGGCCGGCGAGGTCCTGCAACTCGAGGATGACCACGGTGCAGGCCGTGCCGGTGGTGGCGTGCGCGGCTTCCACCAGCGGGCTCTGCTCGAGGATGGTCGCTACTTCCTGCTCGCGCTCGCGGCTGCGCGCTTCCATCAGGTTCATGGTCAGCCGGGCCAGGGCCTGCAGGGCCTCGCGCTGCTCCTGGCTGAGCGAGCGCGGAGTCAGGTCGACCACGCAGACGCTGCCGACCGCCGCGCCTTCGCGGGTGACCAGCGGCATGCCCGCGTAGAAGCGCGCGCCCATCTCGTTCAACACCGGGTTGTCGGCGAAGCGGCTGTCCTGTTTCAGGTCGCCCACTTCCAGCAGCTGCTCGGGCTGGCGGATGGCGTGGTCGCACACCGCCACGTCGCGGTCGGTTTCGCTGCCATCCACGCCGATGCGGGCCTTGAACCATTGGCGATCACGATCGATCAGGGTCACCAGGGCCATCGGCGTACCGCAGACGGCGGCCGCCACCTTCACGATGTCATCGTAGGCCGGCTCGGGCAGGCTGCCGACCACGTGCAGCGCATCCAGCGCGTGCTGGCGTTCGGTTTCAGTGAATGCGGCAGAAGAATGATCCGTCATGATGATCCTGGGCAGTCAAAGGTCGTCGCTCATGCTAGAGCACGCCCGCGCCCAATGGATGAACCACCACCTCACCAGGCCGGCGACCCGTACCCCGGCGCATGGCCGGGGCAGGCTGCAGGGCTCAGCCGAGGTCGCAACCGGCCGGCTGCGGCCAGGTGGTCGCCGGCAGCATGTTCTTCAGCGACGCCGGTGCGTTGATCGCCACGTAGCTGGCGCCGAGCAGTTCTTCCAGATCGGCGATGGTCACCAGGTAGTTGTCCAGGCTGCCCAGGTTGGCTTCGTTGGGAATGATCCAGCTGATCGCCTTGGCGGTACCGGTCTGCGGGTCGCGGGTGATGATCGTCTTCCAGAAGAACTCCGGCGTCGGAATGCCGTGGCTGGCCAGGAAGTAATCGTTGGCGGCATCGCCGTAGACCACGCCGCCATAGACGTCCACCGGCGCGATGTCGCGGTAGCACTCGGCCACGTTCTCGGCCTTCACCCAGATGCCCTGGTTGAAGCTGGACACCTGCGGCACGATGTTGGTCATGAAGTTGGCGCGGCGGATGTAGGTGGTGTCGTAGTCCATGTGGTTGGAGGTGACCAGGTGGCCACGGTCATAGCCGGCGTGGATGCTGGCGTACGACGCGGTGCTGTTCTGGCCCAGGCAGCCGGTGGGCAGGTCGGTGTCCTTGTAGAAGCTGGACGGGCGCTTGGCCGTGCCGGTATCGGCCAGCAGGGTGTATTCGTACCGCGTGGCGCTGTGGATGCTGCAGTCGTAGGTCAGCACGAAGCCGCCCTTGTTGAGGGTGACCGTTTCCGCGTGGGCGGCGCCGGCAAAGGCGCTGAGGACCAGGGCGAACAGGAACGTGGCAAGGCGCATTGCAGTGTCTCCGTCAGGTTTTTCCAGGACGCAGGACGCCCTCACGGCGAAAGCGTTCGCCATGCGGCGGCACTGCGCGTGCGGGTGGGTGAGGACTGCGGTTGGAACCCGGCGGGTGCCGGTCATGCAGGAGGAACTCGACCGCGCTCCCTGGCCACCGAGGTGGCGCGCGGTGTCGTAAGCGTCAGTGCGTGTCGCTTTCAGGTCAACGCTGGATGTCCGGAGTTGTGACCCGGCGCAAACGTCCTGCGTGTGTCAGATCGCAGACCGCAGGATGAAACGTGCGCATGGCAGGCGCGCGGGCCGGTATCGGCAGGCGGGGGATTGCGGCAGAATCAGCGCGTTGATCCATGGGAAGCGTGACGCGTCACACGCTCGCGCCACCGCAGTGCAGACTCAAGGAACGAGGACAGGTCATGGAAGTTCGCCCCCTGGTGCTGGCGTGGCTGCTGGTAGCCGCACTGCCGGCCGCCGCGCAGCAGATCCGCTCCGCGACCGGCCCCGCGCGCAAACCGCTGCCGGCCGCGCCACGGCCGGCCCACAATTCGATGGCGAAGAGCACCACGCCCTTCAACTGCGCGCAGTACGCGTGGCCGAATCATCCGCATCCGGCGGCCAAGGCGTACTGCGATGGCGTCGAGGCCAATACCCTGCAGTACGAAGCCCGCCAGGCCGGACGTCCCGGCCCCTCCACCGAGGTGAGCGCGCTGCCTGCGCTGGGTTCGGCCGAAGCCAAGCGGACCGGCACCGCCTGCATTGGTGGCCAGGCCTTCCGGCGGCTGGCCAATGGCTGGGAACAGGTGGCCTCGCCGTCGGGCGGGTGGCTGCGCTGCCGGGAACGCTAGGCCAGCGTTGCCGCAGGCGGCGGCAGCGAGAGGGACTGCAGATCCACTTCGCCACGTACGACCTGCAGCGCGCCCAATACCAGGGCATGCATGCCCTGGGCGAATTCGCGGCCCACTTCGTCGGCATCACGCGCGCGCTCACCGTCTGACAGCCCGTCTTCCCGCGTGCTGGCGTACAGCGTCTCGGCAACCGCGACGCAATGGAATGCCACGGTCGACAGCAGCCAGCGTGCCTGCTGTGCCGGCAGGCCATAGGCGGCGGCAACAGACGCCTGATGCTCGGCGATGCGCCCGCTCATCGAAGGCGAGGCCAGCGAGCGCCGCAGCAGGTAAGGCGTAAGGCCGGGGTTGGCGATGACAAGGTCCCGCAGCGAGGCGATGAAGACGATCAGATAGTCGGGCAGGGCCAGCCCGTTGGCGGCATCCACCGGCGGCATCTGCCAGCCGTCGAAGATGGCCTCGGCCACGGCACCTTTCAGTGCCTCCAGGTTGGAGATGTGGTTGTAGAGGGTCATGTGGGTGACCCCCAGCGCTGCGGCCAGGCCGACAAAGGTCAAGTCACGCAGGCCCATGGCCATCCCGGCCTCGACGATGCGTGCATGGCTGAGTTTCTTCGGGCGCCCGCGTGCGGGGGCCTGTTCGCTGTCCTTCATCGACCTTCCATTGTGGCGGGCGCGGCCACGCGGCGACCTTGCCGGTTGGCTTGACCATTTATTTTATAGCAATGATAATTAATCTCATCGCGCGGCACATCGCCTGCGCCAGGGCGTGATCGTAGCAATCGCGTCCACCTGCTCCCAGCCAGGCATCGACCCAGCCAACAACCTCCGCCTGCGTCAGCACTCCCTCGATCGTCGGGCTCCGCGCCACGGCGCAGGCCCCGTCATGCCCAGGAACACCGATGACGTCCGATGTCCGTTGCCTTGCTCCCTTGTCCTGCCTGCACAGGGGTGCCGCCACTCCGCTGCTGTTCGCCCTTGGCGGCCTGCTCATCCTTCCCGTGCCTTCGGCGCTGGCCCAGGCCATTGCGTTGGCCAACGACCGTTCGGCCGAGGTATCCACCCTGGATTCGGTCAACGTCCGCGAGACCAAGGCCGTCACCGATCCCTATGCCGGCGGCCAGGTCGCGGCTGGCGGTCGCATGGGGCTGCTAGGCAACCGGGATTTCATGGATACGCCGTTCAACACCATCAGTTACACCGAGGCCTACATCGCCGATCGCCAGGCGCGTGACATCACCTCGGTCATCGCCGCTGCCGATCCGACGGTGTTCACCAACAACGCTTCAGGCGCATGGAGCGAGAACTATTCGATCCGCGGCTTTGCCTCCAGCACGACGGACATGACCGTGGACGGGATGTTCGGGATGGCGCCGTTCTACCGCACCTCGCCGGAGATGTTCGAGCGCATCGACGTGTTGAAGGGGCCGTCTGCGCTGCTCAATGGCATGCCGCCGGGCGGTTCGGTGGGCGGCACCATCAACCTGATTCCCAAGCGCGCCGCCGATGCGCCGCTGACCCGGGTGAGCGTGGACTATGGCTCGGACGCGCAGTTCGGTGGCCACGTGGATGTGGGCCGCCGCTTCGGCAGCAGCAGGCAGTGGGGCGTGCGTTTCAACGGTGTGTATCGTGACGGCGAGGGGGCCATCCGCCACCAGGACAAGGCCTACCAGCTGGGGTCGCTGGCCCTGGATTGGCGCGGCGAGCGCAGCCGTGCATCGCTGGATGTCTACAGCGCCGAGGATCTCATCCACGGCCCGACCCGCGGCGTGAGCCTGGATGTGGGCGTGGCCGTGCCGAGGCCGCCGCGTGCCGATGTGTTGATCAACCCGGTGTGGGGCAGGGTGGAGAGCCGTGACAAGGGAGCGATCGCGCGCGGTGAGTTCGACTTCAATGATCACCTGATGGGCTATGCCGCCTTCGGTGCCAGCGAGACGAACTACAGCTACAACGGCGCCATCAGTGCCCTGGTGCTCAACGACGCCGGTGACTTCCGCACCACCGTGGCCCAGCTGGCCTTCCACACCCGCAAGCAGTCGGCGGATGTGGGGGTGCGTGGCAGTTTCCAGACCGGTCCGGTCAGCCACCAGGTGGCGGCCAATGCGACCGCCTACCAGCACAAGCAGGACGACTACGGCCGCCGCAGCGTACCCGAGGCCAGCTGGGTGACCAATCTGTACGCCCCGACCTGGAACGAGGCGCCGCCGTTCATCACCCCGCACATCATGCATACCGAGGTGAAGCTGCGCAGCGTGGGCGTGGCCGACACGATGGGGTTTGCCGGGGATCGCCTGCAGGTGACCCTGGTGGTACGCCGCCAGCAGGTGCAGAGTGATGCGTTCGACATCAACACCGGTGCACTGTCTTCGCGCTACAAGCAGAGCGCCACCACGCCTGCCGCCGCGGTGCTGTTCAAGCTGGGCCGCAAGGTGTCGGTGTATGCCAACAGCATCGAGGGCCTGAGCCAGGGCGCGACCGCCCCCACCACCGCGGCCAATGCCGGTGAGGTGTTTCCGCCGTTCAAGACCCGTCAGAAAGAGCTGGGCCTGAAGCTGGACGCGGGGCGCTTTGCGCATTCCTTCAGCCTGTTCGAGATCAAGCGGCCCAATGGCTATACCGACCCCGTCTCGAACATCTATTCGTTTGGCGGCGAGCAGCGCAACCGCGGCGCGGACTGGAGCTTCTTCGGTTCTCCGCTGGAAGGCGTGCGGCTGATGGGTGGCGTGGCCTATGTGCAGCCCAAGCTCACCCGCACCCAGAGTGGCATCAATGAAGGGAAGCTGGCCACCGGCCTGCCGAAGGTGCAGGGCAAGGTGGGCGCCGAATGGGACCTGCCGATGCTGGAAGGTGTCAGCATCAATGCGGGGATCACGTCCATGTCCCGGCAGTTCATCAGTGCCGACAACACGCAGTGGGTGGCCGGGCACACCGTGTATGACCTGGGCGCGCGCTACAGCACGCGGCTCTCGGGTCGTCCGCTGACACTGCGCGGCACGGTCAACAACCTGACCAATACCGCTTACTGGGGTCAGCCACTGCTGTCCAGCCTGGCGCTGGGTGCACCGCGGACCTACACGCTGTCGGCGACCATCGATTTCTGAGGGTGGCGCGCCCATCCGGCAGCGTCGCGTTGCCGGATGGATGCGCGCGCAGGCCTCAGAGCCTGCCTTCGGCCGCGTAACGCGCGGCGCCCCGGTCCACCAGCGCCTGCAGCTCCTGCAGCAGTGGCTCATCCCAGCGGTCGAAGTTGAAGCAGGACTTGCCCTGCATGCGCTGCTTCAGCGCAGGGCTGATGCCCGCCAGCAGTTCGGAATGGTCATAGACGGGCATCAGGTGGAAGGCGTGCTTGCGTCCGGACACCTTCACCGCACCGAAGAACTGCGCCTTGCCATTGGCGGCCGGCGTGCGGCAGTTGGCGTAGAAGTGCTGATCCGTGTCGTGGACCACGAGCAAACCATCGCGATGACGCAGCAGCATCTGGCGCAGGGCGCCAAACAGATCGGGCGGCACCGTCTCGGTGGACGCCTTGGGTGTCGCCTGGGTGCGCTTCATGGGAACTGCCCGGTGTGGGGAAGGCTCTGGGAAATACGCAGCGTGCCTGTGTGCGCACCGTAGCACGGCCAAGTGGAGCGATCCGGGCGTGTGCGCCGGATCGCTCCTTCGTGGCACTCAGGCCTTGGCGACTGCCTGGATCAGCACCGTGGCGGCTTCGGCCGACGAGCCCGGGTTCTGGCCCGTCACCAGCAGGCCATCGCGGCGCACGTACGAACCCCAGTCCGGACCCTTGCTGTAATCACCGCCCAGGCCCTTCAGCATGTCCTCCACCAGGAAGGGCACGACCTTGGTCAGGCCCACCGCGTCCTCCTCGGTGTTGGCAAAGCCGGTGACCTGCTTGCCGGCGACCAAGGGCTTGCCATCGGGCGCCTTGACCTGGCGCAGCACGCCCGGTGCGTGGCAGACCAGGCCGACCGGTTTGCCGCTGGCAACGAACGATTCGATCAGCGCGATGGAGTGGGCGTCATTGGCCAGATCCCACAGCGGACCGTGGCCGCCGGGGTAGAACACGGTGTCGAAGTCGGCAGCATCGACGCTGTCCAGGCGCACGGTGGCGGCCAGCTGCGCCTTGGCGTCGGCGTCGGCCTCGAAGCGGTGGGTCAGTTCGGTCTGGAACGCCGGCTCGTTGCTCTTCGGGTCCAGCGGCGGCTGGCCACCCTTGGGCGAGGCCAGCACGATCTCCGCGCCCGCATCCTTGAAGGCGTAGTAGGGCGCGGCCAATTCTTCCAGCCAGAAGCCGGTCTTGTGCCCGGTGTCGCCAAGCTGGTCGTGCGAGGTCAGAACGATGAGGACTTTCATGGTGGTGCTCCTGTTGGAAGGTTGGTGCAGTAGACCGGTCGTCTAGCAGTTGGTCGTAAAAAAACACTCCGCAGGGAGTGTGTCGGATGCATCCCTCGCTCAGCGTGAGGGATGCAGGATCTGTCGCGTGGTAAGCCGTGCGTTCTCGAAGGGCTGCGGACCGCGCACGATCTTCACCATGATGCTGGCGCCCAGCCACAGCTGGTAGAGGCTTTGTGCCAGCGCGGCGGCATCACCGTTGCTGGCCAGGGAGCCGTCGGCCTGGCCACCTTCGATCGCCCGGGTCAGGCGCTCGATGATGCCGGCCGTGCCACTGCGCAGGGCCGCACGCATGGCCGGCGAGAGGTCAGCCACTTCGGCGCCCAGCTTCACCGCCAGGCACTTGCCCTGGCAGTCCTCGAAGGACTGGCTCTCCATCCAGGCGGCAAAGTAGCGCTCCAGCTGCTCGGCCTTGTTCTGGCCGGCGCTGCCGAAGATCTGGTCCATCTCGGCCAGGTACTCGTCGAAGTAGTCCTGCAGAAGGGCTTCGCCGAAGGCCTCCTTGGAGCCGAAGTAGTGGTAGAACGAGCCCTTCGGCACGCCCGCAGCGGTCAGCACCTCGTTCAGGCCGACCGCCGAGAAGCCCTTGCCGCCCATGGTGCGGCGGCCGCTGGCCAGGATCTTCTGGCGGACGTCGGTGCCTGCAATGTCGGGGGCGGGGTGCATGGGAGCCACGATACTCCCGATTAGACCGGTCGTCTAGTGCCGTCTCAAGCGCGTGCGCTTGCCCAGTTTATGTAGAGTCGAGCCATGCTCGACTCAGGCCCTGCAGCCGAGCATGGGCTCGGCTCTGCAGATCAGCCTTTGCGCACCCTCTGCAGGAAGGCCTCGACCGCCGGCACCTGGTAGGCCCCCTCGCGGCGCAGGATGCTGAGCGGCCGTTGCAGCCCCAGCGCCCGCACCGGAAGCCGGGCCAGGCTGCCGTCCTGCAGGTCACGTACCACGCTGATGCTGGGCAGCCAGGCGATGCCGCCGCCATGGATCGCGGCCTGCTTCAGCGCCTCGGTATTGCCGAACTCCACGATGCTGCCGGTCTGCACATCCAGCTGCTGCAGCAGCTCGCCGATCAGCTCGCGGGTGCCCGAGCCGGGCTCACGCATCAGCAGCGGCAGACCGTTGATGTCGGCCGGTTTGGCGCGTCTGCGCCTGGCCAAGGGATGCTGCGCACCCACCACGGGAATCAGCTCATCACGGCTGAATTCCTCGGCGACCACGCCTTCGACCCGCACCGGCCCCTCCACGAAGCCCACGGTGAAGCGCAGGTCGGTCACGCCCTGCGCGACCTGTCCGGTGTTGCCGACGAACAGGGAAATACCCACCTGCGGGAACAACGTGCGGAACTGGGCGACGAAACGCGGCAGCACATAGGTGCCGATGGTGTTGCTGGCGCCCATCGACAGCTGCCCGGCGCGGGCATCGGCGAAATCACGCATCGCCGCCTGCGCGCTGTCGGCCACCGCGAACAAGCGCGCCGAGTAGGCATGCAGCACCTTGCCCGGTTCGGTCAGCCGCATGCCGCGCGGCAGCCGCTCGAACAGCACCACCCCCAAGCGCCCCTCGAAATCCTTCAGCTCCCTCGACAGCGCCGGTTGGGACACGCGCACGCGGATCGCAGCGGCGGAGATGCTGCCGGTCTCGGCGATGGCGTGGAAGATGGCCAGGTGATGGAGGTTCATGCGCGCGGGTTTCGGTCAGAGCTGCCCGATAAAGTACTGCACCACGAGGCTGCTGGTCGCTACGGTCACCCATACGCCCAGGCCCAGCAGGATGGGGCGGATGCCAGTGGCGGCCATGCGCCGCAGGTTGGCGGAAAGGCCGATGGCGGACAGCGCGAACACGATCAGCACTTCAGCCAGCGTGTGCAGCGCTGGCAGCGCGGCGTCCAGTACCCAGCCCGCGGTACGCACGCCCGATGCCACCAGGAACCACAGGATGAACCACGGGAAGATCGCGCCGAGATTGAAGCCGCCCGCACTGCCTGCGGTGTTGCTGCGCCGCTTCGCCAGCGCCGCCATCACCACGGTCAGCACCAGGCACACCGGGATGATCAGGGTCGAGCGGGTCAGCTTGACGATGGTCGCGTAGCCGCCTGCCAGATCACTGTAGGCGTAGCCGGCGGCCACCACCGACGAGGTGTCATTGATGGCCGTGCCCGCCCACAGGCCGAAGCCCAGGTCACTCATGTGCATCAGGTGGCCCAGCAGCGGGAACAGCAGCACCGCCACTAGGTTGAACAGGAAGATGGTGGAGATCGAGAACGCCGTTTCGTGATCGTCGGGCTTGAGGATGGGCGTGACCGCGGCAATCGCCGAGCCACCGCAGATCGCCGTACCCACGCCGATCAGCACGGTCATCTTGCCGTCCACGCGCAGCCAGCGTCCGAGCAGCCAGGCGCTGAGGAAGGCCACCGACATCGTCACCAGGGTGACCGACAGGGATGACATGCCGGTCTTCAGCACCTCGCCAAGGCTGAGCCCGAAGCCCAGCGCGATGATCGACCACTGCAGCACCTGTTTGCCGCCGAAGCGGATGCCGGCATCGAAGCGGCTGCCCGGCGCGAGCAGGTTCTTCAGCACGATGCCGAGGACGATGCCGAACACCGGACCGCCCACCAGTGGTAGCCAGTGCCCCAGCACGAGTGCGACGGCGGCGACGGCGGCCGTCAGCAGCAGGCCGGCGTAATGGTGCTGGATCCAGGACGGGGTGGGGGAGAGCGGGCGGTTCATTTCAGCAGTTGCGTGGGATGGGATGGCCAGTGTGGTCGCCCGCCAGCCATGCATCCAATACAAATAATGCAGTCATTCCATATCGAAATGGCATGGCATCGGCTTCGGCCCAGCGCTGTACCATCGGCAGCGCCCCCCGGATCCGGCGAAGACGGCACACGATGCGATGAACCAAGCTGCTGTTGATGGAAACACCACGCCGTTTCGGGTCATCTTCGCTGGCATCTGCGCGCTGGTGCTGACCGTCGGCCTCGCCCGATTCGCCTACACGCCGATGCTGCCGATCATGAAGGCGCAGGCCGGCCTGGACTACGTCGCCGCCGGTTGGCTGGCTGCCATCAACTACGCCGGCTACATGGCCGGCACGCTGCTGGCGGCATCGGCGGGCGATCTCCGCCGGAAGTACGTGCTCTACTGCATCGGCCTGGTGGTGGCCGTGGCCAGTACCGTGGCCATGGGACTGACCCGCGACCCGGTGGCTTGGGGCGTGCTGCGGTTCCTGTCGGGGCTGTCCAGCGTGGCCGGGCTGCTGCTGGCATCTGGCCTGGTATTGAACTGGCTGCTGCAGCGCGGGCGGCGCCCGGACCTGGGCCTGCACTTTACCGGCATGGGGCTGGGCATCGTGGTGTCCGGTGCGGCGGTGGTGTTGACCCTGCCTGCGCTGACCTGGTCGGGGCAGTGGATCGCCTTGGGCGTGCTGGGCCTGCTGTTCTTCGTGCCGGCCTGGCTGTGGATGCCCGCACCGGCATCCGCGCCCAGCACCGCGGTTGCGCAGGGTGCAGCTCCACCGGCCACGTCCGCCGCGTGGATGCGCCTGCTCAACGCGGCCTATGTCTGCGCGGGCTTCGGCTTCGTCATCGGCGCCACCTTCATCGTCGCCATCCTTGAAAAGCTGCCCGTGCTGCAGGGCAGGGGCGGCTGGGTCTGGGTTGTCGTCGGCGTGGCCGCGCTGCCGTCCACCTTTGCCTGGGACCGCATCGCCCGCCGCTTCGGTGCCACCCGGGCACTGCTGCTGGCCTACATAATGCAGGGCATCGGCATGCTGCTGCCTGCGGTCTCGTCCGGCACGGCCATCAATCTGTTGTCGGCAGCGCTGTTCGGCGCCACCTTCGTCGGCATCGTCAGCCTCACCCTGGCGCTAGTTGGCCGCCATGTGCCGTCCAATCCCTCCAAGGCCATGGCGCGCATCACCCTCGGCTATGGCGTGGCACAGATCATCGGTCCGGTCATCGCCGGGTACATGGCCAGGGCGACCGGCAGCTACCAGGGCGCGCTGCTGGCCACGGCGGTACTGATGGGCTGCGGGGCGCTGCTGCTGTATGTGGTCGATCGCAGGGAGCGCGGTCACGCTTGACGGCCAGCGCAGTCGACGCTGAAGATCGGCACCACGCGCCGACGCTCAAGGATTGAACATGTCTGGCTTCATCGGGGACCTGCTGGAAGGCATCGCGGATTTCTTCATCGATGTCTGGATGCTGCGCGCGTAGCGCTCCATATCTGGGCCGAGGCGATCCAATGAACATTCTCTGGGCCACTGCAGCCGCCATCGCACTGGCATGCGCCGGGTTCCTGGCCTGGCGCGGGTCGGTCGGCGGTAGCGGGCTGTTCCAGGCATTTCTACTCGGCGCGGCAGCGTCCATCGCCTGCGTCATCCTGTCGGTTGCGATGGGCGGGCCCAGGCGAAGGCTTGTCGCCGGCCTGCTGCTGGCCGGCTACGGGCTGGCATTGATCGGCTTCCTGGTCGCCGTCGGCAATGTTCGCTGAGGGGCGGCGGCGCGGTCACGCTTGACGGCCAGCGCAGTCGACGTTGAAGATCGGCACCACGCGCCGACGCTCAAGGATTGAACATGTCTGGCTTCATCGGGGACCTGCTGGAAGGCATCGCGGACTTCTTCATCGATGTCTGGATGCTGCGCCGCCATCGCGCCGTGAAGGGGCGGCCGTCCAACCGCTGGGATGAGGACGCGGCCGATGTCGTGGTGTTCAACGGCTGGGTGATCGCGGTTTCGGTCGTGGTACTGGTCGCCAGCGTCGTGCTGTTCTTCGTGCTGAAACTGCCGGTCTGGATCAGCCTGCTGCCCATTGCCGCCGGTGCCGTGTATGTGGGCTACCGGTGGATGGCGCTGGTGCGCGCATAGCCATCCGGAGCGAATCCCAGGTGACCCCATGAAGATTCTCTGGGCCTTGGCAGCGGCCATCGCACTGGCATGCGCCGGGTTCCTGGCCTGGCGCGGGTCTCTCGGCGGCAATGGGTTGTTCCAGGCATTTCTGCTCGGTGCGGCGGCGTCCATCGCCTGCGTCATCCTGTCGATTGCGGTGGGCGGACCCAAGCGAAGGCTTGTCGGCGGCGCACTGCTGGCCGGCTATGGGCTGGCATTGATCGGTTTCCTGGTCGCCCTCGGCAACGTGCGCTGAGGGCGGGGCGGTGAACTGCGATGCCCGGTGATACATTTCGCCAGATTTCACCAATTGATAACTAATCTCATTTGGCATAGCATTCCGTCCGCCAGCCCCGGACCTTCGTCTCGCCAGCGCCCACGCTCACCGACACGAAGGCCCCATGAAGACTCTTTCCCTGCTCGCCGCCGCCGCGCTGGCGATGGCTGCATCCCTGCCGGCACACGCCCATACGCCCTATCTGGTGCCCAGCAACTTCGCGCCGCGTGCAGGGCAGACCGTTGCCATCGACGCCTCGTTCGCCGAGACCTTCTTCGTCCCTGAAACCGCGTTCGATGACAGCCAGTTCACCGTGACCGGCCCGGATGGCAAGCAGGCGCCGCTGGCCTCGCAGGTGATGAAGACCCGCACCGTGGCCGAGTACACGCTGCCGGCAGGCACGGGCACCTACCGCCTCAGCACCGGCCCGCGCCTGGGTGCGCTGTTCCGCACCTGGGAACAGAATGGCAAGCGCGAGAGTTCGCGCGACCCGGCGGTGAAGATTCCGACCGGTGCCAAGGTGATCTCCGATTTCCAGTCGCTCACCCAGGCCGACAGCTACGTCACCGTCGGCAATCCCGACCGCGCCGCGCTGGCGCCGCGCAACAAGGGCGTGGAGCTGGTACCGGTCACCCATCCCAACGATCTGTACGTGGGCGAGACCTTCGATTTCATCGTGCAGTACGACGGCAAGCCGCTGGCCGACCAGGCCGTGGAAGTCACCGAGGCGGTGTGGAGCTCGGACCGCACGCCGCAGGTGGTCAACCTGAAGAGTGATGCCGCCGGGCACGTGCGCTTGCCGCTGTCCGCAGCCGGCACCTGGATCGCGCTGACCCGCCACCGCACCGCTGCGCCCGCCGGCGCGCCGGTGGCCGAGTACAGCAACAGCGTCACGCTCTCGTTCCGCGTGCTGAATCCCTGATTTCCCCGTAACACCGCCTTCGAGGTCGACATGAAAACCACCGTGCTTGCCAGTGCGTGCGTTGCCGCGCTGCTGCTTTCTTCCGCTGTCTCCGCACAGACCGCGCCCGGCCCGCGTCCGCTGGTGGGAGGCCACGGCAACAACGTGCTGGCCTTCATCGCCGAGCACGATGACAACGGCGATGGCCGCGTGACCTGGGACGAGTTCGAGACCTTCCGCCGCACCCGCTTCGACGCCACCGATACCGACAAGAACGGCACCATCGAAGAAGCCGAATACGTGGCCGAGTTCGATGCCCGCGTGGCCGCCGAGATCGAGCGCGAACGCGCCGCCCAGGTCGAGCAGACCAAGGCCCGTTTCGCTGCGCTGGACACCGACAGGAATGGCCAGGTCTCGCGCGCCGAGTTCGATGCCGCCGGTGAGAAGACCTGGCAGGGTGGGCAGAAGGCGCTGGCCAGCAAGGGCGCGGATGCCAAGGCCGCACCGCAGCGCGAAGCGAAGACCGCGGCCGGCGCGCAGCGCTTCGACAACCAGCAGCGCAGCCGCCTGGGTATGCCGACCAGCCACACCGCGGCCGGCTTCCTCGAGCTGTACGACGAGAACGGTGACGGCAAGGTCGACCGCGCCGAGTACCAGCGCGTGCGCGATGCGCAGTTCGCCCGCACCGACAGCAGTGGCGATGGCCAGCTGAGCCTGGATGAGTACCTGGCCGAGTTCGAGACCCGCGTGGACCGCCGCATCGATGCGCTGGACCAGGGCGGCGACCGCCAGGTGCACGTGCGCTTTGGCGTGCTGGACGGTGACAAGGATGGCCACATGACCTTCGCCGAGTACCAGGTGTCGGGCAAGCGACTGTTCGAAACCGCCGACCGCAACAAGGATGGCGTGGTCGATGCGGCCGACGCCAAGGTGCCGGCACCCGCACCGCGCCGTTGATTGCCCGGGTCACCCGCGCGGGTGACCCGTCGTTGCAACCGTTGTTCTTTCTGCTGACCGGGCCGCCTGCATCAGGTGGTCCGGGAGGCCCCGTGCCTGATCGAGCCCTCGATGACGTCCTTTTCCAACCTGCTGCTGGCGACCTGCGTAACGCTGTGCGGACTGCATGCCGGCAGCGCCAGCGCTGCCGAACTGCACCGCGACGATGTGCTCGGCACCTCGCTGGACCTGCGCATCGACGCACCTGCAGCGCAGGCGGCGGCTGCCCAGCGTGCGGCGCTGGCCGAGATCGAGCGACTGGATGCCGTGCTCAGCCGCTGGCGCGCGGACAGCGAGCTCAGCCGCTTCAATGCCAGCAACGCGCCGCAGCAACTGTCCGGCGATCTGCGCGCCGTGCTGCGTCTGTGCGAGGAATGGCGGGCACGTACTGAGGGGCTTTTCAGCTGCCGCCTGGGTACGCTGGCACGGCGTTGGCGGCAGGCCCAGGAGAGCGGCGCGCTGCCGACGCGCGAGGAACTGCGCGCATTGGCATCGGCTGCGGCCAATGCCGACGTCAGCCTTGATGACCGCGCGCCGGTGACCCGTCCGCAGGCAGTGGTGTTCGATGTCGTTGCCCTCGCCAAGGGTTACATCATCGATCGCGCCCTTGCCGCCGCGCGTGCAGCGGCACCTGCCGCCACCGCGATCGGCCTGGATATCGGCGGCGATGCCCGTTACTGGCAGGCCAGCGGGGCAGGGCAGCCCTGGCCGGTGGGCGTGGCCGATGCCCGCGCACCGCGTGACAACCGGCCCGTGCTCGCCACCGTGGCGCTGCGCTCGCAGGCCATCGCGGCCAGCGGCCATGCGACTCGGGGCTACACGGTGGGCCGTCGCCAGTACAGCCACATTCTCGACCCCTGGTCGGGCTGGCCCATGCAGTTCGCACCGTCGGCGACGGTGGTGGCGCCCGATGCGAGCAGCGCCGATGCGCTGGCCACTGCGCTGTCGGTGATGCCGATCCGCTCCGGGCTGGAACTGGCCGATGCGATGCCGGACGTCGCCGCACTCATCCTCAGCGACACCGGTACCGCCTTCGCCTCGCAGCGCTGGCCGGCCCTGTTGGCGGCCACAGACGGTGCAGCCACTGCGCCTGAGCAGCTGGTCATCGATTACCAGGTGCCCAACCTCGCCAGCGAGCGCTATCACGCGCCGTATCTGGCGATGTGGATCGCCCGCGAGGATGGCAGCCCGGTGCGCCAGCTGCTGGTGCTGGGCGAGCGCTCCCGCTATCTGCAGGATCTGCCGCAGTGGTGGCGCCACTACGGCCGCGACGATCTGCCGGCCATCCAGGGCATCGCCCGGCCGACCCGCATGCCCGGGCGCTATTCGGTGGCCTGGGATGGTCGCGATGATCGCGGCCAGGCGCTGCCGCCGGGTGCGTACCGCGTGCAGGTCGAGGCCGCGCGGCAGGGCGGGGGGCACGAATTCCTGTCCGTGCCGTTCGATACCGGCCAGGGCGGCGGTCTTCCCGCCAAGGCGCAAGGCAGCAGCGAGATCGGCAGCCTGCAGGTCTCCAGGCCCTAGCCACACCCCATTCCCGATTACTCCCAGCAACGCAGACCGCGCCGCACCCCGGCGCTCCGCAGCCAGGAACGCCCCGGGCCACATCGCCCACGGGCACAACCACCTTCCACAACTGCGGAGTTCCCGATGAAACTGCAACCCTCACTGCTGGCCCTGGCCGTCGCCACCAGCCTCGCCGTGCCGGCCCTCGCCCGTGCGGCCACGCTTGAAGCCGACAGCACCCTCGACACCATCCAGGTGACCGAGACGCGCAAGAAATCCGACAACCAGAACGTCACCACGCTGTCGGCCAAGAACCTGCAGCAGCAGGGAGCGCAGAGCATGGAGGACGCCATCCGGTACGTGCCCGGCGTGGAAATGGTCGATCTCGGTCGCGCCGGTTTCAACGGCTTCAACATCCGCGGCATGGAAGCCGACCGCGTGTCCATCACCCTGGACGGCCTGAGCTTCCCGCAGAGCATGGACCCGGGCACCTACCAGCCCTATGAATTCTTCCGTTCCGGCCGCGGCAGCGTCGATCTGGAAGCAGTGAAGACGGTGGAGATCATCAAGGGTGCCGACGCGATCACCGCCGGCAGCGGTGCGCTCAGCGGCGCGGTGATGTTCACCACCAAGGACCCGGCCGACTTCCTCAAGGCCAGCGGCAACGACAGCTTCGGTTCGGTGAAGTACGGCTACACCGGTTCCAGCGACGAGAACATGGGTTCGCTGACCCTGGCCAACCGCACCGGCAGGTTCGAGTCGCTGCTGGTCTACACCAAGCGCGATGGCCACGAGACCGAATCCTGGTACGACACCACCATCGATCGCCTTGGCCCGGGCCGCCGCACGCCCGATCCGGTCGACCGCGAGAGCGACAACCTGCTGTTCAAGGTCAACTTCCTGGCCACCGACACCCAGACCCTGGGCGTGGTGTATGAGCGCGCCCGCTCCACCAACGATGTCGACAACTGGACCCGCAGCGATGGTACCGGTTCGTACTTCTTCCGCAGCGCCGAAGACCGCAGCGATCGCGACCGCTACGGCCTGAAGTACACCTGGCGCGCGGACAACGCGCTGTTCGACAGCATGGAAGCCACCGCCGACTACCAGAAGAACTACATCCAGGGCCAGACCAACGTGCTGGTGGCCAACGGCACCGCGGCCACCTATGGCACCCGCTGCTCGACCACCGATCCGTGCTCGCGCCAGGAAAACCGCTGGGACACGCAGAAGCGCAACCGCGTCGCCCTGGACTTCGACAAGAGCCTTGAAGCCGCCGGCCTGCGCCATGACATCGTCTACGGTGCCGCCTGGCAGCAGGCGAAAATCCACTGGAACTCCGTGGACTCGCGCTGGGGCAACGATGGCAGCCTGTTCACCCGCGATACCGATCCGTCGCTGTGGCCGGACACCCGCGAGACCGACCTGACCGCCTACGTGCGTGACCGCGTGCGCCTGCTCGACGACCGCCTCAGCCTGACCGGCGGCCTGCGCTACGACAGCTACAAGTACACCCCGGAGACCTCGGCCGGTGGCAATGGCCAGTCGGGCTACGAGGACGACGCAGGCAGCGTCGGCGTCTCCAAGTTCTCTTCGCCAACCTGGAACCTGGGCGCCGAATTCAAGTTCACCGACACCCAGTCGCTGTGGGTGCAGGGCGGCCGCGGCTTCCGCGCGCCGGGCGTGAATGACATGTACGGCAGCGCGTCCAGCACCGACTACACCCGCGTGTCCGACGGCGCTACCGTGTCGTTGCCCGATGGCCGGAGCAACCCGGACCTGGACGCCGAGCGCAGCCTGAACCTGGAAATGGGCTGGCGCTTCCAGAGCGATCGCCTGCGCGTTGGCGTGTCGGTGTTCCGTGACAAGTACAGCAACTTCATCGACACCGCCCAGTACCTGGCCGACGAAGGCATCCAGTACCGCAACAGTCGCGGCGTGGTCAGCAACGGCTACACCTACACCATGCCGATCAACCGCGGCGACGTGGAAGTGAAGGGCGTGGAAGCCGAAGGCATGTGGCTGCTGGCCGATGACTGGCTGGCCCGCGTGGCCTACTCGTACAACGAAGGCACCGACAACGACGGCGAGCCGCTGGCCAGCATCATCCCGGCCAAGGCCGTGGGCGGCCTGACCTACAACGCGCCGTCGCGCCGCTGGAGCGTCACCGCCAACATCACCCACCAGCAGCGCAAGGATCCGTCGGACTACGGCAAGAGCATCACCAACGGCAGCTACGGCGTTGAAGTGGTGCCGGTCTACGCCTACAAGGCGCGCGAGTACACCCTGCTGGATGTGTTCGGCAGCTACGCCATCACCCCGAAGATCAACCTGACGGCCGGCGTCTACAACGTGTTCAACAAGGAGTATTACCTGTGGAACCGCGTGCGTACGGCGGGTGCAGGTACCGCGATCTTCCAGGGTGCAACCAGCCCTGATGGCATCGGCCGCTGGTCGCAGCCGGGCCGCAACGTGCGCCTCACCCTGAGCTACGACTTCCTGTAAGCAGGGCAGGGGTCGGATCCCTTTCCGCAGGAAAGGGCTCCGACCCCGTTGCACGGAACGCATCCACGCACGGCGTGGATCTACTGAGGGAGTTCCGCCTTGGTAGATCCACGCCATGCGTGGATGAACCGGCCGGTCCACGCGGTTTGGTTGGCGTCAGACGGTGCTTGGGTCATGCAGCCCGCGCAGCTTCTTCTTGTTGATCTTGCCCACGCTGGTTCGTTCCAGCGACTCCACGAACGCAACCCGTTCGGGAATCGCATAGCGGGAAAGATCACCCGCACGGCTGCGCGCGGCGATCAGCTCGATGATCTCGGCCTCGCTCACCTCGCGTCCTGCATGCCGCACCACCAGGGGCAGGGGGCGCTCGCCCCATTTCGTGTCGGCGATACCGATCACCGCCACCTCGTTCACTGCCGGGTGCAGGGCGATGATGTCCTCCAGTGCCAGCGAAGAGATCCATTCGCCACCGGTCTTGATCACATCCTTGATGCGGTCGGTCACCCGCAGGTAGCCACCGGCATCGATGTTGCCGATATCCCCGGTGTGCAGGTAACCACCGGCCCACAGCGCGGCCGATGCATCAGGGTTGTGCAGGTAGCCCTGGGTCAGCCAGGGCGCGCGCACCACCACCTCACCCGTGGCGACGCCGTCGTGGGCCACGTCCTGCATCTCTGGTTCGACGATGCGCAGGTCCACCAGCGGCACCGGAATGCCCGCCTTGGTCCGCAGCGAGAGTTCCTCCTCCGCATCGTCCAGCGCGTCCACATCGATCTACGCCAGCGTCAACAGCGGGCAGGTCTCGGACATGCCATACCCCCCGAAGATGTCGACGCCCAGCGCCAGCGCACGCTGCGCCAGTGCCCGTGGCAGGGCCGCGCCGCCGATGATCACCTTCCACTGGCTCAGGTCGATCTGTGCCGCGCTGGGGTGTTCCAGCAGCATGTGCAGGATGGTAGGCACGCAGTGGGAGAACGTCACCTTCTCGCGGTCGATCAGGGCCAGCAGGTTGCCGGGCAGGTAACGGCCCGGATAGACCTGCTTGATGCCCATCAGGGTCGCCACGTAGGGCACGCCCCACGCATGCACATGGAACATCGGGGTGATCGGCATGTACACGTCGCCGCGATGCATGCGCCCCTGGCTGGCCGCGCTGCCCAGCGCCGCCATCGCCGCCAGCGAATGCAGCACCAGCTGCCGGTGGCTGAAATACACGCCTTTCGGCAGTCCGGTGGTGCCGGTGGTATAGAACACGGTCGCGCGGGTGTTCTCGTCGAAGTCCGGGAACGCCGTGACGGGCGTGGCAGCGCGCAGGCCGGCCTCGTACTCGGTCACGAAACCGGCGGGCAGTTCGCCCTCGGCATCGTCGAGCAGGATGCGGGTGCGCAGGTCGGGCAGGTGCTCCTCGATGGCGGCCAGCATCGGCAGGAACTCGCGGTTGGCGAGGATCACCCGCGCACCGCTGTGATTGAGTGTGTAGGCAATCTGCTCCGGCGCCAGGCGGATGTTCACCATCATCAGCACAGCGCCGATCATCGGCACCGCGAAGTAGCTCTCCAGGTAGCGGTTGCTGTCCCAGTCCATCACCGCCACGGTGTCGCCGGGCTTCACCCCCAGCGAGGTGAGCAGGCCGGCCAGCTGGCCGATGCGCGCCTGCAGGGTGCGGTAGTCGAAGCGCACGTTGTCGCCGTAGACGATTTCCTGCCCGGGGTTCACCGCCAGTGGCGTGAGCAGCAGCTGCTTGATCAGCAGCGGATAGGCGTGCGCCTCGACGGCGGACGGGTGTGCGGCGGGGGTCGATGACATGGACGGTCCTTGTGGGTGGCGCATCAGCGGCCGTTTTTCATGCAGCCACGTTAGCAATCCGGTAGACGCGCACCAGCGTACCTAGGTACCCGTGCCCGACCGCGGATGTTTTGCTAATCTCGCTTGAACATGCCAACCCTGCTTATCGCCGACGACCACCCGCTGTTCCGCGCTGCGCTGCACCGCGCGGCCGAAGAGGCCGTCACCGATCTGCAGATCAGCGAAGCCGATTCGCTGGACAGCGTGCTGGAAACCCTGGAACGCCAGTCGATCGACCTGATGCTGCTGGACCTGCACATGCCGGGCAACCACGGCCTGGCAGGGCTGGCCACCATCCGCGCCCTGCAGCCGGGGCTTGCGATCATCATCGTCTCGGCCAACGAGGAACCGCAGGTCATCCGCCGCGCGATCGATCTGGGCGCCGCCGGCTACCTGCCCAAGAGCTCAGGGCTGAGCGAACTGCAGCTGGCCCTGCAGTCGGTGCTGGAGGGGGAGCGCTGGATTCCCGCGATCCTGCGTGAGCCGGTCGCACGCGTGGCGCCCTTCAGCAAGGATGCCGACCTGGCCGCGCGCCTGGCCAGCCTGTCCGCGCACCAGTACAAGGTACTGGGGCTGGTGGCCGAGGGCCTCCTCAACAAGCAGATCGCCGACCGCCTTGGCGTGCAGCTGCGCACGGTCAAGGCGCACATGACCCGCATCATGGAGCGGCTGGGCGTGCGCAACCGCGCCCAGGCCATTCGTGTGCTGCACGAAATGGGTCTGAGCGACCCTTCGCGGCACATCGAAGACGCGCAGGACGCCTGATCGATCAGGCGGGCAGGGTGTTCGGCGCCGCCAGCAGGTGGTTGATCGCCCAGCGCAGCGCCAGCGGCTTGAACGGCTTGTTCAACAGCGAGAGCCCGGCGCCGCGCACCGCCTCGCGCGTGTCGCTGCCGGTATCGGCGCTGAGGATCACCGTCGGCCGCGGCCCATGGGTCGCGACCAGTCGCTGCCAGAGCGCCACGCCGGTGTCGCCGTCATCGAGGTGGTAATCGAACAGCCACAGCGCCGCGTCCCCGGCCGAATCCTGCAACGCAGCGGCATCGGCCACCGCAACGACATCGCAGCCCCAGGCCAGCAGCATCTGCCGCATCGCCTCCAGTGCCTCGGCATCGTTGTCGACCACCAGCACGCGCAGGCCCTTGATGGTGCTGCTGCCACCGCTCACCGGCGCGCTGCGCGGCACCTCCGGCGGCGTTGCCCGCGAAACGCTGATCGAGAAGGCCGACCCGCGACCGGGCACGCTGCGCAGCTGCAGTGGCGCATGCAGCAGCGCCGCGATGCGGTGGGCGATGGTAAGGCCTAGCCCCAGGCCCTGGCCATTGCTGCGGTCGACCCGGTGGAACTCCTCGAACACCACCCCCTGCTGCTCCTGTGCGATGCCGGGACCACTGTCATGCACGCCGATCGACAGCCGCTCGCCTTGGCGGCGTACACCGGCGGTGCCTATGCGCTGCTGGCCGGCAGCATCTACTCGCCGGACAGCAACGGGCGCCTGGCCTGGCAGTGCTCGGGTTCGCCGAAGCCGCGACCGCTGCCGGTGCTGGTCTTCCATGGCACGGCCGATACCACGGTGAACCCGATCAACGGGCAGCAGGCGGTGCGCCAGTTCCTGCAGACCAATGACCTGGCCGACGATGGCGTGGACAACGACTCGGTGAAGTACGTGCCGACCAGCACGTACCACGGCCAGGTGCCGGGCGGCCGCGCGTACACGGTGGATACCTACGCCTACAACGGCAGGATCCTCGCCCAGCACTACGTGGTGCAGGGCATGGGCCATGCCTGGAGCGGCAGCCAGTCCGGCCTGCCGTTCACCGACCCGCAGGGGCCGGATGCCACCCTGATCACCTGGCTGTTCCTCAAGGACAACCAGCGCTGACGCAGTTTTGTAGAGTCGAGCCATGCTCGACTGGCTTTTACAGCGCCATGCTCGACAAAAGGCTGGGGGACCATCGCCAGTGCGGCGGCCGCATGCTTCCGCACTGGCGCATGGTTTTGGTAGCGGTCGAGCTTGCTCGACCAGGGCCGCCGATCAACCAGGCCCGCTCAACGCGCCCGTTCCAGCTCCTTCATCCTCGCCTTGGCACGCTCCAGCCACGGCGCGTTGTGGCTGCGCGCATGGCGCGACCAGTGCCGAGCGTCGTCCAGGATGCTGGCAAACAGACTGCGGCTCTTCTCGCGGTCCGCCGCATCCGGCTGGGCCAGCAGCCACTCGGCGTACAGGCAGCGCGCCGCAGCATCATTGCCGCATTCCACGGCACGTTCGAAGGCCGCCCGGGCGGCCGGGGCGTTGCTGTCAGCCAGGGCCTGCGCGTACAGCAGGGTCTGCTCGGGCTTGCGGCGCACATCCGGGTGGCGGGCGAACAGACCTTCCAGCGTCTCCACGGCAAGCGCGGCATGCCCGGACTCGAGCCGCGCACGCGCCAGGCCGGTCAGGATGTAGGGGTCATCGCCCAGCGGGGAGCTGGCGGCCTGTTCCAGCAGCGTCCTGGCCTCCTCGGCCTGGCCGGAACCCAGCAGCTCCATGCCAAGGCGCACGCGGTTCTGCACGGTCGGCGTGCGGTCAAGCTCTGCCCGCGCATTACGCAGGCCCTTGCCTGGGTCAATGAACTGCTTCGCCGAGTGAACCACTTGGCGGGCACCGTGTGAATGGCGGATTTCCGGCAGATAGATCGCCACGAAATAGACCAGGCTGCCCAGCAGCGGGAACGAGAACAGCAGCAGGAGCCAGTACAGGCTCTGGCCTGAGCGGATGGCATGCACGGCAAAGTAGATGGCCGCGATGAAGTGGAGTCCGATTCCGATGTAGGGCATGGTGTGCCGGCAGTTCGCTCTGAGGGTTGGAACTATAAAGGGATCGCGTCTCCCGCTTCGCCGGATTGACGCAGATCAGACTTTTCCTACTCCTGGATGGGTCGTTTTCCTACCCCATGGACGGACGGAAAGCGGCGCAGAATCCGCACAACCGTCCAGAGAATGGAAAGGCAATGTCCAGAACGCGCATCGTGCTTCTTTCCGCCATCCTCCTTGCGGGTTCCGCTGCGGCGGGCCCGCCCGCAACCCGCGCCGACGCCTGGATGCCGGCCGACCTTGACCACCTCAGGCAGGACGCATGGCGCAACGATCTACCCACCGCCTTTGCCAGCGCAACGCTCGACATGAATGGCGACGGCCTCATGGACGAAGCCATGCTTGTCACCGATCCTGTCGGCCATCGCTCAGGGCTGCGCATCTGCCTTGCATCGAAGCACCCGAAGGCGTCCCGCGAGTGCCACGTGCTGGCCGTGGTCGACGACGCACTGGGATACGACGTGATGGGATTGCTGGTCGAGCCCGCAGGATGCTACGACTATTTCGCGTTGAACGATGGTCCCGAGGTCAAGGCCAAGGTGTGCAGCCGCGCCCAGGTGCTGGACTACTTCAGGTTCGGCAGTGCTGCCTCTTACTTCGTGTACGACCGGAAGACCAGACGGTTCAATCGTTACTGGTATTCGGATTGACGAGGGGCCCGCTGCCATCCGCCGCTCAGCCCTGATCCACGCTGTCCTCGCCCAGGCTGAGGATCCCGCGCTGCAGCGACAACGTCACGGCATGGGTCCGGTCGCGCGCGCCAAGCTTGCTCATGGCGTTCTTCATGTGGGCTTTCACGGTCTGCTCGGAAATGCCCAGCTGATCGCCAATCCGCTTGTTGGAACTGCCGGCAGCAACCAGCACCAGAATCTCGATCTCCCGCGGTGACAGCGCGTCGTGGGTGACATGCGCGGCGATATTGGTCGCCACCTCGGCCGGCAGCGGCACGCGTTTTCCCGAGTGCACCAGGCGGATGGTCGACAGCAGTTCGTGGCGCAGCATGTCCTTCAGCAGGTAGGCGCTTGCACCGGCGTGCAGTGCCTTCACCGCCTTGGCATCGCCGCTGTAGGTGGTCAGCACGATGATGCGGGCCTCCGGCGAGGTGGCGCGGATGCGGGCGATCGCCTCGATGCCATCCATGCGCGGCATCTGCAGGTCCATCAGTACCACGTCCGGGCGGTGTTCCAGGTACGCGCTGACGGCCTGCACGCCATCACCGGCCTCGGCCACCAGCTCCATGTCGGGGCTGCTCTGCAGCAGGGCCAGCAGGCCCTCGCGCAGCAGGGGGTGATCGTCCACCACCAGGATGCGGATCGGGGTGTTCATGTCAGCTCCTCAGCCGTTTCAGCAGGCGCGACCACGGCGTCGCCGCGCGGGTCTGGTTCAAGCGGTGCGTGGGAATGGACAGCGCGACTTCGGTGCCCAGTCCCGGCCGCGACCAGATCTTCAACGCGGCGCCCAAGCGAAGGGCACGTTCACGCATGCCCTGCAGTCCCCAGTGGCCTTCGCGCACCCGGTCCGGCTCCATGCCCTGGCCATCGTCACGCACATGCAGGCGGAAAGTGGTGCCGTAGCCAATCTCGACCTCGATCGCAGACGCGTGCGCGTGTTCGATGGCGTTGCGGATCGCCTCGCGGCCGATCAGGTAGATTTCTTCCAGCGCCTCGGTGCGGATGCGCGTGGGTTCGCCTTCCACGGTCACGCGCAGCCGGCGGTCATCGGGCTGGGTGTGCTGGCTGAAGACTTCCGACAGGGCCGCGGCGAGGTCGGCGCGGTTGTCCGCTTCCTGGCGCAGTGCGGTAACCCGGTCGCGACCCTCGCGCAGGCTGTCCTCGGCGGCCTGCATGGCCGACTCCAGTCGTTCCTGCGCGCCGGGGGGCAGGGCAGGCATCACGCTGATGGCATGCAGACGCAGCAGCAGGCCCTGGCTGCCCTGCAGCAGGGTGTCGTGCAGGTCGCGGGCGATGCGCTCGCGCTCATGCAGGCGTTCCTCGTAGCGCGCCTTCACCAGCGCGGTGATGTTGCGTGCACGCATGCGCGCGGCCGCGGCAACCAGCAGGATGAGGGCGATGGCCACCAGGCTGCGGAACCAGAATGTCTGCGTCAGCAGCGGTTCGATGGTGAAGCTGGCGGCGGTCGGCGCGGTGCCCCAGACGCCATCCTCGCTGGCCGCGATGACTTCGAATGTGTAGGTGCCCGGGCCGAGGTTGGTGTAGTAGGCCGTGGTGGCACTGCCGGCATCACGCCAGCCCGCATCGACGCGCGACAAGCGATAGCGGTAGCGATTGCGTTCCGGCCGCGCGAGCGACTGGGCGATGAAATCGATCTGCAGCTGGGTGATGCCTGCGGGGATCGTCGCGCCGTCCGCCAGCGGCGCCTGCTCATCGCCATAGTGGACGTTGCCGATGCTGGTGACCGGCGCCGAGCGGCTGCGGTTGGGCTTCAAGGTATCCAGCCACGCCAGGCCCTGGTTGGTGCCGAGCCACAGCAGGCCATCCGGCGCAAGCTGGGCGGTGGGCAGCGGCCCGCTCTGCAGTGCGACGCCCGGCATGCCATCGACATCATCGAACAGGCGCGGGGAGACCACGACGCCCTGGGTCGCGCTTTCCAGTGCGGTGGAAAGATCGAGCCGCACAAGGCCGCGGCCGCCGTTGAGCCAGAGCTGCCGTGACCGATCCACCACGATGCCGGTGATGCCTTCCAGGACGCCGGCAATATCGGTGCGGACCGCGCCGAATGCCGAAGCGCCGCGGCGGATGGCCAGGCCTTTCTCACCTGCGACCAGCAGCAGGTTACCCTCCGCCAGGATCGCGGTGATCGGCCCGACGTCCAGGCCGTCCTTCTTGCCCAGGGTCTGCAGCCGCGTACCGTCGTAGAGCGCGACGGCGCCATCGGCAAACCCGGCGATGAGGCCGCCGCGACCATCCGGCGCCAAGGCGCTGCAGCTGTTGCGCTGCAGGTCTACCGGGCTGAGCCACGCGCCGTTGTCGTAGTGGCTGAGCAGGGTGCCCTGCACGCAGGCCCAGGCTTCGTGCGCATTGGGAAAATACAGCGCCTGCGGCTGCAGGCCTTCGGCCGTACCCGGGAACGGGATGCGTTGCAGTTCGCGCCCACGCCGCAGCACCAGGTTGGTCCATTCAAACTGCCAGAACGGTGTGCGGTTGGCGAGCGCCGCGGCCTGCAGGCCGGCGCGCGACAGGCCCACCGTCTGCCGCTGCAGCGCGTAGGGCACGGGATCTTCGCCATAGCCGAGCAGGTCGCCCGCGGAATTGCGGCTGACCACACGATACGGATCGTTCGGCCCCTCGGTGAGCGTGCGAACGCTCTGCGCGCGGAAGCGGCTGAGGCCGAGATTGGTGCCGATCCAGATGTTGCCTTCGCGATCCTCGAACACCGGCACCGCAGCTGGCGAAGTCAGGCCCTGGGCGACGTTGAAGGTTTCCATCGACACCGCGGTCTTGCCGTCGAAGATCACCCGTGCGGTGCCGCCGATACCGTCGATACCGCGCATCGGCGCCCACATCACGCCATCGGAGGTGAAGACGAGGCGGCTGGCAACGATATCGGGAAGGCGGCGCGCCTCACGCTCGGTCTCCGGCAGCATGCCGTGGGCATCGGCAATCGGCATCGTGCCGCGGCCGCGGTCGGCCAGCCAGATTTCGCCGGACGGACTCTCGGCCAGCGTGGACATCTGTGCAACGCCGATGCCGGTGGCGATGAATCGCGCGCCGCCCTTGGGGATGTACCAGACCTGCTGCCCCACCAGTGCCCAGAAGGTGCCGCGTGAGTCATTGAGCAGCCAATGGCCACGTCGCTCGGGCACGCCCATCGAGGCCGGCAGCTTCTCCCAGCGGCCGTTGATGAAGCGGCGAAGGCCCTGTTCCACGGCGGCCCAAAGCACACCCTGGTCGTCATAGGCAAAGCTGGAGACCACGCCGGGGGGCACGCCTTCGGCGCGCTGGTACGTTTTCAGGTGTCGCCCGCCGGTGAGGTGGCCGATGCCGGCGTGGTAGTAGCCGATCCACATGCTGCCCGGGCGGTCGGCAAACAGGGTGATCATGTTCAGCGAGGGCGCATCGGCGCCGGCCACGCTTTCCTGGCGCTCGAAGCGCTGGCCATCGAAGGTGTAGAGACCCGAGCCGGTGGCCAGCCAGAGCTTGCCGGTTTCGTCCTGCTGGATATCCCAGATATCGCCCGGTGCGCCCTGACCGGCCCGCCACGCGGTGTGGTTGTAACCGCTGAAACCCACGTGGACCGGCGGATGCTGCGTGGCCCAGGCAACGGAACACACGGCCAGCAGCGCGCTCAGGATGAGCACCCGGATGGCGCGGCGGGTGACGGCGCGGCAGAGGATCATGCGGAAATACTGCGGGGATGCGGCGAGGTAGGGGAGGGCTCCCGGTGCGCGGACAGCGGCCAGCCAGCAGGAGCGGGGCGAGCTTAGCACCCGGTTGCAGAGGGCAGCCATAACGCATTGGCAGTAGCTGCCGGTGCCGCGCATGGGCGCGATATACCCCGTTCGGGGCAGGCGGATACCGATTACACCGGCTACTAATGCGCTTCATGGCTCAGGGGGAGCGATCTTGCAGCGGCTTTACGTGATGTTCCCTGACAGGGCGCCCGGCATCGGGCTGCTCTGGATGCGCCTGTGCCTGGCCGCGTCGCTGTGCCTGTCGATCGGCGATGACCCGTGGCACACCGCCGTCTCGCTGCTGGTCTCGGCGCTGGTCGCGGCCGGATGGCTCACCCTGTTCGCCGTGCTGCTGGCAACCGGCGTGATGCTTTGGAGCGGGCCGTTGACCGCTCTGGTCCTGCTTCCGCTGGGCCTGTTGCTGCTTGGGCCGGGCGCGTATTCCCTCGATGCCTGCTCCTTTGGCCGGCGCGTGATCGACCTGGTTGGCGCCGCACGTAACCCGAAAGAGTAATCAACGCGGCCATCCAACAGGGCTACGCCGCCACGCGAAACACCGTCAAGCTGTGCTGCCCCCACGAACCCCTGCGGTCGATGGCCCACACCGTTCCCTCCGAAGCCACGCGGCCAGCGAAGGCTGCCCGCCAGTGTGCGGTACTTCTGCCCCTGGCCCTGCTGGCCACGCCGTCACTGGCGCTGGCCTGTGATGGCGGCGCCTGCACCGACGTCGGCGATGGCCAGCTGCAGCTGGATGCCTCGCTGCGCCTGCGCGGCATGTACTACGACCCGACCCGGTTCGGCATCGGCGAAAGCGAGGACGGCTATGGACTGCTGCGCGCCCTCGCATCGGCGCGGTACCGCCAGGACAACTGGCAGGCCATGCTGCAGCTGGGCGCCCATGCCGAAGAAGGCAAGGCCGGCGGCCCGGGCAAGACCGACCGCGGCGCACTGGACATCCAGCAGGCCTATTGGCGCTGGGAAAACAACGGCATGCACGTGCAGCTGGGCCGTCAGGAAGCCGGCTATGGCAGCTCGCGGCTGCTGTCGGTGCGAGACGGGCCGAACATCCGCCTTGCGTTCGACGGTGCACGCGTCGGCTGGGCCGGTCGCCTGGGCAAGCTGGACCTGATGGCGCTGCGCGCGGTCGAGAACCGCCCCGGTGCCTTCGATGACCGTGGCGAGCACGGTGCGCATCTGTGGGGCGCCTACGCCACCACCGCCCCCGGCCACGGACCGGGCCAGTGGGACCTGTACCTGCTCGACTACCGCCGGGAGGCAGGCCGCTTCGCCGCCGGCAGCGGCATCGAGCGCCGGCAGACCGTGGGTGCGCGCTGGTTCGGCCATGCAGGCGCCCTGGACTGGAACACCGAACTGGTCGCCCAGGGCGGTGAACTGCGTACGGCGGCGGCCGACCTGGACATCCGTGCCTGGACGGTCGCCACCGACACCGGCTGGCAGTGGCAGAACGTGCCGCTGCAGCCGCGGCTGGGCGTCAAGGCGGATATCGCCAGCGGCGATGGCAACCTGCACGATGGTCGCCTGGGCACGTTCAACGCGTTGTACCCGAAGTCGGCGTACTTCAGCGAAGCCAGCCTGCTGGCGCCGGCCAACCTGATGGACATCCAACCCACGCTGGCCCTGCGCCTGCATGAAAAGGTGACCACCGAACTGGGCGTGCAGCTGGCCTGGAAGCACCGTCGCGCTGACGCGGTCTACACCACGCCGACGCCGCTGGTGGCACTGCCCGGTACGGCAGGCGGCCCCCGTCGCATCGGCAATCAATACAAATCCGAAACACGCTGGCAGGCCAGCGAACACTGGCAATGGCAGCTGCAGCTGGCCTGGATGGATGCGGGTCCTGCACTGAAGCAGGCCGGCGGCCAGGACACGCTGTTCGCCTCAATCGTTGGAGCATGGCAATGGTGACTGCAGCCGCATCACAGAACTCTTCCCAGGCCGGTGCCTGGTCCCCGCTGAAGATCGGCATGTTCCGATCGCTGTGGTTGGCCATCCTGGCCAGCAACATCGGCACCTGGGTCAATGACGTGGCCGCGGCCTGGGTCATGGCCGAGCGCACCGGCTCGCCGCTGATGGTGGCCCTGGTGCAGTCAGCCACCACGGTGCCGATCGTGCTGCTGGCGCTGGCCGCCGGCACGCTTGCTGACATCGTCGACCGCCGCAGGTACCTGATATTCACCCAGGGCTGGATGCTGCTGGTAGCACTGGTGATGGCCGTGCTGACCCACCTGCAGATGCTCAGCCCGGAACTGCTGGTACTGCTGACGTTCTGCATGGGCTGCGGCGCGGCGATGGCGATGCCGGCCCAGGCCGCGATCGTGTCCGAACTGGTGCCGCAGCCGATGCTGGCGTCGGCGGTTGCACTCAACTCGATCGGCATCAACATCGCACGCTCGATAGGCCCGGCCATCGGCGGCGTCATCGTGTCCCAGCTCGGTGCCATGTACGCGTTTGCCTTCAACGCCATCACCTTTGCCGCCATGCTGGCGGTGGTGTGGGCGTGGAAGCGCGACGCGACCGCGTCCAGCCTGCCGCCGGAAGGCTTCGGTGCCGGCCTTAAGGCAGGCATCCGTTACGCCACCAAGGCCGGCAAGCTGCAGGCGGTGCTGATCAAGTCGGTCGGCTTCTTCTTCTTTGCCGCCGCCGCCAACGCGCTGCTGCCGGTGGTGGTGCGCGGCCAGATGCACGGCGGGGCAGGGCAGTACGGCATGTTGCTGGGCTGCATCGGCATCGGCGCGGTCGGCGGCGCACTGCTGCTGCCCAAGCTGCGTGCCAGGCTCGACCGCGACATGCTGGTGCTGCTGGCCACGCTCGCCCTGGCAGGCAGCCTGGTGGGCCTGGCGCTGCTGCGCAGCTGGTATCTGCTGCCGCCGGTGATGATGATCAATGGTTTTGCCTGGATCACCGTGCTGTCCTCGCTGCAGATCGCGGCGCAGACGTCGGTGCCGGCCTGGGTGCGTGCGCGCGCCCTGGCGCTGTACATCATGATCTTCTCGGCCGGCATGGCCGCCGGTGGCCTGAGCTGGGGCGCCCTGGCCCAGAAGACCTCGCCGGAGCTGGCCCTGCTGGTGGCCGCCATCGGTGCGGCGGTCGGTGGCCTGCTGGTGTGGCGCGTACGCATTGCCGGCACCGAGGAACTGAACCTGCGTCCGGCCGGGCACTGGCCCGCACCGGAGCTGTCGGTAGCCGTCTCGCATGATCGCGGCCCGGTGCTGGTCACCCTCGAGTACCGCATCGACGAAGCAGACCGCGCGGCCTTCCACAAGCATATGCACCAGCTGGGCATCATCCGCCGCCGCGATGGTGCCGTGGTCTGGGGTGTGGTCGAGGATGTCGCCAGCCCGGGCATCCACCTGGAATATTTCGTTGCGGCGTCCTGGCTGGAACACCTGCGCCAGCACGAACGCATCACCGCCGACGACAAGCAGATCCAGGAAGCGCTGCGGGCACTGCACAAGGGCGAGCGTGCCCCCGTGGTCCGCCACTTCGTGGGCGGCGGCGATGCGCCCGTGACCCCGCCGGCACACCACCACCAGGACATCTGACAACGCCGTTGTCTGCAGCAATGCGTTAGACCGCAGGGCGCCCCAACGGACGCCTTGCGCACATGAGCCCTTCCGGAATTCTCCGATGCAGTCCCTGGCAATCCACTCATCCACAGGCCTCACGCAGCTGGTCGACGAAGCGCTGCGCTCGAAGTCACTGCCCGAGCTGCAGACCTGGGGCCTGCACCGTGGGCTGACCTGCAGCGGATCGGTGCACCACGAAGACGCCGGCACCATCCGCGGGCGGATCGGCGAAGGCTACTTCGAACTGCTCTGGGAAAAGCCGAAGGCGCCTGCCCGCTGCGCCTGCATCGCGGTGTCGTGCGGGCTGTGGGCGGCCAACCGGATCCTGGTGCTGGAGAAGGGGCGCATCGCCGCCAGCGGTTGCGACGCAGCCGCCTGCATGCGGCGCTGATCCGCACATCGGTGCAAGACGATCTATCAAGTATTGCGGACCATACATCACCGAAACGCCCGAACATCGGCGCAAAGTACGTCCCACACCACCCACCCAAGCGAGTTCCCCCATGAAAACGATCACCCGCACCCTGGCCGCTGCCGCGCTGGCCCTGTCGGTCCAGGCCGCCCTGTCCGCCCAGGCTGCCGAACCGGCCACGCCGGCCGCCGTCACCAGCATCGCGCGCACCGCCAGCTACATCACCACCGCCGATGGCGTGCAGCTGTACTACAAGGACTGGGGCCCGAAGGACGGCCCGGTCGTCACCTTCAGCCACGGCTGGCCGCTGAACTCGGACAGCTGGGAATCGCAGATGATCTTCCTGGCCAACCATGGCTACCGGGTGATCGCGCACGACCGTCGTGGCCACGGCCGTTCCAGCCAGCCCTGGGATGGCAACGACATGGATCACTACGCCGACGACCTGGCCACGGTGATCAACACCCTCGACCTGCACGATGTGACCCTGGTCGGCTTCTCCACCGGCGGCGGCGAAGTGGCGCGCTACATCGGCCGCCATGGCACCGGCCGGGTCAAGAAGGCCGTGCTGATCAGCTCGGTGCCGCCCTTCATGCTGAAGACGGCCGACAACCCCAATGGCCTGCCGATCGAAGTGTTCGACGCCATCCGCAAGGCGCAGATGGACAACCGCGCGCAGCTGTACAAGGACATCCCGTCGGGCCCGTTCTACGGCTTCAACCGCCCGGGTGCGAAGGTCTCGCAGGGCCTGATCGACGCCTGGTGGGCGCAGGGCATGCAGGGTGGCCACAAGAACACCTACGACTCGATCGCCGCGTTCTCGGCCACCGACTTCCGCGCCGACCTGAAGAAGTTCGACGTGCCGACCCTAGTCATCCACGGTGATGACGACCAGATCGTGCCGATCGACATCTCCGGCCGCCAGTCGGCCAAGCTCATCAAGGGTGCGAAGCTGATCGTGTACCCGGGTGCGCCGCACGGCCTGACCGACACCCACAAGGACAAGGTCAACCAGGACCTGCTGACCTTCCTGCAGGAAAAGTAAGCGACAGGGGCCCCGGTATTGCCGGGGCCCGGTCTGTCAATCGGCCGCAACCCGCAGCGCCTCGATGACCAGCGCAAATGCAGGGGAGTGCTGCTTCCTGCTCGGGTAATACAGGTGATAGCCGGAGAAGGGCGGGCACCAGTCCTGCAGCGTGCGCACCAGCCGCCCTTCCTGCAGGTGCGGCGCGAACTCTTCTTCGGGCAGGAAGGCGATGCCGAGGCCTTGCAGCGCTGCCAGCACGATGTGCGGCGAACTGTTGAAGGTCGCCTGTCCATCCACCCGCACATTCACCTGCCGGCCGCGTCGCTCGAATTCCCAGACGTACAGGCCACCGGTGGTGGGGAAGCGCATGTTGATGCAGTTGTGCGCGGTCAGGTCAGCCGGCACTTTCGGCGCCGGGTGCCGGTTGAAGTAGTCCGGCGTCGCTACCGCGGCCATGCGCAGCGGTGGACCGATCGGCAGTGCGACCATGTCGCGGTCGATGCTCTCGCCCAGGCGGACCCCGGCATCGAAGCGATCGGCAACAATGTCACGCAGGCCATAGTTCACGTCGAATTCGATGTTCACGTCCGGGTAGCGCTGCATCAGTGGCAGCAGCCGCGGCAGCAGCACTGTGCGCAGCACGTGGTCGCCGCAGGTGAGACGCACGGTGCCGGCGGGTTTCTCGCGCAGCTCGGTCAATGCATCCAGCTCGGCCTCGATTTCATCAAAGCGATTCCCGATTGCCTCCAGCAGGCGCTCGCCAGCCGGCGTGGCCGAGACGCTGCGCGTGGTGCGGGTCAGCAGTCGGATCTGCAGCCGCTCTTCCAGCGCCTTGATGGCCTGGCTCAGTGCCGACTGGGAGACCCCCAGCACGGCCCCCGCGCGGGTGAAGCTGCCTTCCCGGGCGACGGTGACGAAGGCAAGGAGATCGTTGAGATTGCGTCTGGCCATGGAGCCAGTGTGGCATGGCGGATTGATTAGGTGCGCTAATAGACCCTAAAAGGTTCCATTGGCTAATCAAGGCAATGGGGTCTGGTCAGAATGGTGACCACTCCCCATCCCAGGATGCAGCGGCCATGCCCCTCTCCGTCAAAGCCTACGGCGCCCACGCGGGCGATCGCCCCCTTGAAGCCATCGACATCACCCGCCGCGCAGCCGGCGCCGATGACGTCCAGATCGCCATCGCCTACTGCGGCATCTGCCACTCGGACCTGCACCAGGCCCGTGCCGAGTGGGCCGGCACCCTGTTCCCCTGCGTGCCCGGGCACGAGATCGTCGGCCGCGTGGTCGCCGTGGGCGCCCAGGTGCAGGGCTTCAAAGCGGGCGATCTGGTCGGCGTCGGCTGCATCGTCGACAGTTGCCGGCATTGCCAGGACTGCGGCGATGGCCTGGAGAACTACTGCGACAACATGGTCGGCACCTACAACGGCGCCACCGCCGACGCGCCGGGCCATACCCTCGGTGGCTACTCGGAGCAGATCGTCGTGCACCAGCGCTACGTGCTGCACGTCCGCCATCCGGAAGACCAGCTGGCCGCCGTCGCACCCCTGCTGTGCGCCGGCATCACCACCTGGTCGCCGCTGAAGCACTGGAACGCCGGGTCGGGCAGCAAGGTCGGCATCGTGGGCATCGGCGGCCTGGGCCACATGGGCGTGAAGCTGGCCCATGCGCTGGGTGCACACGTGGTGGCGTTCACCACCTCGGAAAGCAAGCGCGAAGCGGCCCTGGCGCTCGGTGCCGATGAAGTAGTCGTGTCCCGTTCGGCAGACGAAATGGCCGCGCACGCGAAATCGTTCGATCTGATCATCAACACCGTGGCCGCCCCGCACGATCTCGACGCCTACCTGGTCCTGCTCAAGCGCGATGGCGGCATGGTGCTGGTCGGTGCACCGGCAACGCCGCATCCGTCGCCAGCGGTGTTCAACCTCATCATGAAGCGCCGCACGCTGGCCGGGTCGATGATCGGTGGCATTGCCGAGACGCAGGAGATGCTCGATTTCTGTGCCGAGCACGGCGTAGTCGCCGACATCGAGCTGATCCGTGCCGATGAGATCAACGAAGCCTACGAGCGCATGCTCAAGGGCGACGTGAAGTACCGCTTCGTGATGGATACCGCCACGCTTTCTGCCTGAAGAGACCCCCGACCATGAAGCATTTCCTCCTCCTTGCTGGCCTGCTGGCCGGCTCGATGACGGCGTCCGCGCAGGACCTCTCCCGCGGCGCCGACAATTTCTACCGCAGCGAGCGCGTTACCTCGCAGAAGGTGACGTTCAACAACCAGTACCAGATGAAGGTGGCTGGCAACCTGTTCCTGCCCAAGGACCACACACCCGGCACGAAGTACCCGGCCATCGTGGTCGGCCACCCGATGGGCGCGGTGAAGGAGCAGAGCTCCAATCTCTATGCGCAGAGGCTGGCCGAGCAGGGCTTCGTCACCCTGGCCATCGACCTCTCCTTCTGGGGCGGGAGCGAAGGGGCACCGGGTCACATGGTCGCGCCGGAAATCTACGCCGATGACATCAGTGCCGCCGTGGATTACCTGGCGACCCAGCCGACCGTTGATGCCCGCCGCATCGGCGCGCTGGGCATCTGCGGCAGCGGCAGCTTCGTGATCAGCGCGGCGAAGATCGATCCGCGCATCAAGGCCATCGCCACCGTCAGCATGTACGACATGGGCGCGGCCATGCGCAATGGCCTCAATGCATCGCAGAGCCTTGCCCAGCGCCAGGCGATGATCCAGTCCGCCATCGAACAGCGCCAGGCGGAATTCAATGGTGCCCAACCACGTTATGTGCCGGGCACGGTCACCGAGATCAGCGCGGATACGCCGGACGTACAGCGTGAGTTCTTCGATTTCTACCGGACCCCGCGGGGCGCCTACACCCCTCCGGGGCAGCAGGCGGACCAGACCACCATGCCGCTGTTCAGCAGTCTGGTGAAGTTCCTCAACTTCTATCCGTTCAACGATATCGAAACCATCGCGCCGCGCCCGATGCTGTTCATCAGCGGCGACCAGGCCCACTCGCGTGAGTTCAGCGAAGACGCGTATCGCCGTGCGGGCGAGCCGAAGGAGCTCTATTGGGTGAAAGGGGCAGGGCATGTGGACCTCTACGACCGCACCCAGCTGATTCCCTTCACCCGGCTGACCACGTTCTTCCAGAAGGGACTGGCGGCACCGTGATGGCAGACACCCAGCACGCACCGGCACGCGCACATTGGGGTGGCGTGTTCGCGATGACCCTGTGCGTGTTTGCACTGATCGCCTCGGAGTTCATGCCGGTCAGCCTGCTCACGCCGCTGGCCGCCGACCTGCGGGTGAGCGAGGGGCTGGCGGGCTATGGCATTGCCATCTCCGGCGCGTTTGCCGTGCTCACCAGCCTGTCGATTGCGCGCCTGGCAGGACGTTTGGACAGGCGTACGGTCCTGTTGCTGCTCACTGCGCTGATGGCGGTGTCCGGCGTAGTCGTGGCCACCGCGCACAGCTATGCGGTGTACATGGCCGGGCGCGCACTCATCGGCGTGGTCGTCGGCGGCTTCTGGTCGCTGTCGGCAGCGACCGCCATGCGCCTGGTTCCCCACGCGCAGGTCCCTCGCGCCCTCGCCATCTTCAACGGCGGCAATGCGCTGGCCACGGTGGTCGCCGCGCCGCTGGGCAGCTATCTCGGTGGGATCATCGGCTGGCGCGGTGCGTTCCTGTGCCTGCTTCCGGTCGCGGCGCTGGCGTTCGCCTGGCAGTGGGCCAGCCTGCCGCGCATGCCTGCACGCACCGCCGCCGCGCCAGGCAACGTGCTGGCACTGCTGCGGCGCCGGCCGGTGCGTTGGGGCATGGCCGCCTGTGGTGCCTTCTTCATGGGCCAGTTCGCGCTGTTCACCTATGTCCGTCCGTTCCTGGAAACCGTCACCCATGCGGGCGCTACAGCGGTATCGATGGTGCTGCTGGCCATCGGGGTATCCGGTTTCATCGGCACCGTACTGGTTGGCCGCGCTCTCGCGCATGGGCTGTACCGCACGCTGGTGGCCACTCCCATGCTGATGGCCGCCATCGCCGTGCTGCTGGTGCCGTTCGGCGCCCAGCTCTGGCCGGTGGCCGCACTGCTCTCGGCGTGGGGCCTGCTCGCCACCGCAGCGCCGGTGGGCTGGTGGAGCTGGCTGGCGGACACCTTCAAGGACGACGCCGAGGCCGGCGGCGGTCTGATGGTGGCGGTCGTGCAGTGCTCCATTGCCGTGGGCTCCACTCTGGGCGGCGCACTGTACGACCACGGTGGCCATGGCAGCACCTTCGCCGCCAGCGCCGGCGTCCTTGGCGTGGCCGCCGTCCTGGCCTGGCGCACCGCGGCGGGTCAACGCCCGCTGTCGCCACATGTAACCCGCAGTCAATCCGAGCCCGCCTGAACATTCAGGCTGAACCCTCCACGCAGGAGCAAACACCATGAATACTCCCTTCCTCATGCTCGCCCTGGGCGCCACCGCGCTGCCTGCCGCGCATGCCGACGCAGCCGACGCGGGCCAGCAGACCATCGCCCGCGCTGGCGAGCAGGCATCGCAGCCCGGCCCAGAGGCGTACTTCACCGGCCGCGTGCGGATCGACCCGGTCTGGCCGGCCGAGGGCGGCATTCCTGCATCCGGCGGCCTGGTCACCTTCGAGCCGGGCTCGCGCTCGGCCTGGCACACCCATCCGGCCGGCCAGCGGCTGCTGGTCACCAGCGGGGTAGGGCTGGTGCAGGAGTGGGGCAAGCCGGTACAGGTCATCCGTCCCGGCGACGTTGTCTGGTGCCCGCCGGGCGTAAAGCACTGGCACGGCGCCGCCCCCGGTACCGCCATGACCCACCTCGCCGTGACCGGCACGATTGATGGCCGCAACGTGGAGTGGATGGAGAAGGTGGACGATGCGCAGTACAACGCCCGCTAGAACCACCTCCTGGCTGCTGCTGACCACGCTCATCCTGGCGGGGCTGCCCGCCACGAACGCACGGGAACCCTTGCCCATGAATAACCCGACCCGTAACGAAACGCCGGCCCTTGCATCGCTGAGCCCCCGGCAGCAGGCGCTGGTTCCGATTGCAGCGTTCGCGGCCTCAGGCAACCTCGAGTGCCTGAAGCCCGCGCTGCACGCGGGACTGGATGCGGGCCTCAGCATCAGCGAGGTACGCGAGGTGCTGCTGCAGCTCTACGCCTACGCAGGCTTTCCCCGCAGCCTCAATGCACTGGGCCAGTTGATGGAGGTCGTGCAGGCACGCGCGGCGCGTGGCCTGCACGACGACCCCGGGCGCCAACCCAGCACACCTGCGCCGCAGGGCGAGGCCTTGTTGAGGGTCGGCACGGACAACCAGACGCGGCTGGCTGGAGCCCCGGTGGCGGGTCCGCTGTTTGATTTCGCGCCCGAGGCCAATACGTACCTGCGCACCCACCTGTTCGGCAATCTCTTCGCGCGCGACAACCTGGACTGGCAGAGCCGCGAACTGGCAACGCTCAGCATGTTGTCCATGATCGAAGGCGCGGAGGCGCAGGTATTCGCCCACATCGGGATGAGCGTGAACATCGGCGTGGAGCAGGGCGCACTGGCCGAGCTGGCGGACACCCTGGACGCGCGCGTGGACGCGGTGCCGGCGCAGCGTGTCCGGCAGGCGCTGCAGCGAAAAATGCAGCCGTAGCGCAGACGTCGCAGACCGTGAGACCGCCCTCCGTATTCTCTGGGCCATGCTTACGTCCTCCGCACATCACGGCTTCCAGCGCGCCCCCACCCCATCCGGCTGGGTGCAGACCGGCGAGCGCTGGGCGCTGTGGTGGAACGCGCGCGAGGTGGCTGCGGTCATTCCGGACGGGCGGCCGGGCGTCCGGCTCTGGATGAAGGGGCAGAAGATGTGGCAGACCAAGGATGTGCGTGCCGCCAGCATCCGCCAGGGCAAACGCTTCGCTGAGCGCTGGTGTGCCGCGCGGTTGTACCCCGAGCTGCCTTTGCGCAAAGCGGTGGCCAGGTTGGTGGAAGCCGCTCCGCACGATCAGGCAGCGCCGTTGCCGCCGAAAGAGCGGCAGCAGGTACGTCGTCTTGCCGACGCGGGCGGACGCGATATTGCACGCATCAAGGAAGCACTGGACGCGCGCCGGCCGCAGCAGGCGCACTGAGCGCGGTTGCCGAAGAGCAGAGCCCATGCATGAGCATGGGCCCCGCCGGCAGGTGTCACTTCGGCATCAACACACTGTCGACCACATGCACCACGCCGTTGGACTGCATGACATCAGCGGTCGTCACCGAGGCCTTGCCGCCCTTGGCATCGATCACCCAGACCTTGCCATCCTGCAGCTTCACCGTCAGCGGCTCGCCCTGCACGGTCTTCAGCGTGCTGGTGCCACCGTGGCTGCGGGCGGCGGCGGTCAGCTGGGTCGAGGTGTAGGTGCCCGATACCACGTGGTAGGTCAGCAGCTTGGTCAGCTTGGCCTTGTTTTCAGGCTTCAGCAGCGTATCCACGGTACCGGCCGGCAGCTTTTCGAAGGCCTCGTTGGCGGGCGCGAACACGGTGAACGGGCCCTTGCCGCTCAGCGTATCGACCAGGCCGGCGGCCTTCACCGCAGCCACCAAGGTGCTGAGGTTCTTGGCCGTGGAGGCATTTTCCACGATGGTCTTGTTGGCATACATCGGTGCCCCGCCCACCATCGGGTTGTCGGCGGCAAACACTGCAGGTGCGGTACAGGCGACCGTAATACCCGCGGCAATGGCAAGACGCTGGATCTGGCTACGCATGTTCGTTTCCTCGTTGGACGAGGCCGTTCGGCCTCTTGATGAATGCAGGGGTGCCTGCGGATAACGCGCCAGTGGCAGCTTTCGCAGCGCGTTGTGCCTACCTCTACGTGTCATCGATGCCGGTTGGATGCAGCGGATTTCAAGCGTCTTTTGAATGGTTCAACGACGTTGACGAGACGTGACGAGGATCAGCGGGCGCATGGTGGGCCCGCGCCAGAAAATCGACACTATTTGGCCGGGGCGCGACCTTTGCTAACCTTTCTCCGGGGCGCGACCACGCGCGCTCCGGATGCCAAAAGGATGCTTCGGTAGATGCCCAACAGAGCAGCGCGGAAATGGCAGGGCCTGCCGAAGTTCCAGGAGGCGCCGCGCCGCAGGAAGATCGGCACTATTCTGAAGCTGGCCGGCGTCTCATGCATTCTCCTGGGACTGGGCTGGACGGCGTGCTACCTCTACGTCGACCGCGCCGAGCTGGCCGCGCCCTTCCTTGGCGTGATGGCGGTCGGCGTTCTCGCCCTGGCGCGCAGCCGTCGCGCCGATGCCACGTCTTTGTTGATCGTCGCCCACGGCGTCTTCCTGTCCGTGGTGGGCGTGGCGGTGATCGATGCCCCGATTGCCTGGGTGCCGCGCTCGGGACACTTGTTCCTGCTGCCGCTCGCGGCGGGTGCAGCTTTCACCTTCGATGCGCGCGAGCGCTATGGCTCACTGGTGTTCCCGCTGGTCTGCCTGGCCACGTTCGCAGCGTTTGCTATCGGCGCGCTGGATTTCCTGGCGCCCGGCACCTCGCCGCCAATCGAAGTGCGCGTGTGGGGCGCCCGCTCCAATACGGTCATCTCGATGACCCTGCTGGCCGCGATTTTTGCGATCTACCGCAAGGACATCGGCAACCGGCTGCGCCTGGAGCGCGAGCTGGGTCGTTCAGTGCGCAACGGTGAGATCGAAGTGCACTACCAGCCGCAGGTGCGCGGCAATGGTGTGGTGACCGGCGTGGAAGCGCTGGTGCGCTGGCGGCGTCCTTCGGGCGAACTGCTGCCGCCGGGTGCCTTCATTGCGCAGGCCGAGGAGAGCGGCGCGATCCGGGACATCGGGCTTGAGGTGCTGCGCCAGGCCTGTGATCTGCTGGCGCAGTGGTCTGGCCAGGCAGAGACCCGCGACCTGCGGGTTGCGGTCAACATCAGCCCCATCCAACTGCTGGATGAGAGCTTCGTTGCGGCCATCAGCGCCGTCATCCGCGAGGCGGGGGTAAACCCGGCGTTGATCGAGCTGGAACTGACCGAGTCGGCACTGTCGGCGGAAACCGCTGAGACGATCGAGAAGATGAAGGCGCTGGAAGCGCTGGGCGTGACCTGGGCGCTGGACGACTTCGGCACCGGTTTCTCCGGCCTGTCCACGTTGCGCACGCTGCCGGTACGCAAGTTGAAGATCGACCGCAACTTCGTCGACGAGGCCACCACCCAGGAGCGCGCGCAGCACCTGCTGGGCAAGATCGTGGAGATTTCCCAGGTGATGGGCATGAGCGCGCTGGCCGAAGGCGTGGAAACCAGCGCGCAGCGTGACCTGCTGGTGGGCCTGGGTTGTGATCACTTCCAGGGCTATCTGTTTGCAAAGCCGATGCCGAAGGCGGAACTGGCCAGCTGGCTGAGAGGCCACTGTCTGGTGGTGCCCCGCAGCGCTGGCTAGAGCCCTCAGCTGCAGCAGGTGAGATAGCTCGCGTCCGCAGCTACAATCGCGCAGCACACGAGGTGCGATTGATTTATCAGGGGGAGTTTGTGTTCAAGGATGTTTTCCACTATTCGGTTCTCCTGGCGTCGGCTCTTGCCGTGTCTGGTACCTGCGCGGCGCAGAGTGGCAAAGAAGTAAAAGCGCTTGCCAAAGAGGCGGCGCAGACACTCCGGGCTGGCGGCGAGCCGATGGACAGGTGCGACCTGGGCGCTCGGCTGGATGACGCTGCCGTCGTGGTCGGTACGTACAACACCGAGGTACTGAGGCTGGGCGATCGGCTTCTTTCCGTCAATGGCAAGGAAATCACCGGGCAGGCTACCTCCACGGCGGTTGCCATCCTCAAGACCCTCTCACCGGGCTCCACCATCCCGCTCGCGATCGAGCGCAATGGTGCGAAGAGCGAAGTTCCGCTGGTCTGCGGTAATTCCCGGCCCCGCATCGAAAACCTGCTGGCCGGCCTGGATGCCGCTGCGCGTGGCAAGCCGCAGGAGTGCGCCGCCATCCTTGGAGAGCGCGACGATCAGGGCGCTTTCGGTTCGGAGATGAGGTTCCGCTGCCTTGCAGCCACCAAGGGCACTCAGGAGCGCCAGCTTGCGGGAGCCCGCTACGTCGCGCTGCAGGATGCCATCGCCGAAGCACACTGGAGCCGGCCGATGCGCGAGCGCGTGCTTGGCTCGTTGCGCCGTGGGCAAGCGCAGATCACTCAGGCGATGGGGGCTGACCGCTATCGGACGCTTGTCCGGGCAACCGAGCAGTGGCCGGGCGGAGAGACGCTTTACAAAGACTCCGAACCGGATTTCGCGATGTATCGCCAGGTGACCGAGCGCGCGGTACGCGCAAGGTTGATCGACCCGGATTCCGCCCGTATCGACATGCCCTACGGCTTCCTCGAGGGAGCCTGGCGGCCGATGTTCCAGAAGGAAGTCGAAGGCTATTGGACCTGCGGTACCGTCAATGCCAGGAACCGCATGGGCGGCTATGCCGGCACCAGTGCCTTTGTTGTGGTCCTTGGCGAGAGCGGGGTGGTCAAGTACCTGGAACTTGGCAACGGTGGGGACTACGACATCCTGGCCACGCAGTGCGCCAAGGGAGCGCAGCTCCTGCCGCCAGCTCCGGTGGAGACAGCGGCAGCCAGGGCGACGCCGGCCAGCAGCGGGGCCGCGTCCTCATTGGCTGACGAGCTGAAGAAACTATCAGACCTGAAGGCCAGCGGCGTGCTCAGCGAGGCCGAGTTTGAGGCTGCGAAACAGCGCATCCTGGCGCCCGAACCCAAGTCCTGACAGCCATTGCGCCTGCCGCACGCGCGCCCCAGCGGTCTCCATTGGCTGCTGGGACGTCGTCCGAATGATCAACCGGGACTGTCGGACCCAGGGCTGTAACGCCACGCACTGGTAGTGGCTGGCGCCAGATGTTCCCGGCCCAACCACCGCATGCCGCAAGGTGGGCCGCCACGGCACCTGCTTTCCCGGGCGACCGAGACTGACCATACTGGTCCGCATGAACCCGTTCCGCCGCATCCAGGCCTCTCTGGCCGGCCACCTGCGCAGCGAGGCCTGGCGTCGCCGCGCCGCGCAGTGGATCGGCGCAGTCGCCGTCGCGCTGGTCGCCATCCTGTTCGCCAAGGCCAGCGACGCGGCGTTCGGCCTGTTCCAGCGCGCCATCGACCACTCACCGTGGTGGGCGCTGCTGCTCACACCGGGTATCTTCGCGCTACTGGCCTGGCTGACCAGCGGCGCCCTGCGCCCGACCCGGGGAAGCGGCATTCCCCAGGTCATCGCCGCGCTGGAAAAGCCCGATGAGACCTTCCGGCAGGTCAATCTCTCACCCGGCGTTTCCGCCGGCAAACTCCTGTTGACCTCGCTCTCCCTGCTCGGTGGCGCATCGGTTGGCCGCGAGGGCCCCACCGTCCACGTCGGCGCCAGCCTGATGTATCTGTTCGGCCGCTGGTTCGGCTTCAAGGACCCGAAGGAGCTTTCCCACTTCCTGCTCGCAGGCGGTGCGGCGGGCATCGCTGCTGCCTTCAATACACCGTTGGCGGGCATCGTGTTCGCCATTGAAGAGTTGAGCGGGCGCTTCGAGCATCGGTTCTCGGGCACGCTGTTGACCGCGGTCATCGTGGGCGGTGTGGTTTCGCTGGGCCTCCTGGGCAATTACACCTACTTCGGCCACGTGACTGCGCGTATGCCGCTGGGCCAGGCCTGGTTGGCCATTCTGATGTGCGGAGTAGTGGCCGGCCTGTTGGGCGGGGTCTTCGCCCGCCTGGTGCTGGCCAGTGTTGCCGGCCGCCCGCGCTGGCTGGGCACGCTGCGGCAACGGCACCCGGTGCTGCTCGCTGCAGGTTGTGGGCTGGTGGTGGTTGGCTTGGCTGCGGCGTTCGGCGATGGTGCATACGGCACCGGCTATGAGCAGGCACGCAGCCTGGTGCAGGGCCACGCCGAGGTGGGCCACGAGTTCGGCTTGATGAAACTAGTCGCCAACCTGGCTTCGTACATTGCAGGCATTCCCGGCGGCCTTTTCTCGCCGGCACTGGCCGTGGGCGCCGGCATCGGGCACAACCTGGCCGCACTGATGCCCGCGGTCGACCCGCGCGCGTTCGTGCTGCTGGGCATGTGCGCCTACCTCACCGGCGTGACCCAGGCGCCGCTGACGTCGGCGGTGATCTCGCTTGAGCTGACCGACAGCGGTGACCTCCTTCTGCCGATCCTGGCCACGGTGCTGATCGCCCGTGCAGTGTCCGGGCTGGTGTGCCCGGTGCCGATCTATCGCGGCCTGGCCGAGCAGCTGCTTCCCAATAAAGCCCGGTAGGGCCGGCTGCTGACCGGCAAACCGTGCGGCACAGCCCCCGACCGTACCTTTGCGCCGTTTGTTCAATCCCAGCCAGATGCGAGGCGCGACGCTGCGATACCGCACGAACGATCGCGCTTCCATGGCAGAACCAGACAGCCCCTCAACCCAGCCCACGACCGACTGCCGGCGATGCATCATCGGCGGCGAGCGGGAAGGGCGATCCTCACCGCCGCAACATCTGCCCGATACGATCGTCTTTGCATCGCTGTCCTCACTGGCCGCAGTGCTGAGCGATGAGAACCGCCAACTCCTGCAGTTGTTGCACAAGCGCCAGCCGCAATCGTTGACCGAACTCGCAGAGCTGAGCGGGCGCAGGGTGTCCAGTCTCTCGCGCACGCTGAAGATGATGCAGGGCTATGGACTGGTTGAGCTGAAGCGGCATCGTGGTGCAGTGGTCGCGTCCGCGTTGGCCACACGTTTCACTGTGGCCTTGGATTGAAGGGTTACTGGCCTGTTGCCATCGATATGCATCCCTGCGCTGAAACGCTGTCTCTGCCGTTTTCAGGTCAATCGATCAACCGGCGCAGGAGCAGCAGGCCGCCGACAGGATTCCCAGCGGGATCCAGCGAACGGTCCATGCTTCCCCAAGGCGCAACGAACAGGCGATCGAGTACGGTATTGGGTTGCATCAGGCAGCTCATATCCCAGGACGGGAATCGACGGGTTTCGATCACACTGTCGCCAAGCATATGCAGCCGCTCATGGTCACTGCTGGACCTGATACGGCCGATGGCACCCTCGATACCATCCTCCGGCCCTTCGATGTACTGCAGGAAGCGGGCGCCATCAAACAGCATTGCGCCGGTGACGCCCGCCATCCGGTTGAAGCGCTGGGCGCCGTGCACGATGCGTTCTAGGCGGGGGGCATCAATGCCCGGCACAGCGACGCTTCGGTAGGCAACAGCACGCAACATGGGTCAGTCCGGTCAGGTTCGAGGATTCAAGGTACTCCTTCCCGCCGGTCCACGCTTGTCCATTTCCGGCTGATAGGCCGCCGTCGCTCGACGCGGCTTCACGCGGGGATCAACGGTGCAGCACGCCACGTTCTCCCCATAACCGGGATGCTGCGGCAAACATCACGGCTGGACATCACATGTGCGAGCGAGAGGGACACTACAGCTGCGGTGCAGCCGGCGAAACAGGCCGGTTTCGACTGGACCGGGTTGAATGCGACAAGGAGCGCGGGGCGGGACCCCGCATTGTGACGGTGCATGCTCACTGTCATGCCTGCGACAGCGACTTTGTCGCGCGCGAGCCGCTGGGGCTGACGGCGATTTCCGGTGGCGCCGTTGTCAGCTGCACCCACTGCAGCAATCGCCAGGCCATAGGCCAGGGCGTCTTTGACAGCCTGCCAACCTCTGGGCGTCCATCGGCATCCGGAGAATCGGAATCCTGAAATCTTCAGCAATCTGGATCCACTGCAAATCCGCGTGATGCCGCCGCCACACGGCCTCTACAGACGGACCGGGATGCTCCCGACTCCCCGGCTGCAAGCCCGCAACCGGAACACAGAGCATCCCCCATGCGCGACCAGGTCAGATCCACACGCTACGCCACCCCGTCCCGCGTCCGCGAAGGGCGTCCGTTCCCCCAAGGCGCCTCTTTCGATGGCCAAGGCACGAACTTCGCGCTCTTCAGTGCACACGCCACCAAAGTCGAGCTGTGCCTCTTCGATGATCAGGGTAACGAGCAGCGCATCGAGTTGCCCGAGTACACCAACGAGATCTGGCACGGCTACCTTCCCGAGGTAAAGCCAGGCCAACGCTACGGCTACCGGGTGCATGGGCCTTACGCCCCGGCGGAGGGCCATCGTTTCAATCACCATAAGCTGCTGCTGGACCCCTACGCACGCGAGGTCGATGGCGATCTGACCTGGGCGGATGAGCTCTACGGCTACACCATCGGCCACCCCGACGGCGACCTCAGCTTTGATGAACGTGACAGCGCACCGTTCATGCCCAAGGCCGTGGTGGTGGAAGACACCTATGACTGGGAAGGGGATGAGCGCCTGCTCACGCCCTGGAACCGCACGGTCGTTTACGAGACCCACGTGCGTGGTTACACCCAGCGCCATCCCGAGGTAGGCGAGGACGTGCGAGGAACCTGTGCCGGTCTCGCCCAGCCTGCCGTGCTGGATTACATCCACGGCCTGGGTGTGACCGCCGTGGAGCTGCTGCCGGTCCACGCCTATCTCGACGACAACTACCTGCTGGAAAAGGGCCTGCGCAATTACTGGGGCTACAACACGCTGGCCTTCTTCGCGCCCAAGCGCCGCTACCTGGCCAGCGGCCACCGCGACGAGTTCCGCGACATGGTCAAGGCCATGCACGGGAAAGGTCTGGAGGTCTTCATGGACGTGGTCTACAACCACACCGCCGAAGGCAACGAGCTCGGGCCGACGCTGTCTTTCAAGGGTATCGACAATGCCAGCTACTATCGCCTGGCCGAGGACAAGCGCTATTACATCAACGATACCGGCACCGGTAACACCTTCAACCTGAGCAACCTGCAGGCCATCCGTTTCGTCTGCGATTCCCTGCGTTACTGGGCGCAGGAAATGCACGTCGACGGCTTCCGCTTCGACCTCGCAACCATCCTGGGGCGCGACCCGACGGGATTCGACCAGCGCGGCGGCTTCCTTGATGCGGTTGGCCAGGACCCGCTGCTCAGCCAGGTCAAGCTGATTGCCGAGCCGTGGGATTGCGGACCTGGCGGCTACCAGGTCGGGCACTTCCCGCCGGGCTGGGCAGAGTGGAATGACAAGTTCCGAGACACCGTGCGCAGCTTCTGGAAGGGTGACGAGGGCAAGCTTGCCGAGTTTGCTACGCGGCTCACCGGCTCGGCGGACCTGTTCGACCGACGCGGCCGCCGACCGTGGGCATCGGTCAACTTCATCACGGCGCACGACGGGTTCACGCTCAATGATCTCGTCAGCTACAACGAAAAGCACAACGATGCCAACGGCGAAGAGAATCGTGATGGTTCCAACAACGATTCGTCCTGCAACCACGGCGCCGAGGGACCAACCGACGATCCAGGCATCAACGCGCTGCGCGAGCAGCAGATGCGCAACCTGCTGGCGACGCTGCTGCTTTCGCAGGGTACACCGATGATGCTGGCCGGCGACGAGCGGGCGCAGACGCAGGGCGGCAACAACAACACCTATTGCCAGGACAACGAAACAGCCTGGATTGATTGGGAACGCGACACCACCGAGGGCCGACTGGCCCAGTTCGTCCGCGATGTGCTGGCCCTGCGCCAAAGCCATCCGATCCTGACCCGCGGCCGGTTCCTCAACGGCCAGTACAACGAACAGGCCGATGTGCGCGACCTGACCTGGCTGAATCCCGCAGGCAGGGAGATGACCGATGAGGACTGGAATGACGCGGGCGCGCGCTCGGTCGGACTGCTGCTGGAGGGCAGGGCACAGGCATCAGGCGTGCGCGAGCATGCCAGCGACGCGAGCTTGCTGGTGGTGATCAACGCCTACCACGAGGGTGTGGATTTCACGCTCCCTGATGACGAGGGGGCCTCGCTCAGCTGGTCGATGCTGCTGTCCACCGATGCTGGGCTTGCGGGTGAGCAGGACGTGCTGGGCGCCGGTCACTTCCTCGCCCCACCGCGCAGTCTCACCGTCTTCCGTTGCGGGGCAGCGACTGCTGGCTGAGCCACGCAAAGAAGCCCCGCTTTCGCGGGGCTTCCGTTGTTCACGCAATATCCCATTTGTCCGCAGCGGCGGGCTTCTGCTTGTAGATCCCGCCGGCGAAGTCCACGTGCAGCTCCATCCAGTCGCCACCCTTCTGGCGGGCCAGCACTTCAAAGTGCTTGGGGTGACGCTGCGGTTCCCCTGCAGATGTCCAGCCTGCCTGTTTCACGGCATCCAGGACGACGGCCGGGTCTGCCTGAACGTGCTTTTCGCCATGATGGCCCGGCCCATGGTGCGGCTTCTTGTGCTCGATCTGCACCCGCTTGCCACCGGTGCGGGCAATGCTGAGTACCTTGATCTCCGAAGGGCGACGTTCGCCCTCCAGCACAACGGCCAAGCCGGGCTTGATGGCGAAAGTTTCAGCGCCTTTCGGGCCCAGATCGGCCAGGTAAGGCTGGCCGTCCGCGAGCAGAGTGAAGCGGTGGGCGAACACGTGTTCAACAACGCCGGACAAGGCGATCTTTTCATGGTGCGGCATGTATTTCTCCTGAGAGCGCCCATGCTCGGGCGCAAATATCAGGTGGGTGCCGCACGGCGCGCTTGCAATGGACTTCGGTGCCGGAGTTCAGCGCAGGTTGCCCCACGCAGATTGCATGATCACTCAACCAACGCCGGTCGGCCCTTCCAGAACCAGGCGCACCTTGCGCAACAGCTGCTGCCGGTTGAAGGGCTTGTTCAGCACCTCGTACTCCGAACCACCTGCATCTGTACGTTCAATCCCGGCTTCGGCATAGCCCGTCGTCAGCAACACCTTCAGCTTCGGCAGGCGGCGCTTGGCCTCGCGGGCAAGAAGTACGCCGTTCATGCCGCCGGGCATGATCAGATCGGTAAACAGCAGGTCGAACACCTCGCCCTGTTCCAGCAGCGCCAGGGCCGATGCCCCATCGTTGGCAACACGGGTCTGGTAGCCACCGGCTTCAAGCAGCATCTGCGCCAGTTCAGCGACATCATCGCGGTCTTCAACAATCAGGATGCGCTCGCTGCCACCGCGGTCCATGGCCATGTTGGAGGGGGCGGCATCCTTGGTCAGCGCATCGGTCGTGGCAGGGAAATACAGGCTGACAGTAGTGCCCACGCCTGGCTCAGAGGCGATCCGTACGGTTCCACCGGATTGCTTGACGAAGCCATAGACCATCGACAGTCCCAGCCCGGTACCTTCACCTTCCTCCTTGGTGGTGAAGAACGGGTCCATCACCCGGCGAACAATGTCGGGCGACATCCCGCTGCCGTTGTCCTGCACCGAGATGCAGACCAGACGACCCGCGGGCAGGTGATCGAGCTCGTTGGCGGCCGCAGCCTTGGAGACCTCCACATTTCGCGTGCTCAGCAGCACGCGCTGATCCGGGCGACCCTTCAGCGCATCGCGCGCATTGATGACCAGATTGAGGATGGCCACCTCGGCCTGGGTTGTATCGATCCTGCAGTTCCAGAGCGCGGGTGCGAGGTTCATCTGCAGCTCCACGTCCGCGCCCACACGCTGCGCGGCCAGCTCCACCGTGGAGGACACGAGGGAATTCAGATTGACCGTGCGGCCTTCCAGTTTCTGCCGTCGCGAGAACGCCAGCAGCTGCTGGGTCAGCACCGCGGCCTTGTTGGCGGCGGACTGCGCCTGGGTGGCGGCGCGCCTGACGAAGCTGTCGGACGGAAGCTCCTTGTCAGACGTCCCGGTGATCATCTCCAGATAGCCGGACATGACCTGCAGCAGATTGTTGAAGTCGTGCGCGATGCCGCCCGTGAGCTGGCCAAGGGCTTCCATCTTCTGTGCCTGGCGAAGCGAATCCTCCGCATCACGCCGGCGCGATACATCCAGCTGCGAGCCGAAGAAGTACACCAGCGTGCCGTCGTCATCGAACACCGGCGACACAAAAAGCGCATTCCAGAAGGTCGAACCGTCCTTGCGGTAGTTCAGAACCTCGGTCGCCGCCTCGCGGGTCTCAGCAATGGCTTCGCGGATCTCGGCGATCGCATCGGGGTCGGTTTCCGGTCCCTGCAGGAACCGGCAGTTGCGGCCAATCAGCTCGTCACGCTCATAGCCGGTCATCTCTACGAAGGCCCGGTTGGCGAAGATGATCGGATTATCGGGCTGGTGCGGGTCGGTGATGATCATCGGCATCCGCGTGGTTTCCACGGCGCTGAAAAAGATGTCCGAGCGCCTGTCGCCGATCGGCAACGCGTTCTCGCTTCTGACCGACGGCGAAGGAAACCCTTTGAATTGATCGTTCGACACGCGATTCCCTGCTCGGTTGGATCGGATCACCGGGATAGCGCCGGGCCCATCAGAGCCCGGCACCTTGCCACAACCGGCGTGAAAATGACCGCGTTCAGTCTTAACGGTTCAGAATAAAGCTGCTTTTTCTCAGGCGATGCCGGCACCGCCGGTTACGCCGAACACTTCACCGGTCAGGTAGCTGCCTTCCTGGCTGGCCAGCAGCACATAGATCGGCGCGATTTCCACCGGCTGGCCCGGGCGCTTCATCGGCACCTGGGTGCCGAACTTGGTCACCGCTTCGGTCGGCTGCCCACCGGAGGACTGAAGCGCGGTCCAGAAGGGACCCGGCGCAACCACGTTGGCGCGGATTCCCTTTTCGACCAGCTGTGCGGACAGCGCCTTGGTGTAGGCAACGATGCCTGCCTTGGTGGTGGCGTAATCCAGCAGGATCGCCGAAGGGTCATACGCCTGGACGGATGCAGTGGTGATGACCGCGGCGCCCGGCGGCAGGTGCGGAACGGCTGCCTGGCAGATCCAGTGCATGGCGTAGAGATTGGTCTTCATCGTCTTGTCGAAGTCCTCCGCACTCAGCTCGGCGATGCTTTCGCGGTACTGCTGGCGGGCCGCATTGACCACCAGGATGTCGAGGCCACCGAAGGCTTCCACCGTGCGTTCAACCAGAGCCTTGCACCACTCCGGGTCGGTGATGTCACCCGGCAACGCCAGCGCCTTGCGGCCCTCGGCTTCGATCAGCGCGACCACTTCTTCCGCGTCCGACGCTTCAGAGGGAAGGTAGGACAGGGCTACGTCAGCGCCTTCGCGGGCGTAGGCAATGGCCGCAGCGCGACCGATGCCGCTGTCGGCGCCGGTGATCAGGGCCCGGCGTCCGCTCAGCTTGCCCGAACCTTGGTAGCTGGTTTCGCCGTGGTCCGGCACCGGGTCCATGTCTGCCGCTTTGCCCGGCACCGGCTGCGGCTGGGCGGGGAAGGGCGGCTGCGGATACTGGCTGCGCGGATCCTGCATTTTCAGACGATCATTCATGGTCGATCCTTATCGTGGGGCGGGGGAGAGTGGGCCGCTCAGGGGCAGCCCTGTGTATCTGCAATGGTGGCCATGGCCATCACCTGGGCCAGGTGGCTCAAGCCTTGCGGGGTGTTGCCGAGGTAATGGCCCGTGGCCGGGTCCACCATTTCGCTGAGCACGCCCTGGCAACGGCCAAGCGCGCCGTTCAACGCATCCACGCGGGCGCGGGCGTCCTCGACGAAACCCAGCCGTGCGTAGGCCTCAGCCATCCAGTAGGAGCAGGCGATGAAGCAGCCTTCTTCTTCCGGCATGCCCGAGTAGCGGTAATGGAAGTCCGACTGGCCCAGCTCGCGGTCGATGGCGCGCAGCGTGGCCAGCAGGCGGTCCCTGCCGTCAAAGCGGAAGCGCACCGCCAGCGCCAGCGCCGCGTCCAGCTTGCCGCTGCCGGGGTACATCTCGAAGGCCTGCAGGCCATCGGACCAGCAATGGGTTTCGATCCAGTCACTGATGCGGTCGCGCTCGCGTTGCCAGCGGTCGCGGCACGTGGTCGGCAGCTGGCCCTGGTCGGCCAGCTCGACCGCCCGCGCCAGCGCCTGCCAGCAGCTGATCTTGGACATCGTGTAGTGCTCCAGCTCAGGCAGTTCCCAGATACCGGAATCCTTCGCGCGCCAGTGGTCCGCGCAGAGGTCGGCAATACGCGAAAGCAGCTCCGCGCTGGCGCCATCCAGAATGTTGCCGGCCGCCACGAAACAGAACGCGGTCTCGAAGATGTCGCCGTAGATGCCATGCTGGTGCTGGTCGCCGGCAAGATTGCCTTTCACCACTGGCTGCGTATCGCGGTAGCCGTGCATGGGCAGTTCCTGCACCGTTTCGACCATCTCACCGTCCAGGGTGAATACGACCTTCGGCCCATGGCGGCGCAGCTGACGCAGCAGCCAGGTGAATGCCGCTTTGGATTCCGCCTCCAGACCTGCGGCCAGAAACGCCTGGATCGTGTAACCCGCATCGCGCACCCACGCGTAGCGGTAGTCGAAATTCTTGTCGCCGCCAATCCGCTCTGGCAGCGAGGTCGTGGCGGCAGCGGCAATGGCGCCCGAGGGCGAGTACAGCAGCAGTTTGAGGGCCAGCGTGCTTCGCACGAACGTGGCGCGGTCCCAGCCGTCGTAGGACACATTACGTGCCCACGCCTTCCATTCCCGATCGGTCAGGTCGATGCGGCCATCCACTTCCTCCACCGACGGTGCTACCAGCGGCTCATCCTCGCCGACTACGAGCGCCACGGTCACCCGCTCGCCGGCAGTGACGGTGCATTCACCGCATGCACCTTCGTCGGTCCACTGCAGCTGCAGCGCCGGATGATGGATCACAACACCCAGCAGCCGCTGCACATGGAAGACCGTGTGCTCGCCAATGGACGAACAGTAGGGGCTGGCCGATTGAGCACGCGTGCTCGGGAACATGTGGACGGCAAAGCGCACCTCGCCCTCCAGGCCCTCGATGCGCCGCGCCAGTTCGCACCAGGGCAGGCGACCGGCGTTGCCGCTGTTCAGCGATTCCGTCAGCGACGCACGGCCGGATGCCGTCGTGAAGATCGTTTCCAGCACGTTGCTTTCCGCCCGGTAATGACGTTCGACGGTGCAACGCTCGGTGGGCGCAATGCTGAAGTAGCCACCATTGCTGCCGTCCAGCAGGCGATCAAACAACGGCGGGCTGTCCATGTTGGGCGCACACCACCAATCAATGGAACCGTCGCAGCCGGTCAAGGCGACGGAACGCCCTTCGCCCAGCGCCGAGTATTGTTCGATGGGCAGCGCGCCGTTGCGCCTGCGCTCATTTGCGACCGGTGATGCGCCGATCTTCGTTTCATCAAGGGAGGCAGCCTCGGGCAACGTCGACATCAACGCACCCTCCGGCAAGCGTGCAAGGCTGCCGGAACAGCAATAGGCGTGCACATGATGGACATCTCAGACGTGGGGTGCATCGAAACTAGGCAGCCGCATGCGCAAACGGGGTGAGGCAGTGTTCAACGCCACGTGATCATTGCGCGCCGTTGACACCCGCATGCACGCTCCATGGACACACCGACGACCATGCTCGTGCCGCTACACGCTGAGGTCTGCATGCAACGTCCCACACTTTTCCTCCTGCACAGCCTGGGCGCGAGCCATCGGAAGTGGGACGCGGTGCAACGCGTCCTCGGAAATCAATTCGAGTGTGTCGCACTGGACATACCTGGCTTTGGCGGAACCTCCGCAGGCAGCGCGACCGACATCGACGCCCTCGTCGACTGGTTCCAGCAGGAAGTCACCGCGCGTTCGCCCACCTGCTGGTTCGCCGTCGGCCACAGCATGGGGGGCAAGATCGCCACGCTGCTTGCCGCCCGCAGCCGTAACGGGGTACAGGGCCTGGCAGGCCTGGCCGGTGTAGTGCTGGTGGCCGCATCACCGCCGTGTCCGGAACCCATGCAGGAAGCGCGCCGCGCGAAGATGCTCGAGTGGTTTGCCGGAGGCCCTCCCGCCCGCGCCGATGCTGAAGCCTTCATCGACGCCAACACCCATCGACCGCTGCAGGGGCCCGCCCGCGAAGCCGCCATCCTCGACGTGCTTTGCACCGATCCCATCGCCTGGCGTGCCTGGCTGAACCAGGGTAGTCGCGAACATAGGCAGGAGGAAGCGGCCCACCTGCACGTGCCTGCGCTGATACTGGCAGGCGCAGAGGATGGCGACCTCGGAGAAGACGCCCAGCGTGCACTGAACGCGCCGCATTACGTGCACGCAACCGTCGACATCGTGCCGGACGCTGCGCACCTGATTCCCGTCGAGCAGCCGGAGTGGCTTGCCCACCACATTGCGGTGTGGGCACTGCCACTGGCTGCACGCGCACTGCCGCCGGCATTCATCAAGTTGCTGGATGCCGAGCGGGTTGCACCGCGCATGCGGGCCCGTCTGCTGGCCCGACATGCCATGCCGCTGCCGCTTACCGAGTCTGCGCTGCCCGCACGCCGTCTGGGTGTGCTCGCTGCCTTGGCGGCACGACTGGTACCCGGCGCAGATGCCGATGACCTTGCACTGCGCGTCGGCCACGCACTGGTGAACCACGAGAGCGACGGCTGGCGATTTGCCGACCTGCCACAGGATGCGGATGCCTGGGCGCAGGCGCTGGATCAGCTGGATGCCGCAGCCAATGGATTCAGCACGCTTTCGCCCGCCGCACAGCAGGCACTGCTGGAACAGGTTCAACGGCAGAGCGCCGCCGCGCCCGCAAGCGCCGCGCTTGACCCTGCGCAGTGGGCACTTTGGTTTGAAGATGCGAGGGCGCTGTTTGCCAGAACCTGGATGAGCCTTCCGTCGACGTGGGCCTCCATCGGCTACGACGGTTTCGCTGTGGGTGGCAAAGGTGCGTACAGCCCCGGCTATGAGCACACACAGGCTGGGGTCATCGACGGGTGGCAGCTGCCATGCTGAATCGAACCCACCGCAACGACGGGAAGCATGAATCGTTCGATGCCGTCATCATCGGCAGCGGCGCCGGCGGTGCCCCTCTGGCGGCCCGCCTGGCGGAGGCGGGCGTATCGGTGCTGGTGCTGGAAGCCGGCCGCACATTCACGCCGGATGATCACCTCGCCGACGAACTGGCCACGGATATCTACTGGATGGAAGAGCGCCTCAGTGGCGGCCAGACCCCAACCGCTTTCGGCGCCAACAATTCCGGGCAGGGCGTAGGCGGCTCCACCCTCCACTGGGGCGCGTTCTGCCCGCGTCCCGATCCGCGGGACCTGCGCCTGCGGTCGCTGACGGGGCAGGGGGCGGACTGGCCCATCGCGGATGCCGAGTTGCTGGCGTACGTGCGGCGTGTCGAGGCCTTCATCGGCGTCTCGGGCCCCGCTCACTACCCGTGGGACCCGACGCGTCAGTACGGCTATCCGCCCGTGCTGCGCAATGCCTCGGCCCAGGCCATGCAGCGCGGTTGCGACGCGCTGGGCCTCGTCGCAACCGATGCGCCCGCTGCGCTGGTCAGCCAGGCGCGCCAGCAGGCGCACTGGGGCGTGCGCCAGGCCTGCAACCACTGTGGCGCCTGCCATCAGGGCTGCAGCAATGGCGCCAAGGCCAGCATGGACACCTCCTGGCTGCCCTGGGCTGTGGCACATGGTGCCGCGATCCGCGATGAAAGCCGGGTGGTTGACCTTGAGCGCGACGCCCATGGCCGCATCACTGCAGTGGTCTACCAGCGCGACCATCGTCTGCACCGGGTGAAGTGCTCGGCGGCGTTCCTGTGCGCGGGCGGTGTGGAAACACCGCGTCTGCTGCTCAACCTTGGTCTGGCCAACAGCAGTGGCCAGGTCGGTCGCAACTTCATGGCCCACGTAGCCACCCAGGTGTGGGGGTGCTTTGACGCGGACATGTGCATGAACCGCGGTTACCCGTCCTCGCTCATCACCGAGGATTTCGTGCGCCCGCACGACGCCTCGTTCGCCGGCGGCTACCTGGTGCAGAGCCTGGGCGTGCAGCCCGCCACACTGGCCAACACCCTGGCCCGCGGCGCAGGGCTGTGGGGCCAGCCGCTGGTGGATGCACTTTCCTCCTACCGGCACCTGGCCGGCATCGGCATCAACGGCGAGTGCCTGCCGCAGGACGGGAACCAACTCACCCTCAGTGATGAGCGCGATGCCTTCGGCATGCGCCGCGCGCGGGTGGATTTCAGCTATGGCGCCAACGAAAAGGCACTGGACGCGCACGCCCAGAGCCAGCTGACCCGCATCTGGGAAGCTGCAGGTGCCACCGGAATCTTCGTCGCCGCGCGCTCGGCCCACACCCTGGGTACGTGCCGCATGGGCGACTCGGCCGACACCGCTGTCGTAGATGCCGACGGCCGCAGCTTCGACATCCCCAATCTCTTCATCTGCGACAACTCCATCTTCCCCAGTGCCCTGGCCGCCAACCCGGCGCTGACCCAGATGGCACTGGGCCTGCGCACCGCCGAGCGGTTCCTGCAGACGCTGCCACCGCGCAGCACCACTTCCTCCCCAACCAAGGACACATCATGGATCTCGGAATAGCAGGGCGCATCGCCCTGGTCAGTGGCGCCGATTCGGGCATGGGCAAGCAGACCGCACGCGAACTGCTGCAGGCCGGGGTACGCGTGGCCATCACCGATGTACCCGATGGCACCCTCGACGAAGCCCTGCAGGAACTGTCGCCGCTGGGCGAAGTGATGGCCGTTGCCGGTGATGTCACCGATGCCAAGGATGTGGAACACATCTGGGCCTCGGTACGCAGCGAACTTGGTGACCCCGACATCTACGTCAACGCTGCGGGTGTCACCGGTGCCACCGGCGATTTCCTTGATGTGGACGACAACGGTTGGCTGCGCACGCTGGATATCAACCTGATGGGTGCGGTGCGCATGTGCCGCCAGGCCATTCCCGCAATGCGTGCAAAGGGCTGGGGTCGCATCGTCCTGTTCGCCTCGGAAGATGCCGTACAGCCGTATACCGACGAGCTGCCGTACTGCGCCTCGAAGGCGGGTGTGCTGAGCCTGGCCAAGGGCCTGTCCAAGCAGTACGGCAAGGACAACATCATGATCAATACCGTCTCACCGGCCTTCATCCATACGCCGATGACAGACGCCATGATGCACAAGCGCGCCAAGGAAAAGGGCATGTCGTTCGAGGAGGCCATCCGCACCTTCCTCGATGAGGAGCGCCCCGGCATGGTGCTCAAGCGCCGCGGCCGGCCCGAAGAGGTCGCCGCCGCTGTGCTCCTGCTGTGCTCCGAACGCGCCAGCTTCATCAACGGCGCCAACATCCGCGTAGACTCGGGCTCGGTCTTCACCCTGGCCGGGTAAAACCCATCGCCGGCCCAGGTAGTGCCGGCCGCTGGCCGGCACCTCTCAAGGTTCATGATGCCCACCATCGCCACCGCTGCTGACTGGAAAACCAAGCCGCTCCCCGCCCACCATATCGCGCTGAAACTCGACTTCCACCTCGATGCCGCAGAGTCCGCCTGCGTGCGGCATGGCCTGCTGCCCTTGGAAATGGAGGACAAGTGGTTCCTTTACTACGAGGGGAGTACGCTTTACATGCACCGTAGCTGGACCGGCGTCTGCATTGCCCGGGTTCACTTCGTGTCAGAAGGCGACAGACTGCATGCCGTCAGCGCGGAGATCAATCGGGACCCTGAGCAGTACGCGGGTACCGACGATACCGCGGATATCGCCCTGATCGAGCGCATGGTGCGTGGGATGGGCGCCTTACAGCGGTACCTCGAACAGCGGCAGGTCGGTGGCCATGCGTGGGTGACCATTACTCCGCCGAAGCCGCGCTGAATCACCCACAGTTACAGCAGCAGCAACGCACCGATCAGGGCGGGGGGCATCACCAGGATCCCTACACGCAGGAAATCGAGGGCGCCTACGTGCTCGCCCTCACGTCGCAGCGCCACCAGCCACAACAGCGTCGCCAGTGAACCGGTCACGGACAGGTTGGGCCCCAGGTCGACGCCGACCAGCAATGCGGCCCGCACCTGCGCGGGCAGATCCGCCACCTGCGCCACGGACCCGGCCGCCAGGCCTACCGGCAGATTATTGGCCACATTGCTCAGCAGGGCGGAGGCAATGCCCGCAACCCAGCCAGCGTGGCTGGTCGAGCTGCGCGCCAGTGCTTCCAGCGCGTCCGCCGCCTGCTGGATCACCCCGGTCTGCGCGACTGCCTCCACCAGCACGAAAAGCCCCGCCACCAGCGGCAGCACGCTCCAGGAAACATGGCGCAGCAGCGGCAGGGGGCTGCGCCGTTGCGCCAGGGCTACGGCGGCCACGCTCAGCAGCCCGGCACAGAATGTCATCAGCCCCAGACGACCATTCAGTGCGGAGGTGACCACCAGCACCGTTCCGGTGAACACCACACCCCCAGCTGCCAAGCGGCCTCCAGGGGACAGCGGCTGCTGTTGTGGCGAAACCGAGATCGGCTGGGCAATCTCACGGCGGTACAGCAGCCTCAGCACGGCATATGTGGCGGCGATGGCGGCCAGCGAAGGCAGCGCGAACTGCTTCAGCCATTCCAGCAATGGCGGCATGTGTGCGCCAAATACCACCAGATTGGCAGGGTTGGAAATGGGCAGCACGAAACTGGCGGCATTGGCGATGAATGCACAGACAAACAGATAGGGCAGGGGCGTGACCCCGGCCACCCGGCATGCCGCGTACACCGCAGGGGTGAGCACAACCGCCGTGGCATCGTTGGACAGAAGGACCGTCACCACCGTGCCGACCAGGAATACCAGATCGAACAGGCGCCGCCCCGAGCCGGCCGCGTGCTGTACCGCGTACAGCGCCATCCAGTCGAACACCCCTTCGCGCCGCGCCAGCTCGGCCAGCAGCATCATGCCCACCAGGAACAGGTAGACATCCTGGCCCTCGGCCACCGCGCCCACGAAGGTTGCGACCGGCACGGCCCCGGCCAGTGGCAGCAGCAGCGCGGCGGCCACAGCCCAGACATATTCGGGAATGCGGAAAGGGCGGAACAGCAGGCCGACAATGGTCGCCGCCACGGCCGCCCAGATGATCATCGACGAAGCTTCAACGTGCATGTACTACCCAAACCTCATGAATGCTCAATTGCCGGCGTATCCCGTGTCTCCGGCACCTTCAGCGCCAGCAGCACTGCCGCCGTGGCAACGACCGCCAGGACCAGAAAGGCGGCATCATAGCCTGCGCGCTGCACGATGAAGCCCGCCAGAGCGGGACTGAGCGCGCCGCCCACCCCGAACACGGTCGTGACCGCGCCCAAGGTGACATTGAAGCGCCCGCTCCCTTCGCTCAGGTCCCTCACCATGATGGGGATCAGTGCACCAAAAATGCCGGCACCCACGCCATCCAGCAGCTGCACGCTCAACAGCCAGGCCGGGGCATCGGACAGAGGATAGAGCGCAGCACGGATCGGCAGGATCAGAAAACCCGCCAGCAGCAGCGGCCGCCGCCCCCACCGGTCCGCCCGCGCCCCCACCAGCCACGCCAGCGGAATCATCACCAGCTGCGCGGCCACGATGCACCCGGCGGTCAGTGTGGTCGCGAGGGCCGGGCTGCTCAACGCCAGTTTCTGCCCGACCAGCGGCAGCATCGCCGCGTTGGCGAGGTGGAACAGGCAGCTGCACGCGGCCAGCAGCAGCAACCGGCGATCCCGCAACAGCAACCGCGCGGGGGAGGGGGCGTGCGCCTGCCTTGGCTCGTCAACCAGGCCGCGCGCCCGCGCATCGTCAATGGCCGCTCCCGGAATCGCAGCCGTGGCGGCCACGCTTGCCAGTGTCATCGCTGCCATCAGGTAGAACACCACCGTCGGTCCCCACAGGTAGGCCAGGCCACCGGCCAGCAGGGCCGCCACGACGTTGCCGGCATGGTTGAAGGTCTCGTTGCGCCCCATGCGCCGCGCGAACGCGCGCGGCCCGCTGACGCCCAGCGAAATGGCCGCAATGGCCGGCGCAATCACCGAGGCCGCCACGGCACTCAACGCCTGGGTGGATGCCACTACCGCGAAGCTCTGCGTCCAAGGCAGCAGCAGACACGTCGCGGTCACCAGCACCGCAGCGATGGCCAGTGTCATCCGCTTGGCGTGCAGCCGGTCCATCAACGCCCCGGCAGGTGTCTGGGTCATCAGCCCGATGATCGCCGACACCGTCATGACCGCACCGATGCTGGCCGGCTGCCAGTGGTGTACCGACAGCAGATAGATGGCCAGATAGGGGCCCAGTCCATCGCGTACATCTGCCAGGAAGAAATTCAGGCCATCCAGGCCGCGCTCGGCGCGCCGGCGCGCGGGGGCATCGGGGGTGGGGTCGATCACGGGGCTGCTGGAAGGGGGAAGGCCGCCAGTGTTATGCGCGCCTCGCCGTGATGGCGATGTGGCGCCGCGACGTGGCAGTCAGCGCTGCAAGGTCATTTCTCCAGCGACGGCGAGTGCGGCAGCATCTTCTCGGCAATTTCCAGCAGCGCCCGCAACCGATCCATATGGCGCAGATCCTGGTGGTAGCCCACCCAGATGTCACGCCCGGGGGGCTGCCCGAAGGCGTCGATGCGATGCAACCCGCCCAGCTGCTCACCCAGCGGCCGGGGCAACACCGCAAGACCAAGGCCGCGGGCGCACATCTGCGCCTGGACGCTGCGGCTGGTACTGGAGAACGCCGGTTTCGACTGCGGAAAGGTCTCGATCAGCCATTTCACGTCCGGGAAGTGGGCCTGCGCCGAGTTCATCAGAATCAGCCGTGCCGCGCGCGGATCATCCATCACCGCGCGCACCGTCGCCTCTGAGCCATACAGCCCATAGGGCATGGTCATCAGCCGACGCTGTACGATATCCGGCTCGCTGAACGGCACGATGCGGAAGGCAACATCCGCCTCGCGGCGGGATAGATCGAGCAGCCGGTAGCTGGCGATGACTTCCGGCACCACGCCCGGGTGGAGCAGCGCCAGCTCGGCCAGACTGGGCGCGAGCACATAGGCGGCAAACCAGTCGGCCGAAGAGATCCGCAGGACTCCCTCCAGTCGCTCCTGGCGTCCCGCCAAGCGCCTTTCCATTGCAAGTGCGGACGCCTCCATCGACTCGGCCAGCGCAAGTACCGCATCGCCAGCATCGGTCAGGACCAGGCCGTCCTTTGTCCTGCGGAACAGCGGCTGCTCGGCTTCGTCTTCCAGCACCTTGACCCGCCGGCCCACCGTGGGATGACTGACGCCCAGGCGGCGCGCGGCCTCCCCAAGCGACCTGCCACGAACCACCGCCAGAAATATTCGGATATCACTCCATTCCATCGCCAACGTGCGCCCGTTCAAAAATGCACGAAAACTATGCAGCAATGACAGTCCCCAGACAATCCTGCTGGGGTCAACATGCACTCCCGCCCCACACCAGGGCAATCAGAGCCGGACTTGCACGCAATGGACACACTGAATGGAAGGGTGGCGCTGGTCACCGGCGCGTCGAAGGGCATCGGCGCAGGCATCGCCCGCCGCTTGGCCCACGACGGCGCCCACGTGGTGGTCAATTACGCATCCGCTGAAGGTGCGGCCGCCGCCGTGGTCGCTGAGATCGTAGCGGCGGGCGGGAAAGCCGTGGCAGTGCGCGCCGACATCCGCCGCCAGGCAGAGGTGGACGCACTGATCGCGGCCACAGTTGAAACGTTCGGCAGATTGGACATCGTGGTCAACAACGCCGGCATGTATCAGTTCGCAAAAATCGAGGAAACAACCGAGGAGCTGTATCGCCAACAGTTTGACCTCAACGTGCTCGGCACGCTGCTGGTAACCGGGGCCTCCATACCGTTCCTTGGCGAGGGCAGCAGCATCATCAATATCGGTTCGGTGGTGACCCGCGTGCTGCCGGTAGAAAGCGCCATCTATACCGGCACCAAGGGCGCCATCGATGCCATCACCGGCGTGTTGTCCCGCGAACTGGGCCCACGCGGCATCCGCGTCAACTCGGTCAATCCCGGGCTGATCGAGACCGAGGGTACGCATGCCAATGGCGTGATGGGCTCGGAGTTCCAGACCTGGAACGAGCAGCAGACACCACTGGGCCGGATCGGCCAGGCGGCCGACATCGCCTCGATCGTTGCCTTCCTCGCATCGGCGGACGCGGACTGGGTGACGGGCGAAACCATTCTCGGCTCGGGCGGCATGCGCTGATACGCGCAGGTCTGAATGACCCAAGGAGAAACCGATGAACGTGGATCAGACCCCGGTCGTGCATGACGCGCGGCGCTGGCCAGCCCTGGCGGTGCTGTTGACAGGCACGCTGTTGCCGCCGCTGGACTTCTTCATCGTCAACGTAGCGCTGCCTACCATCCGAAACGATCTGCATGCATCAGCAGATGTCACCCAACTGGTCGTGTCGGTATATGCCATGGCGTACGCCGTCACGCTCATCCTGGGTGGGCGCCTGGGTGACATCCATGGGCGTCGGCGCGCCTTCGTCGGTGGCATGCTGGGGTTCGGGCTCGCGTCGGCCATCTGCGGGCTGGCTGACTCCGCCGCCATGCTGGTGGCCGGCAGGTTGCTGCAGGGCATTTCCGCAGCAGTCATGGCGCCGCAGTCACTCGCCTCCATCCACGCACTGTTTCCGTCGGCGGAGAAGGGGCGCGCGCTGGGGCTGTACGGCGCCACCTTCGGTATCGCTTCGGTTGGCGGGCAGTTGCTTGGCGGCTGGCTGGTCTCGGTGAATGTACTGGACCTCGGCTGGCGCAGCGTCTTCCTCATCAACCTTCCGGTCATTGTGTTTTCCGTTCCCGCAGCCCTGCTGCTGGTTCGCGAAACGCGGGCAGAACACGCGCGCACGATGGACTACCGGGGTGCCGTGCTGATGGCGCTGGCCGCACTCGCGCTGGTGGTTCCCCTCATTGAAGGCCGCGAGCGGGGCTGGCCATGGTGGAGCCTGGCTCTGCTGGCAGCCAGTCCGGCACTGATCACGGCATTCTGGCGGTACCAGAAACATCTGGAGCGCATGGGCGCATCACCCCTGGTGCCACCGTCGGCCCTCACCATCGCCTCGGGGCTGCCGCGCGGACTGCTTGCCGCCGTGTGCTTCTACGCATTGGCCGCATTCTTCCTGACATTCGCGGTGTATCAGCAAGCCGGCCTGCACCGCGACGCGCTTTCCGCAGGCCTGGCCATCCTGCCGCTGGGCATCGGGCAACTGCTTGGCCCGAGCTGTGGGATTCGCCTGTCGCGCTGGCTGGGCACGCGGGTAGCGGCGCTCGGCATGGGCGTGGAAGCGCTGGCCCTGCTGGCAGTTGCCGGCCTCGCCGTGGCCGGCAAGCCAGGCTGGCTTGTCGGGCCGCTGCTTCTCCTGGGCATCGGGCAGGGCATTGCCTTGCCGGCGCTGGTGCGCCTCAATGTTGACAGGGTTGAGCCTCGCTGGGCAGGCCTCGCCGCTGGCGCGATCACCGCGGCCATGCAGATGGGTGCCGCGCTTTCCGTCGCACTGGTGGGCGGGGTGTTCTTCGCACTGGCGCCGGATGGGGCAGGGGCCCGCCAGGTCAGCATCGCCTTTGCGGTGGCGTGCGCAATGATCGCCATCGCGATGGCGACCGCCGCGTTCCTTAGTGCCCCACGCTCGGCAGAGGCGGCATCAAGCGCAATAGGATGAGTGGCCGCCCGCGGCTCAGCCTCCCCAGCTGATGTCCCTGTCGCTGGCAGCCGCCTCGAACTTCGGCCGTGCGAACCAGTAACCCTGCATCAGGTGGATGCCAAGGTCAGACAGGCAGCGTGCTTCGTCAGCCGTCTCTATGCCCTCGGCAATTACCTCGATGGACAGCTGGCTGCACATGGCCACCACCCCGGCAATGATCGCGCGCCGCGAAGGACTGCGGTCAACACCTTGGATCAAGGCCATATCCAGCTTGACGATGTCGGGCTGGAAGTCGGCAAGAAGGTTCAGGCCTGCGAATCCCGCACCGAAGTCATCGATGGCCGTCTTGAATCCGATGCGCTTGTATTCCGTAAGAATCTCCGCCAGCCATTTGCCATCGTCGATCTTCTCGCCCTCCACCGTCTCGAAGATGATCCGCTCGATCGGGAAGCCATACCGGCGCGCAGCCTCCAGCGTGGAGCGGATGCACACCTCTGGCCGATAAATCGCATTGGGCAGGAAGTTGATCGACAGATGCGACTGCATCTGCAGCATGGCTGCAATCCGTATCGCCTTTTCGCGGCAGGCCTGGTCAAACGAGTACTGGTTCTCAGCGACTACCTGCGAAAGCACCGAATGGGCAGACTCGCCGGCCGGACCGCGTACCAGCGCTTCGTGCGCGAAGATCCTGCGCGCACGGATGTCCACGATAGGCTGGAATGCGTAGCTGAACTCGAATGGCAACGGCGCCGCATCCCGGCAGAGGGCACATCCGGCAGGTCGGTCGGGCGAGGGCATGCGTGCCACCTCATACGGCAGGAGCCATCAGCCTACTGGCGGTCGCGACAAGGCGGAGTGCAGGTGCATAAAGGCGCTGAACGCTTCAGTGGGGCTACAACGCGTCCAGGTTACGAAGGAGAGCATCAGCCTGCTGGGCAATGGCATCGCGCTTGCTGGCGGGCATCCGCGCCAGCTGCCGGTAGGGCATCTCCAGGCGAGGGTTGCCACTCAGTTGATCCGCATTCCGTGCCAGGAAGTCCCAGTACAGCGCATTGAAAGGGCAGGCCCTTGGCCCGGTGGGCTGGTCGTGGCGGTACGGGCATCGGCCGCAATGGTCGCCCATGCGGTGCAGATAGGCCGCGGCAGAGCCGTAGGGTTTCGTCGCCAGGAGGCCTCCATCGGCGAACTGGCTCATGCCCACCGTGTTGGGCAGCTCTACCCACTCGAACGCATCGATGTAGATGCCCAGGTACCACTGGTGCAAGGCGTGCGGATCCAGCCCGGCGAGCAGGGCAAAGTTACCGATCACCATCAGGCGTTCGATATGGTGGGCGTGGGCATTGGCCAGCGAGCGGCCAATCGCAGCGCGCACGCACGCCATGCGTGTGTTGCCGGTCCAGAACCATTCCGGCAAAGGACGGGCATGGCCGAAGCTGTTGTTGTGCTCGTAGCCCGGCATCTGTGCCCAGTACACGCCGCGGACATATTCGCGCCATCCCAGAATCTGGCGGATGAAGCCCTCCACCGAGGCGAGCGGCGCACGACCTTCACGCCCCGCCAGCTCCACCCGGGCAATCACCTCCCGGGGCGAGAGCATCTTCACGTTCAGGGCAAACGACAGCAGCGAATGGAACAGGCGCGACGCCTGCGCGCTGATCGCATCCTGGTAGTCGCCAAAATGCGGCAGGCCATGTTCAAGGAAGGCGTCGAGCTGCAGCAGTGCCTCGGCCCGGTCCAGCGGCCATCGCAGCGCATGCGCATTGGGATCGCCAAAGCTCGCCACGCCGGCATCGTGGATCGTCTGCCACAGCGCGCTGTGATCGTGGGTGGGCCGCAGGTCCGGCGGCTCGGGTGGGTCGCCCGGCCACGGCTTGCGGTTCTCCGCATCGAAGTTCCAGCGACCGCCCAACGGCGCGCCATCTGGCTCAAGCAGCACGCCGTGGCGGCGCCGCATGTAGCGGTAGAACACCTCCATCGTCCAGCGCTCGCCACCTCGGTTGCCGAAGAATTGCGCCACTTCATCGCGAGTGGTCAGGAAGTGCTCGCTGTCCACGCAACGCGCTGCGATGGCCTGCTCCGCCGCGTACTGGCGCAGCTGCTGATCCAATCGCCATTCGTCCGGCGCCTGATATTCCAGCTGGCTGGACCCGTGCTGCTGCAACATCAGGCTCAGATTGGCGGGCAATGATTGCCGGTTTGCAGGGTCATCGATAGCCAGGTAGCAGACCCGGTGCCCAGCCTCGCGCAACTGCTCGGCAAAGCGGCGCATCGCAGCGAAGATGGCCAGGATCTTCTGCGCGTGATGCAGCACATAATCCGTCTCCTCGCGGATCTCCATCAGCACATACGCCACATCGTCCGACCGTTCGGCAAACCACGGGTGGGCAGGATTGAGCTGGTCGCCCAGCACGAGGCGCAGGCAGGTCACAGGCGGCATCATTGGCGCGGGCGAGGGCAGGGACATCGGGTTCATGGCGGAAGGGGTGTTGATTACCTGAACGTCTACGCCGCGGAGGCCGCTCTGGATGCATCCGATTCCGCGCTCACCGCGTAGGCGAGGGACTATGGCAAAGATGAAAAAGCGAGCAGACCTGCCGCAGAAAATCTGCGCGACCTGTGGTCGGCCATTCGCGTGGCGCCGCAAATGGGCGCGTGATTGGGAGCACGTGCGTTACTGTTCGGACCGCTGCCGTGACCATCGTGGGCGGTCGGGCGCCTAGCCGAATTCTGGCGGCAGACGCGCCCTTCATCGCGAACACAGCACAATAGCGTGCTTTCCCAGCAGAACAGGGAGGCAGGTGGCGCCATCGTGAGAGCTCTTTCCTTTATTGCCGCTACCGTGCTGGCAGGTACCGCATTTCAGGCCAGCGCATCAGAGCGCGGCCCGGATGCAGCGCCCTATTTCGAGCCCGGCGGTGCCGTGCGATTCAATTATGGCTGGCTCGATTACGCGCCTACCAGCCGCCTGCAGCTGGAGCTGCTGCAGGCAGACATCGACACGGGAACCGGCCCGTTCTCGTTTTCGGCCCAGTACCGCTGGTATGACGGCTTCCATGCCGTGCACCATGCCTATGCTGGCTGGCAGTTCTCCGAGCAGACCCAGCTGAAGGCCGGCATCCAGCATGTGCCGTTCGGGTTGCTTCCCACGGCATCGCAGAGTTTCTGGTTCGGGTCAGGCTATTACCTGGGTATCGAGGATGACTACGATCCCGGGTTGGTGCTGACCCACACCCGTGGCGACACCACTTGGCATGTTGGCTGGTTCTCCGGCGATGAATATGGCACCGGGGCCCGCTACGACCGTTACTCGTTCGATGTGGCGCAGACAGACGCGCTGCCATATCGCGAGCGGCAGCGGCTTCATGCGCGGGTAGAGCAGGCGCGCAGCTGGGCAGAGGGCGAACTGCTTCTTGGCGCATCAGCCTTTGCAGGCAGGGTCCAGAACACGCAGACGCGTCGCGATTATGGCCACCAGGGCGCAGCCGTCCATGCACAGTGGAAGCGCGATGGCTGGACCACGCAGCTGCAGTGGGCGCGCTACCGATATGACGTCCCAGGACAGCGCATTGCGATGTCAGCCTTCCAGGCACCCTTTGAGATTGCCGCGCAGGCCGATGTGCCGAGCGCCAACGTCGCCTATTCGTTTGCACGCAAGGGCAAGCTGGATAATCTGACCTGCTACAACAACCTCAGCATGACCCGCCCGGTGGGGCATAGCGCAGGCGTGCGGGATTCGTGGCAAAACGCCACCGGCTGCAGCCTGCAGAAGGGCATCATGACCACCTACGTCGACTGGATTGCGGGTCGCAACATGTGGTTTGCCGGTGGCGATGGCATCGGCATCAACGAGGGAGGCCCCTCGCAATGGCATTCCCGGCTGAACGTGAACGTCGGGTTCTACTTCTGACCCGGCGCGCCTGATGGCGCGCCGTTCCACATACGCCTACTTAGCAGAAGCCTCATCGTCGGACGCATCGGTCGGGTCGTGCGCCGCCGCAGCGTGTTTCTGCTCCTTCTGCAGCTGCGCCCGCACCTTCCTGGCCTGGCCCGCATCCACCGCAGATGCCGTGTTGCCGAACTCCTGGCGAATGAAGGTCGCCAGCTGGGCGATTTCCTCATCGCTCAGGCGGTCCGCAAAGCCCGGCATGCCCAGGTTGGAGGGACGTTTGTCGGTAGAAGGCAGTTCACTGCCGTGCAGCAGCAGGCGCACCACCGAGGTCGGGTCGTCAGCAAGCACCGTCGGGTTGCCGGCAATGGCCGGGAACACGTTCTTGTAGCCGTGGGCATCGGTGCGGTGGCAGGCCGCGCAGTTGTCCACGAACAGCTCTGCGCCGCGGCTGTCGTTGATGCCGGCCTGCAACTTGCGTGCGGTGGCATCGCTGGCGGCAAACGAGGAAGGATCGTGGCCACTGCCCGGCAGCTGCTTCAGGTACACCGCCATCGCCCGCAGATCATCCTCGGTCAGCTTCTGGGTGCTGTGCACCACTACGTCGGACATCGGCGTGCCCACCACGGTGCTGTGCGCGTTGCGGCCAGTCTGCAGCGTGTCCACGATGTCCTGCTCGCTCCAGCGGCCCAGGCCGTCGGCAGGGTTGCCACGCAGGTTCACCGCATTCCAGCCGTCGATAATCTGGCCACCACTCAGGTAAGCGGTATCGGATTCATCCAGCGCCTCTTCCTGCAGCGCAAACCCACGCGGCGTATGGCAGCTGCCGCAATGGCCCAGGCCCTGCACCAGGTACGCGCCCCGTGCCAGCTGCGCATCGCCGTAGCGGCTGGCATCGAAGGCCACCGCATCCGCCTCCGGCGCGAAGGTCTTGCGCCAGATGGCCAGCGGCCAGCGCATCGACAGCGGCCAGGTAATCTCAACCGGCTTGTTGGCCTCCTTCACCGGCGCGATGTCGCCATGCAGGAAGTACGCGTGCAGCGCCCGCACGTCCTCATCGGTGATGTGCGCATACGAGGGGTAGGGCATGGCCGGGTACAACGTGCGGCCATCTGGCGCGATGCCATGCCGCACCGCGCGGTCAAAATCATCCAGCGAATAGCCACCAATGCCGGTGTCCTTGTCCGGGGTGATATTGGTGCTGTAGATGTTGCCCAGCGGCGAGGCCACCGGCAGCCCGCCGGCAAACGGCTTTCCGCCGGGCCGGGTGTGGCAGGCGGTGCAGTCGCCCGCCGCCGCCAGGTAGCGGCCGCGTTCAATCAGGGCCGCATCGGGCGCAGGGCCATCGGCCAGTACACGGGTTTTGGTCGGCACAAACGCGTAGGCGAGGGCCGCCAGCAACACGACCAGGCCAACCGCCACCATCCAGAGGAACAGCTTCTTCATCGTCGCGTCCTCAGGCCTGCACCAACGGGCCCGGGTCGGGCAGGTACTTTTCGCGGATGGCGGTGGCCGCCCAGTACGCCAGCCCACCCACCAGGCCGGTGGGGTTGTAGCCGTTGTTCTGCGGGAAGGCGTTGGCGCCAATCACGAACACATTGGAGACATCCCAGCTCTGCAGGTAGCGGTTCAGGGCGGAGGTCTTCGGGTCCGCGCCCATAATCGCGCCGCCACAGGTGTGCGTGCTCTGGTACTTGGTGATGTTGTAGCGCTCGCCGTCCTTCTTGGCATCGCCGCTCATCGAAAGCGGGTCCAGCACCTTGCTCATCTGCATGGCCTTGTCCACGAAGAACTGCGAGGCCTTGATCTCGTTGGGGTGCCAATCGAAGGTCATGCGCAGCAGCGGCCGGCCAAAGGCATCCTTGTAGGTTGGGTCAAGGCTCAAGTAGTGCTGCCGGTAGGACATGCACGCGCCCTGCACCTCGTAATAGAAGTTGTGGCGGAAGTTGTCCGCCGCCGCCTTCTTCCACTTCGCGCCCCAGGCGGGCGTACCGCTGGGCACGTTGATGCCACGCACCGGGCCCGCACCGGGCTGCCGCGCCCACACCAGGCCGCCACCCACAAAGCCAGCCTTCGCGTTGTCCAGCTGGTTGCCGTTGAGGTCGTCCATGGTGGTGCCGGCACCGCCAATGCCGATGAAGCCGTTGGCCTGCACCGTCTCGTCGAAGAACAGCACCACGCGGTTGAGGTTCTGGTAGGAGTAGTTGCGGCCCACGGTGCCGGTGTTGCTTTCCGGGTCATACGGCTGGCCGATGCCCGACAGCAGCATCAGGTGCACGTTGTAGAGCTGGAACGCACACAGCAGCACCAGGTCAGCCGGCTGCTCCACCTCGCGGCCCTGCGCATCCAGATAGGTCACGCCCGTGGCCTTGCTGCGGCTGCCATCCAGGTTCACCTTCAGCACCTGCGAATGGGTGCGCAGCTCGAACTTCGGGCGCTGGCGCAACACCGGCAGGATGCAGGCGTTGGGGCTGGCCTTGGAATAATTCAGGCAGCCGTAGTCACTGCAAAAGCCGCAGGCGTTGCACGGCCCCAGCTGGCAGCCATAGGGGTTCACGTAGGGCCCGGACGCATTGGAGGCCGGGATGGGGTAGGGGTGCCAGCCCATCTCCTTGGCCGCCTTGTAGAACAGCTCGCCGCCCAGGTAGTTCGGGTTGGGGCCAAGCGGGTATTCGGCCGAACGCGAGCCCTCGAACGGGTTGCCGCCGTGCTGTACCACGCCGTTGATGACACCGGCCTTGCCGGAGGTGCCGCACACCAGCTCGAACATGTGCAGGTGCGGCTCCAGCTCGGCGTAGGTCACCGGGAAATCGTGGATGGTCATGTCGGCCGGAATGAAGGCCTTGCCATACCGCTCTTCCACGTTGCTGCGCAGCTTCATGTCCTCCGGAAGCGGGCGGAAATGCGCGCCCGACCAGTGGCTGCCCGCTCCGCCGACGCCCGTGCCCGGCTTGAACGAGCCCATCTGCCGGTACGGCACGGCCGTATCGGAGGTCTTGTGGCGGATCGTCACCGTTTCCTGCGATAGGCTCTGCAGGTAGCGGCGGTGTACCGAGCCCTCCAGTTCATCCACCACATTGGGGTAGGCAAAATCAGGCTGGGTATCGCGGTCGCCGCCACGTTCCAGCGCCACCACGTGCAGGCCGGCATCGGTCAGTTCCTTGGCCAGGATCGCGCCCGTCCAGCCCATGCCAACGATGACCGCGTCGACCTTCGGTTTCACAAGTGCCATGTGCTTCAGCCTCTCCGTCCAGCCAGATCCACGGGCGGCAAGGGGTAGACCTTGTCCCGTACACCAATCCAATCCAGGTAATCGGCGCGCATGCCGGGGTAGCCGATCATCTTCCAGGCCCCCATGTCCTTGTTCGCGCCATACTTGGGATCGGCGAAATAGCCGTTCTTCACCTCACCCAGCAGGTTTGAGAAGAACAACTTGCTGGAAATGCCTTCCAGTTCGAGCTTGCCGCCCTCGGCCGCCTTCAGCAGACTTTCTTGCTCGGCGTGGTCCAGTTGGGCGAAGGTCTTGCCCTGGTACTGCTTGCGGCACTGCGCATCAAGCGCGCCGATGCCCACTCGCAGGATGTCGCGTAGCGCCAGCTTGCCTTGATAGCCAAATTCGCTGGGTGCCTCCAGAAAGGGGCCCTGCATGTACCAGATGTCCCCAGCGGCGTAGGGCGTCTGCATGTGGCGGTCGAGGAACTCGGGCACGCCCGATTCCACCGCGCCTGGCCCCACCTCATCGGAGGGAATCAGCCGGTCGCAGGCGGCCACCAAGAAGGCCCACTCAGCCGCTGTGAAGAACTGCGGGGCATATGGCGTGCCCGCATCGGCGCGGGGCGCGGCCTGGCCGGGGGCATCGCCCGGGGAGCAGCCCGGCAGCGCCGCGGCGACGGGAATAAGGGTAAGGCCCTGGAAAAAGCGACGGCGCGTAAGCGCCGGCAGGGTCTTGTCGGAATCGTCTTTCATGGTCTGGCTACCTGCAGGGTGGCTGTTATGAAGCATCGCGCGCGAGCTGTCGCGAGCGCGTGCGCATTCACGATCAACCCATTGTGTGGATGCAGCACACTTTCCGTAATGGCAATATGGGAAAGGAACTGTTGCCCCAACGGAAAGAAGTGCTGTGATCGATGACCTCCACGAGCTGCGTACCTTCGAGCGCATCGTCCACGGCGGCAGCCTTTCTGCCGCTGCGCGCGACCTGGGGGTATCCCTGGCGGTGGTCAGCAAGCGGCTGACCTCGCTTGAGCGCCGGCTGAAAGTGCGGCTGCTCAACCGCAGTACACGGCGCGCCTCACTGACTGATGAGGGGCAACTGTTCCGGGTGCATTGCCAGAACGTGCTGGATGCCGTGGAGGCCGCGGAGGCGGCGCTGGAGCAACGCCAGGATGTGGTGGCCGGCGTGCTGCGACTGACCGCGCCCAACGGGTTTGGCCGTCGCCACGTGGTGCCGGCGGTGCGCAGCTTCCAGAAGGCCCATCCTGCGGTGCGGGTGCACCTCTCACTACGCGATGAAGTGGTGGACCTGGTGGGCGAGGGCATCGAGCTCGCCCTGCGCTACGGAACGCTGGACGATTCGCGTTTGGTAGCGCGGCAGCTGGCACCCAACCGAAGGGTGCTCTGTGCATCCCCCGATTATCTACAGCGGCGGGGCGTCCCGCGCCGCATTGCCGATCTGCAGGGGCACGACTGCATCGCCAGCGGCAGCCCGCCTGTCAGCCATTGGCGCTTCCTGGAGGGCGGCCGAACTATTGCGGTGCCGGTCAACGCCACGACGCTGTGCGATGACGGCGAAGTGGCGCAGTTGATGGCCGTGCAGGGCGCCGGTATTGCGCGAAAGTCCATCTGGGATGTGGCAGAGGATCTGCAGGCCGGCCGGCTTGTGGAGGTGCTGCCCGACCACGCACTGGCCACCTCACCCCTGAGTGCCGTGCATGGCCCGGGCAAGCAACTCGCGCCTCGGGTGCGCGTGTTCCTCGACCATCTGCTGCGGCACCTGCAGAGCACTGTCGCCTGGCGCTACGCAAGCGACCCGAATACCTCACCCGATTAATCCCCCACCGCCCCCAAACCGTAGAGTCGAGCTTGCTCGACTGCTTTTCCCTCGCAGCCCCGCGGGGGACCCGCGCCCGAATGCTGGTATTGGCGTGGCCCGTGATGTATATGCTGACAGGAGCCAGATTCCTCAAGAAGGCCACGGATAGCCATGAGCCGATTTGTTCTCCTGAGCGCAGCAGCGGCCCTTGCAGTGGCGCTTGCCCCCGCCCTGCCAGCAGACGCGGGCGAACATCCGGCGCGGTGGGAAACGGTCAATTTCGAAACGCTCAAGAAGCAGGACGAATGGCGACGAACGTCGCCTACCGCTTTCGCCAAAGTAAGCCTCGACATGAACGGTGATGGCCTGAAAGACGAAGCGACGCTGGTCATCGACCGCGCCAGGCACCACTCAGGGCTGCGGGTCTGCTTTGGGAAGAAGGAGCGTACATCGCCGTCTAACTGCCACATTCTTGTCGATGATGATCTGGAAGATTCCTATGACGACATGGGGCTGGATGTCCGCGGCCCGGGCTGTCACCTCTACAACACGATGAACGACCTTGTTGATGCCAGTGGAAGGATCTGCAGCCGGGCACAGGGACTCAACTACTTCCGAGAGGGAAGCAGCACCTCGTTCTTCCTCTACGATACAAAGACGGGACGCTTCAATCGTTACTGGGATTCGGATTAGGTGGCGTCACATGGCACTTGGTCGGGCAGGGCAGGCAATGGAGGTGCAGATGGGCAAGGACACCCCGGTTCCGGGCCTGGAACAGAGCGATGCCCTGACGTTCCATGGGCTGCACAGCCGGGTGCAGGGCCTGAGAAGCCAGTCCATCTACCCAAAGGCTGGCCCGGCTGAGAAATGGTCGTACCGCGTCGGCGTCGGGGCGGCGCTGATCGGGCTGGTCAGCGGCCTGCTCCTCGATCGTTGGATACCTGCGAGCGTGCTCCTACCGGTTGCGCTTACCTGCCTGGTTGTGGAAATCGGAGGCTTCCTGGTTGGCGGGCTCCTGAGCCTGCGACGGGAGTACCGCCAGTACTCCCAGCCCCGGTTGTCCCATGCCAGGGAAATGGACAACGATTTCCTGCATTGGCAGTCCGTCATTGCCGAACTCTGCACGTTCCCGCGCGAAGATAGAGAGCAGCGGCTCCGCTACGTCAGCGCGCTGCGCACCCGCATGACCGAACGGATGGGCATCATGTACGGCGGTCTGCAGCGTCTCGGTCCATTTCCGCTCCTGATCGCGCTGTACCTGCAGTTCCGCAACTGGCGCTGGGGCGACTGGGCGGGAGTCTTCGACATCGGCTGGGCAGGCGCCATTCTGATCTTCGCCTTGGTGCTGCTGTACCTGGTCGGATGGGTTCTGATCGCCCAGCGAACCCGACTTGATACCTATGTTGCGTTGCTGGAAGCGTCCCTCCAGGAACCCGCAAAGTAGAGTCGAGCCTGCTCGACTCCAAACCCGACCTCAGCCAGCGCAGATCCGATACTGCTGGCAGTGCTCAATTGGCTGCTTCAGATCCACTGTTCTGAAGTGGCGCATTGCCTCGGAATCCACCGGTCGAGCTGGATGCTCCTGGAGCCAGCGCACCATCTGGATGAACTGGCCATGGCAGAAGACAACGACCTCTCCACGGTCGCGCCACGTTGCATCTGCCAGCAAGCGCCTGGCCCTTTCAACAAACTCCCGGAAGGTTTCTGCTCCAGGACCGTCGCGGTGGTCAGGGTCACTGAGATCCCAATACGCCAGTACCCACGAACGCCTGGAGGCCGCCGTCGTACCCACGCACTTCGGCGGCGATAGGTAGGTGAACTCCTGCACGGAAGCCGTGTCTATCGGTATGCCAAACCGGCGGGCGAGTGGCTCCGCCGTTTGCCTGGCACGCACAAAAGGGGAGCTCACAATCGCCGCCGGCCGGCCGGTCCAGTTTTCTGCAAGGTCCTCTGCCTGCCGAACCCCCAGGTATGTCAGGGCAATGCCATCCGGGCTATTGGTGGGCAGGCCCGCATTGGCCGCACTTTCCGCATGTCGTACCAGAATCATCATTTCAGAAGCTTAGCGGTACCACGCAGCGCGGACCAACCACCAGATGCCTCCCTACAGGAGCCCGCTAAGTAGAGTCGAGCTTGCTCGACTACGCGTCGGCCCGTCAGCGTTCATCATGCTCCAGCCAGATCCGGAACTCATCCCGCAGCCACAGGACATCCGGCGCCAGCAGGTCCACACCCGCCGGCACGCTGATCACCAACCCCGCCGGCGTGTTCTCCACCGCCATCGCCGCCTGGCCCTGGTAACGGATATGGAACCAGGCGTCTGGCACCTCACCCGTGTCCAACGCAAACCCCGCATACTCCTTGGCGCTAACGAATGCCTGCGCGTGGCTACGCAGAATCGCGAACTGCCGCGGCTGCAGCACCTCAAAGGTCTGAACCTGCGCGGGCGCAGGTCCAGCCTCAACCGACATCGAAGGCAGCAGCAGCGCGATCCCAAGCAGAGTCGAGCTCGCTCGACTGCTCCAGAATTTGCGAACAGCCACGTCAAGCCGCCGGCCGCACGCGTTCCTGGATGAAGACCGTCAGTGCCAGGCAGGCCATCGCCAGGCCTTCCATCACCCGGTCACCCACGTACTGGTCCGGGTCGCCATTCTGGCGGGCGCGCTCGGCCGCCAGCAGGATCTCGTGGATGACCCGCTGGCCCGCCAAGGCGCAGTCAGCATCGGCCAGGGCAATCTGCCGACCACGCAGCAGGTTTCGCTCGGGCCAGGGCTGGCCATCAGATGCGGCACCGGCGCCGATGCCGTGCAGGATGGCGATAAGGCTGTTGGGGTCCAGGCGGGGCGCGGAAGAGGGCGCTTCCTGGATGGGCGTGGGGGCAGGGGAGTAGGGCTTGGTCATGGCGTGGCTCCTAACGTGCAGGCAGAAGCCGCCACCGATAAAGGTGGCGGACGATGCGTGGCTCGAAATCCGGTGTGCAATCAGACCGGCAGGCACAAGGCCTCCACGCACCGCCCGCCATAGCCGGCCGACGGATTGCCAGCCGGCACCACGTAGAGTGATGCCGGCTGGCAAGCGCTTTTCACAATTGCACAACCGGGGATTTCGAGGCCCCGACCACCCGTTTTTGGTGGCGTGGCTAGGATTACGCCCGGTTGTGCGCGATGCCAAGGGGGCGTGGTCAAATCCGCCAACTCCCGCGTCGCTTTCGGAATTGTCGCATAGCGGCAAGATGTTGCGAGATGCCTGCGCCACGGGCCCTTGAGGGCATTGAAGCGGCGGCGTCCGCGCTACTAAAAGACCAGCTACACAGCATTGAGAACGCGGCGAAACCGACACCGAATTCGATGGAGGTGACCTTTCAAGGCCTACACACCCGCGTGCAGCGGCCGGCCAACGATGGCTGGCGTGCATGTGGAACGCCTTCCATACAGGCGACGAAGTAAGGCTGGAGCTGCGAGAGTGTGCTTGTACTCCGGCGCCCCCCCCCCCCGCCCTGCCAAGCAGGGTCGCAGAAGCATGACTTGCGACTTCTCCTGTCATCGCGGCATATTCGTCAGCCATGGATTTGAAAGGAGCACCATATGCGGCCAACGGCGAAGATCAGCCTCAACAGGAGCAGGCTTCATTTGTTCCTTGATGCTTATGAAGTCATCTTGCCCGCTGCAGTTCTTGAGCAGAATGACGCCAATCCCTTCGATGCAATTACGCGCGAAGCATCCTTGGCAAATGCGCTGGTGATGGTGGGTAAACGAGAACTCATTGGCCAGGCAAAAATCGATTTCATTACAACCCATGGCCATCTTGTAATTGGGACGATCGACCGTCTCTACTTGGGTATCAAAGCGAAGTGGGTCGACGTAGCGTTGTCGCGTGACGAGCCCAGTTCGCCTCCCGCTCATATCCGTCTGCATGATCTGTCCACGCCCACGTTTCTCCTTGAAAGCGCAGACGTCAATGCAATATTCGTCCTTCACTTCACTGGTGAGGTTTCGTTTACCAGTGCATATAGAGCCCGATCGCAGGACGCCGTAGACGCCGCTTCCATTTTCAAGGGCATTGAGGGCAGCATTGCCAGCGCTGCCCGCTCACTGTGGGTAGACGTCTTGGGATTGCGAGAAGAGGACGTGTACGTTGGCGGGCAGCCTTCCGCAAACACCCAGAGCCCCGTCCTCCTAGACGAACAAGAGGACTTCTAGCCCATCGCTACGCACGTTCGGCTTGAGGGTACGCAATCAAGAACGTTGACGCTTCGCAGCGCCACAGGGGCACCTTCGAACCGGCCGTGATCAAGCGTCCAACCACGCGCCCCTCACGAAGCCTCGTGCGACCACCGCCAGCAGGCGTAGTATGCCTCATCCTCCCACCAAACATTCGTTTCAATGGACTGCTTGATCTGGTCCATCAGGGTGCGCGTCTTGGCTTTGTCCTTGGCCTGGCACGCGAAGTAGGCAAAGTTCTGCAGATTCCAGTCAGAAGGGTACGTGGCCAGCACATCGTCGATACCCTGGCTCATCAGTGGCCAGTCCACCTGCTTTTCCGCAAACGGGCTCTTGTAGAAGCCCCCCGCCGTGGACCAGTAGATGCGCGCATACAGGGCAGGGCGCTCGCGCTCCGGCACCGTCTCGAGGGCGCGCCTCGCCGTTGATTCCACGGCATAGGGCGTACCACCCCACTTGGGCGAGAAATACTGCGCAGCCTGGAACGGAATGCTGACGTAGCCGGGGTATCTGGCCATGCCCTCATCGACCACGGCCAGCATGTCAGTGGCGTCCCAACCCAGCAGCATGCCCGCAAAAGCTGACCGCGCGTACCAGTTCGGGTCGCTCGCGCACTGCTTCCTGCAATCCTTCAGGACGGCGCTGGCGGCTTCAGTGTAATCGTGGAACTGGGCAGAATCCTGTGGGCTGACCGTGCTGGAATAGCCGTAGCCACGGTAGGCCATGCCACGGCCGAGCAAGGCGCTGGCCAGGGCCAGGTGAGGGGTGGGGGACCGCGGGTACCTCTTCACCCAGCGCGTGAGCCGATCGCGCGCCGGGTCATCCTGCCCCACGGGAATCTTCTCTGCTTCGTACAGATTGGAAAAGCCGTCGTAAAAATGCGTCAGCTTCGGCGTCCCGCTGGTTGTGGTCTCACCGGAACGGCGATACCGCTTGGCCAAGGCTTCCAGCGTATCGAAATCCTCATCGCGTAGCAGGGCATCCACCTGCTCCTGGATGAAGTTGCGTTCGGCGTACTCGGCCGAGCCCAGGGACGGACCGGCATGGGCGGTACCGGCCCAGCCAGCAAGCGTGATCAAGGTGATGGAGAGGCTGAGCACCGGCGAGGTGGGTGAGCGCATGGCGACGTTCCTGGTCTGAGGGCTGCCTTCTTTCCTGGGCGGCGGCCGAAGCCCAAGGCGAGTCTATCTGGAATTCCTGAAATCGGGCGAATGGACTGAGGGCCGCTCTCGAGGCCTGGGCAGGTGGCCGTCTCTGGCGCAGATCCGATACTGCTGACAATGCTCAATTGGCTGCTTCAGATCCACAGTTCTGAAGTGGCGCATTGCCTCGGAATCCACCGGTCTCGCTGGATGCTCCTGGAGCCAGCGCACCATCTGCATGAACTGGCCATGGCAGAAGATAACGACCTCTCCACGGTCGCGCCACGTTGCATCAGCCAGCAAGCACCTGGCCCTATCAACAAACTCCCGGAAGGTTTCTGCGCCAGGACCGTCGCGGTGGTCAGGGTCACTGAGATCCCAATACGCCAGTACCCACGAACGCCGGGAAGCGGCCGTCGTACCCATGCACTTCGGCGGCGATAGATAGGTGAACTCCTGCACGGAAGCCGTGCCTATCGGCATGCCAAAGCGGCGGGCGAGTGGCTCCGCCGTTTGCCTGGCACGCACAAAAGGGGAGCTCACAATCGCCGCCGGCCGGCCGGTCCAGCTTTCTGCAAGGTCCTCAGCCTGCCGAACCCCCAGGTCTGTCAGGGCAATGCCATCCGGGCTATTGGTGCGCAGGCCCGCATTGGCCGCACTTTCCGCATGTCGTACCAGAATCATCATTAGCGAAGCTTAGCGGCACCAATCGGCGCGGACCAGCCACCAGATCCCTCCCTACAGGAGCCCGCAAAGTAGAGTCGAGCTTGCTCGACTACTCGTCGGCCCGTCAGCGTTCGCCATACTCCAACCAAAGCCGGAACTCATCCCGCAGCTGCAGGACATCCGGCGCCAGCAGATCCACACCCACCGGCATGCTGATCACCAGCCCCGCCGACGTGTTCTCCACCGCCATCACCGCGCGCCCCTGGTAACGGACATGGAACCAAGCGCCTGGCGCCTCGCTCGCATCCAGCGCGAATCCCGCCCGCTCTTTGGCATCGACGAATGCCTGCGCGTAGCTCCGCAGAATCTCAAACTGCCGCGGCTGCAGCACCTCGAAGGTCTGAACCTGCGCGGGCGCAGGTCCAGCCTCAACCAACATCGAAGTCAGCAACAGCGCGACACCAAGTAGAGTCGAGCTCGCTCGACTGCTCCAGAATTTGCGATCGGCCACGTCAAGCCGCCGGCCGCACACGTTCCTGGATGAAGACCGTCAGGGCAAGGCAGGCCATGGCCAGACCCTCCATCACCCGATCGCCCACGTACTGGTCCGGGTCGCCATTCTGGCGGGCGCGCTCGGCCGCCAGCAGGATCTCGTGGATGACGCGCTGGCCCGCCAAGGCGCAATCGGCATCGGCAAGGGCCATCTGCCGGCCACGCAGCAGGTTGCGCTCGGGCCAAGGCTGGCCATCGGACGCCGCACCGGCACCGATGCCGTGCAGAATGGCGATAAGGCTGTTGGGGTCCAGGCGCGGCGCGGAAGAGGGCGCTTCCTGGATGGGCGTGGGGGCAGGGGAGTAGGGCTTGGTCATGGCGTGGCTCCTAACGTGCAGGCAGAAGCCGCCACCGGATAGAGGTGGCGGACGATGCGTGGTTCGAAACCCGGTGTTCGCTAAACCGGCAGGCACAAGGCCTCCACGCACCGCCCGCCATAGCCGGCCGACGGATTGCCAGCCGGCACCACACAGGGTGATGCCGGCTGGCAAGCGTTTACTTCAGCGAACTACCGGGGTTTCGAAGCCCGGCCACCCTTTTTCGGTGGCCCGGCTAGGATTACGCCCGGTTGAGCGCCATGCCAAGGCATTAGGGGCGATGCCGTCACCGTTGTCGACATTTTCAGAATCGTTGCATACGGCGTAATGGCGGTGAGACGTTGATGCAGCTAGGTTCCGGCGGCGTTGGTGGCCTTGCGTAAGATTCAACCCAGCTCAAGCCGCCACGCCCGCGCGCGGGGCAGAAGCGACAGCCATGTTTGGGTTGGTACTGAAGTTGGGGCGCTTCAATCCGACTTCGCTGTGCGCAACAAAAGTGACAAAGGAAGTGTCATCAGGGGAGGGAACCGGACGCCCCGAAAACGGACATGTGCCCATCTGCGTTAGGAGGAACGGGCGGGCCGCGATACCCGCGCATACACCAGCTTGTTAGCCGGAGCCCGCCGCCCTAAGATCGAGATGCGTCAAGGGGAAGTCTCGCCATATCCACGGATCGTCTGTTGGATAGGTGGCGTTCAATTGCCGTGCCAAGATGGCTGGGCCAAAATCCTACTGTTCAATCCGCACAATTCGAGGGATTGGATTGAGATCTGACAATCCGTTTAAGCCAATGCATCTGACGGGGCTTAACTCAGACGTTAGCCAACAGGAGGGCTGCGTGTCTATTGAAACCTTAAGTCTTGTAATCAGCCTCATCAGTCTTGCGTTAGGTCTTCTGTCATCCTGGCAGCAACTCAAGCCGCTTTTGCTCCGAGCCGCAAGGTACGGAGGCACGACGGCCAAGTCATGGGCGCAGAACGAGCAGAAGCGGGTAGAGCTCTATTTGGATCAGCCCGCAGCTTTTGTTGCCTATCTGGGGAAATCTTGCATCACGCTCTTCCTGCTGTTAATTGCGTTGCTCCTCATGCGCCCAGGCGTCCTGCAACAATCGTTAGGGCTTTCCGCAAAACTCGCAGAAGCAGTATTTCTCTCGCCAGCATGCGCGATTGGCCTTGTGCTCGGCGCGATCTCTAGCAGGTGCTCGGATATCATCAGACTAGCTCGTAAACGCGCGTCCGTTGATGCTGGCTAGCAACTAATCCAAGCCGACGCAGCGTCGCCGCGCGCATAAGTCAGTCTTTGAACTTCGCTTTCTGGCCAGGGGGGACCACGCAGCCCCAAGCAAACATCCGCATACCTGGCGTACTAACGATTACGACAGTAGAGGAGAATGTTCCAGTGCCGACACTTTGCGAGCATCGCCCCCTCCACATTAACAATCAAAACAATGCCTTGCGACCCGCTCAAGTTGGTAGGCGCACTTTTCTTCCCCGGGGCATGAGGCCGTGCCTACGCCACCCAGGACGGCGCCCCAAACCGATACTGCGGAAGCCCTCAGGCTATGGCACGCTATCGACTGGGAAGCATCTTTAAGCGCGCCAGAAGGAATAAGGATGATCCATCTACCCCCCTTGATTGTGGAACGTCGGCACCCAGTAGGCACTGTACGCCACCAACTGCGCCCGGCTTCTGATGTCGCCGTACGCGCCGTTACCTCTGTGAAGATCTCACCTCGAGTCGAGCAACCCCTCTGGGAGCTGGATACTGGAGAGCGGATAGTGGTTACCAGCCGCAGCGGCGTGGCTATTCCGGAGGGGGCCGACGGCGTCTTGCGCGAACGCGACGGAGAATTTTCATGGGCGTCGCATCGCCTGATCGAACAGTTTGCCCGGCAAGCAGCGCAAATTGGCTGGCATGAGCAGGCCCGGCGTACTGCGGCCACATGGAAGGGCCGACTCTCGTTCCGTGCCGAGGTTCGCCAGCCTGATGGCAGCGTTAATGCAGGGGAGGAAGGGTTGCGGCCTCCGCAGCTAGGCGCGCTACACGCGATCGGCGCGCACTGGAGTCTCGATCTGCGGCCAGCCACAGTGGTTATGCCAACCGGTACAGGCAAGACCGAGACGATGCTCGCAGCGCTGGCGGCCTACGGACGGAATCCGATCCTAGTTGTTGTTCCGTGGGACCTACTTCGGAAACAGACGGCCGATAAGTTCCTGGCATTTGGCCTGCTGAGAGCGCTGGGAGTGCTACCTCATGATGTGCCTAATCCGATCGTAGGCATCATGACAAAGCGGCCAACTAGTGTGGACGATCTGGAACTGTTCAACGAGTGCAACGTGATTGTTGCCACCATCCACACGGTAGGGGTCGGGGTTGACACGCGATTGCTCACAACGATCGCGCAACGGTGCGAGGCGCTGATCCTGGACGAGGCGCATCACGTTGCAGCCACCAACTGGGCCAGATTGAAAGCCGCGTTTCAGTCCGTTCCCATCTTGCAGTTCACTGCGACCCCGTTCCGTCGTGATGGCCAACTTGTCGACGGTCGTGTCATATTCAACTACTCCTTGGCGTCCGCGCAGCGTGACGGCTATTTCAAACGCATACGATTCGAATCAGTTCATGAGGTCGGCGGAACCACCCGATCTGACCTAGCGTTGGCCGCGGCCGCCGTTCAACAGCTTAGGCAGGACCTAGCCGCAGGATTTGATCACTTGATGATGGCGCGTTGTGCCAGTATTGGCCGCGCCGCGACGGTCTACCAGATTTATCGAAACCTTTCACCCGATTTGCGTCCGGTACTGATCCACTCAGACCAGTCAGACGCCGCAACGCGCCTAGCTGCACTTCGAGCAGGGCAGGCACGAATCGTAGTGTGCGTGGACATGCTCGGCGAAGGCTTCGACCTGCCGCAGCTCAAGGTCGCTGCCATCCATGATATGCACCGCAGCCTAGCCATTCTGCTGCAGTTCGTTGGACGGTTTACCCGAGTGGCGGGCGCACGTATCGGTGAAGCAACAGCTCTGGCCAACCTCGCAGATCCCGGCGCCGCTTACGCGTTGGAACGCCTCTATAGTGAGGATGCAGACTGGAACCAGGTGCTCAGCGAACTTAGTTCAGAGGCCGCACGAGACCATGCCGAGCTAGTCGAGTTCCTACAGGCGTCCCAACGGCTTGATGAGGTCGACGAATCTAACGTAGCCATTTCCCAACAACTGCTACGTCCGGTTTTCAGCACGTCGGTGTATCGCGTTCCTAGGTTCTTACCGGAGCGCTTCCATGGCGGTCTTGCAAAGACGCGCCACGTGCACGCGGTTTGGTTGCATCACGCCTCCCACACGCTGTACTTCGTAACTCGAACCGAGCCACGCGTACGCTGGACCCAGGCCAAAGGAGTGCGTGATCGGGAATGGGCTCTTTTTGTCCTCCACTACGACCCCGCCATCGGACTGCTTTTCCTGTCATCGACCGACCATAGCTCCCTTTTCGGCGAGTTGGCCGAAGCAGTCAGTGGCGAAGCAGAGCTTATTTCAGGCGAGACCATGTTTCGTGTGCTGGGAAATATCAATCGACTGGTATTTCAGAGCATGGGGGTCAAGAAGCACGGTCGACGAAACCTTAGCTACGCCATGTACACCGGCGGCGATGTCGCTCAAGCCCTGGGAATGACCGAGCGTCAGGGCTCAGTCAAGAACAACGTTAGCGGCATTGGCTGGGAAGCAGGAGCAAAGGTGTCGGTTGGCTGCTCCTACAAGGGTAGGGTGTGGTCTCGAGAGCAAGGAACAGTGCCTGCGTTGGTCAGTTGGTGCAAGGCCATGGGTAGGAAGCTGCTGGATGACCGCATCGACGTCGCCACGATTATCGCTAACGTTCTCATTCCGGAAGAGGTTGACGGCCTGCCGGCAGACAAGGTCATCCTCTCACTGGAGTGGCCGGCAGAGCTTTTGGCAATGGCCGAAGAGCGGGTGGTATTGGCAACGGATGCTGAGCCGGCCGATGGCTGGCCGTTGTACTTGGTGGACATCAACTACGACGGCAGGCAAGGCAACGACGTCCACTTTTCCATTGCGACAGATGATCAAGACCCACTGGCCGAGTTGGTGCTGTCAGTCGGCGGCGAGGGTGGATACAGTGTGACACAGACCGGCGGTGCGCAGGTCCTGATCAGCGTCGGTCGGCGGACCCTCGCTCTAGATGCCTATCTGTGCGAGTGCCCGCCACTGCTTCGATTCGTCGACTTGTGCGAGCTGGACGGCAACCTTTTAATCCGCCCCCAAGATCCGCGGCACTTGGTGATCGAGGACTCGCGGTTCGAGCCTTGGGATTGGACCGACGTTGATATCACGAAGGAGTCAATGTGGAAGGACGGGGCACTGCGCCACGATTCCGTGCAATGGAAGGCAGCGCGACACTTCATTGAGGGTGGCTTTGAAGTCGTTTTCGACGATGACGCTGCTGGTGAAGCGGCGGATCTGATTTGCTTGAAGGAGGAGGAGGGTGCGATCCGCTTGGCGTTGGTGCACTGCAAGTTCTCTGGCAACGCTGAAGCGGGTGCGCGCATCAAAGACGCTGTAGAAGTGTGCTCGCAGGCCATACGCTCTGCAAAGTGGAAATGGCGATTCGTTGACCTCGGCAAGCACGTCCTGCGCCGCGAGGATCGTCTCAGGTCGGACAATCGCCCGACCCGGTTCTTGGAAGGCAGCGCCGTTAATCTAAATAGAATTGTACGTGCAAGCCGATTTAAGCCAGTTGAGGCGGAAGTCTTGATCATCCAGCCTGGCATTTCAGCGGCGGCACGGAGTGATGACCAGAACATGGTTCTAGGGGCCGCCGTAGCTTATTTGAAAGAGACCATTGGCTGTGACCTAGATATCGTCTGTAGCGCGTAGATCACAAGCCGCCGCAACCAAATCCCAAACGGGCGGCGACACGCGAGCCCAACTGCATAGGAGCAAGTGCACCTGTATTTCGCATAATGTATATTATGTTCGCATCAAGATGGGGTGCCTCAGGATCGTCAGCCTCCCGACCCCCTCAACCTTCCGGTCCTTGATGTCGATCCACATCAACCCGGCAACCAACCCCTTCGGCCAGGACATCAACGGCCCGCTCACCACCTCGCGCTTGCTCTGTCAGCGCCACCTCTGCTCACACACCGCTTCCGGCAGCGCCAGGTCAAAGCACCGACCATCATCCAGCCTGATGGATCCCAGCGTCCGGCCGCCCAGAACGATCGTCATGACACCGGCAACCTTGATGCGCTCGCTGACCTGAGCCTCCAGCGCCATTCCAGCCCCGGTACCAGCCAGCGCCATCACCAGGACCGCAACACACCACAGGAACGCGACCCCCGCGTGGCCTCCTCATGGGCCACCCAACCAAACGACCGTGACGCGTCACGTTAATACCCCCCCCAAATCCCTTGAAATCTGAGCGCCCAACCAAGGCCCTGACCCTCAGATTTCAAAGCCCAAAACCCAGCAGTCCGACCCCCGTTTAGGAATAGTCGCAAAAATCGTACGAATTCGATGACCACCCAGATGACAGCGCCAGAATGAGCGCCACGCCCCTGGGCGACGATCACCTCCCTGCGCATGAATGGATATCCTGCACCGCGTCGCCTTCGACTGGCACTGCTCGACGATCATGATGTCGTCCGGCGCGGGGTCGGCATGCACCTCGGCACCGATACGCGCTTCAGGATCGTCGCCAGCCACGGCCACAGCGCGCCACTGCTGCAGTACCTGATGAACCACCCGGTCGATGTGGCGATCATCGACATCACTCTGGGCATGGACGATCTGACCGGCCCGGAGCTGGTGCTCAAGCTGCGCGAGTGCGCGCCGCGGGTCTCGTTGCTGGCATTTGCCGGGCAGTCGTCGAATGCCGGCATCCATGTGCTGTTGGATGCCGGAATCAGCGGCTACGTCAGCAAATGCGAGCCCCTGACCGAGCTTTCCGATGCAGTAATCCGGGTGTCCCAGGGGCTGTTCCGGCTTCCGCCCGGGTGCAAGCTGCCGCCCACGCGCGAGCCGCTCAGCCGCAACGAACGCGAGGTGCTGCATCTGTTGCTGGATGGCATGACGGTGTCGGAAATTGCAGTGCAGCGCCACCGCAGCATCAAGACCATCAGCACCCAGAAGAGCGCCGCGCTGCGCAAGCTGGGCCTGCGCAATGACGCCGAAATCTACGCACTCCGCACCCAGCTGGAGGCGCTGTGATCGCGGCGATGTGGCTGCGCCTGGCGGTTGCGTCACTCGCGGCCTGCCTGCTGACCAGCGCCACCATGGATGGCCCGCAACCATCCGGGCATCAACGGCGCCCAGTGCGTGTCGCAACTGGGCCAATGTTGCGACCATTTCCCGAGCAGGCACGGCCGGACGCGCCGCCCACCATTGCGCATCGTTATGCGAAATTGGTTGCCCAGCACTCCGGCCTGTCCTTCATCGAGCAGCCGCATGACAGCACCCTCGCCGCCATCGCAGCCGTCTGCGCGCGGCAGGCCGACCTGGTGCTGGTGCAAGGCGCGGTCACTGACCTTCCTTTGCCCTGCACTAGTCTCATCCAGTCCCGCCCGTTTCACGGTGGCGACACCGTACTGGCCGGCCCGCTGGGCACTCCCCTGCCCCATGACGCCAGCGGATTGAGCGGCCTCAAGCTTGCTGCGGTGGAAGGTGACCCCTATCCCGCCTGGCTGGCCGCGCGCCATCCGCAGGCGCAGGTTCTTGCTGCGCCCAACATGCATGCGGCACTGGCGCTGGTCGATGCCGGCACGGCAGATGCAGCCATCGGGCTGGAGGCCAGCCTGCGCCCGGTGTTCCGGCGCGACTTCCACAAACGCCTGCGCGTGCAGCCCCTGCGCGGCCACTTCCCGCACGAACTGCACCTGCTGGCACGCCACAGCGACCAGCAGCTGATCGACCGCATTGAAGATGCGCTGGCACGGATCAGTATCGATGAGCACGCCGCGCTGCTGCAGCACTGGGCCCGGCAGACACTGGCGGACCGATGGCACCATGCCACCATCCGGACTCCGCGCTGGGTGCTGCCGGTCATCTCCATGGCGCTGCTGGCCTTGTTCGTTTCGCTCGCCGTATCCCGGCGCCGGCGCGGGCGCCTGCAGGCGCAGCAGCGTGAGCGCAACCACGCCTCAGGCATGGTCAATCACGAAGTACGCAATGCGGCGCAGGCCATGGTGACGGCGGTCGATCTGCTCAAGCAGAGCGCCTTGCCGGCCGGTGCGCATGAACTCGCGTCCATCGCCGCCAATGCCGGGCAGACCCTGCGCAGACTGCTCAACCGCGCCCTGGATTTCTCCCGGCTGGCGGACGGCAGCTTCCGGCCGCGGCCCCGGCCATGCGCGCCGGCTGCGCTATGCGCGCAGGCCGTGCAGGCCGCGACGCCGCAGGCCCAGCAGCGAGGCCTGCGGCTGCAACTGCATGCGGACGAAGCCCTGCCGCCGGTGCTGGTCGATCCCGACTGCCTGCGCCAGATCCTGGACAACCTGCTGGGCAACGCACTCAAGTTCACCGACGTGGGCGGCGTGGATCTGCGCGTGGAGCTGGACGCCGCACTGCACCCTGCCCGGCTGCAGATCGAGGTGGTCGACAGTGGCATCGGCATTGCGCCCGCACAGATGGCCGAGCTGTTCGCGCCGTATTGGCAGGCAGACGGCGGCAATGAGCGCGGCGGCAGCGGGCTGGGCCTGTCGATTTGCCGTCAGCTGGCGCAGGCCATGGGCGGCACCCTGGATGCACACAGCGTCCATGGTCGCGGCAGCCGCTTCATCCTGCGCGTGCCGGTGCGGGTGCTGGATGAGGAAGCGATTGCGCAGGAGGCGCAGGATACGCCGATGCCACTCAGCGGCTTGCAGGTGCTGCTGGTCGACGATCACGTACTCAATCGCCGGGTCATTGCCGCACAGCTTCAGCAGCTCGGCGCGGACGTGCGCGAGGCCGATGGCCCCGCCGCGGCGCTTGCCCAGCAGGCCGCCTCACCCGCGTCGGTCGTCCTGCTCGACATAGAACTGGACGCGATGGATGGCTATGCGCTCGCCACGCAGTTGCGCGCGCAGGAGCGCGACCAGGCGAATCGGGCATGGCTGCTCGCGCTATCAGCGCACAGCGGTGATGAGCACCTGCAGCGCTGTCAGCGTGCGGGTTTCGATGATGTGCTGGTCAAGCCGCTGCAGATCGAACGACTGCTGGAGGCACTGGACCTGGGCGGCACAGATTCGCCGCCCGCAACCGACCTGTCGGCGCAGCTGCTCGCGGATTACGAGCAGGACATCCGCGCAGAAATGGCGCTGCTACAGAAAGCCGTGGACGCGCGGGATGCACCGGCGCTGCGCCATCATGCCCACCGCCTGCAGGGCGTCCTGCAGATGCGCGGCGTCGCGGCCATGCAGGACGTGTCGGGTGAACTGTGGGGCGTGGGCAACGCCGCTGCCCCGGACTGGCCCGAAGCGCAGCGGCTGCTGCGGGTGTTGCGTGTCTGGCGCGGCGATCTTCCCGCCGCGCCAGAGCCCTGACTCAGGCTGCGTTGCGCTCAGCCTGGCGACGGGTCAGGTCGTTGAAGCGACCCAGCGACATCAGGTGCTGGTGGATCAGCGCCAGCCAGCCGCTGCGGTGCCATTCAACCACGGTGGCGTCCGGCAGCGCGACGAACTTCTCCACGTCCACCACGAAGAAGCCATTGAGGTTGAACTCACGGCCATCGGGCAGGCGGATGGTGGCGTTGCGCTCGACCAGCAGGTTGTTTTCCAGCAGCGCCTTGGAGAAGGCCTGGGTCTGTTCGTGCTCGCGGGTGAACTGGCCGCAGAATTCCAGCGCCTGCTGCACCATGTCGGTGGCCTTGCCATCGACGAACAGCGGCTGGCCTTCTTCGCCGCCACGCACGATGCGCGGGCTCTCTTCGTCGATGCCCAGCAGGAAGTCATTGTCCTTGCCGGTATCGATGAAGATGAAGGGGTGGCGACGCAGGTAGGCCGGGATGTAGGTCTCATCCGCCCACAGGCCATCGGTGATGAACAGATTTTCGGTGGTGATGCCGACGGCCGCCATCGGCACGGCGGTCGGGCCGGCGAACAGAATCGGGAAATGGTGCAGCGCCAGCGAGAATTCGCCGAGCACCAGCGGGATCGAGTTGCTGCCTGCAGCGAACTCCAGCTTGCCCGGCAGGATGCGCACATCGGCATGCACGTCGGCCTGCAGCGGCACCGGACGGGTGTAGAACAGGGGTGCGCCGCTCTGTGCAGCTTCGGTGGTGGTGTCGCTGGTGGTGGTCATCGTCAAAGCCATGTCGAACATGCACGCCTGCCATCCCGGGCGCGCCAGCGGGAACAACCTGAACCCCGCATTATCAACAAGCCGGGTGACAAGAGCCACCCCGACGCGGATTTATTTCAGCTGCAGCGGGTAGCGTTGCCACAGCACGTGGACCAGGAAGCCGGCCAGTTCGGTGTCGCGGGCACTGACGGCCGCGCGGATCTTGTCGAGCAGCACCATGTCGCTGCACGAGCGCACATCGGCGTGGTTGGCCTGCCCTGCCCTGCGCGCACGATAGCGCGCAGCCCGCTGCGCATCGCTCATTGCGTACCCGAACTTGGGCGGCCGACCGCGTTTGCGCGGCAGGGTCAGCTCCAGGGTTCCGGGGTCGTTGTCATCACGCATGGCGGGTGCGATCGGCGGCAAATCAACAGGGGGTGCGCAATTTATCGTGAGGCATCACTTTAATCCAGCTTTTTCTGCAGTTTTGTTGCATTGCAGCGGAAGCCGGCGCGCATCAAGCCGCCGGCACATTGTAGATCCATGCCATGCATGGATGCGCATGACACCCGCAAAACATGTGCGCACAAAAAAAGGGGAGCCCGCGAACGGGCTCCCCCTGCCTTGCATCACGCAGCGCGCACCGGCTCGTAACCGTGCAGATGCGCTTCACTGCTGGCACGCCCCTGGCTGAGCGAGCGCAGTGAAGTGGTGTAACCCACCAGGTTGGCCAGCGGTGCAAAACCGCTGACTTCGGCGCGACCTTCCTGGTCGTCGATGCGCGCGATGCGGCCGTGGCGACGGTTGAGGTCGCCCACCACATCACCCACCGAGGCCGACGGCGAATGCACCGTCACTGCCATCACCGGCTCCAGCAGCTGCGTACCACCTGCGGCCAGCGCGGCCTTGATCGCCTCGCCGCCGGCGCGGTGGAAGGCCATCTCCGAGGAGTCCTTGGCATGGGTTTCCCCATCGACCAGGCTGATCTCGATGCCCACCACCGGATGCCCCTGCGGCCCGGACGTCAGCGCCGCACGCACACCCTTTTCCACCGCAGCGATGAAGCCGCGCGGGACCACGCCACCGACGATGCGGTCGTTGAACACGACCTGGTCGTCCTCGCGCGGCACCACGTCAAGCACCACATGGGCGAACTGGCCCTGGCCGCCGTTCTGCTTGGAGACCCGGCCAACCACGCCGGACACCGCGCGCAACGGCGTTTCCTGGTAGGCCACGCGCGGCGCGCCAACGCCGACATCGACCTTCCACTCGCTGCGCAGGCGCTCGACCATCACCTCCAGGTGCAGCTCACCCATGCCCCAGACCAGGGTTTCACCACTGTCGCGCTCGGTTTCCACCTTGAACGACGGGTCTTCCTGGGCCAGGCTGGCCAAGCCCTGCGCCATGCGGATGAGGTCGGCCGCGCGTGCCGGCTCCAGCCGCCAGGCCAGCACCGGCGCCTGCGACTGGATGCTCTCCAGGCGCAACGGCTGCCCTCGCCCGCTCAGCGTTTCACCGCTGACGGCATCCTTCCAACCCAGCACCGCGACGATGTCGCCGGCCACGGCCTGCTCGATGTCGTGGGTCTGGTCGGCCTGCACGCGCACCAGCCGGCTGACGCGGCGCCCTTGCGGGTGCTGCGAACTGGCAATGGCATCGCCCACCTTCAAGGTGCCCGAGTACAACCGCACGAAGCTCAGCGCGCCGTGCTGCTGGTGGGTGATCTTGAACAGCAGGCCCGCCAGCGGACCGTCCGGATCCGGCGGCAGCGACACTTCGCCGTGTTCCGCTTCGGCAGTAACGGCCGGGCGATCCAGTGGCGACGGCAGGTAATCGACCACCGCATCCAGCAGCGTTTCGATGCCCTTGTCCTTGAAGGCCGCGCCCGCCAGTACCGGCACGCCCGCACCGGCCAGCGTGGCCCGGCGGATCGCTGCGCGCAGCATCGCCGCATCGATCGCCGCACCTTCCAGCCACGCCGTGGCCAGCACGTCGTCATGGTCGGCCACGGCCTCGATCAGCGCCTGCCGCTGCGCCTGCCACTGCACGCGCTCGTCCTCGCCCCAGGGGGTGATGGACGCCGCAGCGCCGTCCTGCCAACGCAGCACGCGCTCGTCGACCAGGTCGACCCAGCCATGGAAGTCGCTCTCGCTGCCCAGCGGCACACCCAGCGCCCAAGGCCGCGCCTGCAGCTTGTCCTGCAGCTGCTCCAGCACGCGCTCGAACGATGCGCCGACGCGGTCCATCTTGTTGACGAAGGCAATGAGCGGCACGCGATGCCGGCGCGCCTGGCGCCACACGGTTTCCGACTGCGGCTGCACGCCATCGACGGCCGAGAAGACGGCCACGGCACCGTCGAGCACGCGCAGCGAGCGCTCGACTTCAATGGCGAAGTCGATGTGGCCGGGGGTGTCGATCAGGGTCAGCCGATGCGGCGGCAGGTCGCGCGGCGCCCACTGCGCCTGCACGGCGGCCGCGCCGATGGTGATGCCGCGTTCGCGCTCGATCGCCGAGAAATCGGTGGTCGCATTGCCGTCGTGCACTTCGCCGACGCGATGGATCTCACCGCTTTTCCACAGCAGGCGTTCGGTCAGCGTGGTTTTGCCGGCGTCGATGTGGGCAATGATGCCGAGGTTGCGACGACGGGAAAGGACGTGGGTGTTCATGAGATAGGTTCCTGCAAAGCCAACTTCAGGGGCCGCGCACCCCGGTTGGCGACAGGGCGCGCGGCTAGCGTTCGGTCTCGGCGATCTGGTGCATGGCACGTTCTCCTTGCGGTACTGAAAAAGGCGACCGGGTAGAGTCGACCGTTGGTCGACTGCTGGAACAATCAGTCGACCAACGGTCGACTCTACAAAATCTCAAACAAAAAGAGCGCCCCGAAGGGCGCTCTGTGGATGGTCCATCGATGGCCGGATCAACGGCCCCGTGGCACTCCAGGCAGACACGCCCGTTCCGCGCTTGCGCGGGTCAGGGTGAAAAACTTCAGGAGCGGCATCCGGTTCATGGGGCGCATTCTAGACCTGTGATTCCCGCGCGCAAGTGGCTATTGCACGCATGGGTGGAACGATGAGGCTTGATGGGCAAGGACGGGGTCGGATCCCTTGGCAAAGCCAAGGGCTCTGACCCCTCCAACGAGCCTCACTCGCAGCCGTTGATCCGGCGCGCCTCAGCCACGGTCGCGGCATGGTCACCGGTCACCGACACCCAGTCCTTCAACGGGTACTGAGGATCGACCTCGCCACGCTTGGGCGAGTCGTACAGGGTGATCTCGGTCCAGCTACCTACCGCACCCAGCTCAGCCAAACGTGCAGCCTGGTCCTCATCGCTGCTGAAGGTAGCGCCTGGCTTGGACGGCTTCGCAGTGTTCACCGTTGCGGTCTTCAGAGCGCGTACCCGCAGCGCGCCACCCGGCATGCGCTGGCTGATCACATCGTAGCGTTCAGTGCCGTAGGCCCACGAGCGCTCGGCATGGCGACGCACTTCACTGCCATCGTCAGCCACTTCAACCGAACCATCTGCCAGCCCGACAATGGCAGCGATGCCGCCGTAGCCGGCCATCATGGCCTCGTAGCCGACCATCTGGCGCTTCTCCAGCGGCAACTCGCTGGCCGCAGGCTTCATGCCCGGCAGCTTGAGATACGCCGACTTCTTGCAGAGCAGCAGTACGCGCTGATCGCCCCAGGCCATCATCATCGCGCCACCGCTGAAGTAGTGCGTGGTGAACAGATCAGGCGCGGCGCCTGCGCGGCTTGCATGCCGCGTTTCGATCGACGTGGCCTGGTCGGCCGTCTTCTCGATCGACACCGTTTGGGTGGAGGCGGCATGCGCGGCGCACGCTGTTGCAGCCAACGAAACCAGCAGTGCGGCGCGGGGGAAATGATGCTTCATGAGGGTCAGTCCGTTGAGAAAAACGAACCGCCAATAATACGTCGCGATGCAACACGACGCTTTACCGCATCAGGTCACCACCACCAGCGGCACCCCGCGCCGAGGATGCTGCAGCACCACCACATCCTGCTGGTACACGCGCTGCAGGTTCGCTTCGGTCAGCACCTGTGCAGGCGTGCCGTCGGCCGCCACCCTGCCCTGTTCCAGCAGCACGATGCGATCGGCATAACCGGCTGCAAGATTCAGATCATGCAGCACCACGATCACACAGGCGCCCGCTTCGGCACACGCGCGCACGCTGCGCAGCGTGCGTTCCTGGTGGCGAAGATCCAGCGCGGCGGTCGGCTCATCCAACAGCAGCAGCGGCGTGTCCTGCGCCAGCACGCGCGCAAACGTGGTGCGTGCCGATTCACCGCCGGACAACTGTTGTACTTCGCGCAGGCGCAGCGCCTGCAGCTCGGCGGCGTCGATGGCAGCTTCCACCCGCGCATCATCCACCGCGGGATCCGGCGGATGCGGCAGCCGCCCCATCGCCACCACTTCTTCAACGCTGAAGGCGAAGCGCACGCCATGTTCCTGCGGCATCACTGCGCGTTCGCGTGCCAACGGGCCGGACTTGTAGCTGCGCAGCGGCGCGCCATGCAGCTGCACTTCGCCAACGTCAGGCCGCAGATCGCCGGCCGCCACCGCCAGCAGGGTCGATTTGCCGGCACCGTTCGGGCCCACCAGCGCGGTCACCGTGCCCGGCGCGAACGCCAGGTTGATGCCATGCAGGATCTCGCGTTGCTGGCGGCGCACCACCACATCGCGCAACTGCAGGAAGTCGCTCATGGCGTGTCCTTGCGGCGCTGCTGCAGCACCAGCCACAGGAAGAACGGCGCGCCCAGCGCGGCCGAGAACAGGCCCAGCGGGATCTCTGCCGGTGGATCCAGCGTACGCGCGGCGGTATCGGCAATGACGATCAACAGCGCACCCAGCACGCCCGACACCGGCAGCAGCCAGCGATGGCCCGGGCCGACCAGCAGCCGCGCCACGTGCGGCACCACCAGGCCGACGAAACTGATCGAGCCGGCAAACGCCACCGCCGCACCCACCAGCAATGCACTGAAGGCCACCAGCATCCGCCGCGTCCGCGCGACATCCAGGCCCAGGTGCTGTGCCTGGCGCTCACCCAGCGCCAGCATGTCCAGCGGCGTGGCCAAACGCAGCAACGCGAACACGCCAATGGCGAACAGCGGCACCACGGCAGCGACGTCCGCCCAGTTGGCCTGCGCCAACGAGCCCATCTGCCAGAACACCAGCGACTGAAGCTGGCTCTCGCTGGCGATGTAGGTGAGGAAGCCGATCAGCGCCGAGCAGAACGCCGCCATCGCTATGCCCACCAGCAGCAAGGTCGCATTGCCGCTGCCCTTCCCCGGGCGCGCCAATGCGTAGGTCAGGCCGATGGCCAGTGCGCCACCGCCAAATGCAGCCACCGGCACCAGCCAGCCCGCTGCGCCTGCCGCCCCCAGGACGATCGCCGCCACGGCGCCCAGCGCCGCGCCCTGGCTGACGCCGACGATGCCGGGGTCGGCCAGCGGATTGCCGAACAATCCCTGCAGGCTCGCACCGGCCATCGCCAACGCCGCCCCCACCATGGCCCCCAGCAGGGCGCGCGGAATGCGCAGCTGCCACACCACGGCGAGGTCGCGGCGGCTGACCGCCTGCGGATCGACCAGGCCCAGCTTCACCCCCAGGGCCTGCAGAACGTCCAATGGCGGCAGGCGCAGCGGCCCCATCGCGAATGACGCCAGCACCGCGCCCACCAGGGCCAGCAGTGCCACCAACAGCATCACCCGCCCGCGACGGCGGCGCCGATCAGCCGGACTCATGCCGGCGGCAGCGCCGCCAGAGCCTTGGCCAAGGCCAGAGCGCCCGCGCCGGTGCCGACGCTGGTGTACTTCAGCTGCACATCGGGCATCACCCAGACCCGGTTGGCCGCGCCAGCCGGCGTCTGCTTCAGGGTCGGGTAGGCCTTCCACAGGCCGTCGGCGCCCCCGAACTGCTGCAGGTCGTGCTCGGTCACCAGGATGACCTCCGGCGCTGCGGCGATCACGCCTTCATTGCTCAGCTGCGAGTAGTTCTTGACCCCTGCCTCGCTGCCGATGTTGACGCCGCCCGCCAGGGCGATCATCTCGGCCGACGCACTGTCTGCGCCGGCCACGGTCGGGGCGCCACCGCCACCGGTGGCCGACACGTGGATCACGCGCGGCGCATGCGCCAGGCCCTTGCCCAGTGCCGCCGCCTCATCCAGCTGACGCTGCACCTGCGTGGCCAGCGTCTGCCCGGCATCTGCCAGGCCGACGGCGGCCGCCACCTTGCGCACCTTGTCCGGCGCCGGCTGCAGGTCATCGATCACCACGGCCGATTCGCCCACCTCGCGCAGCTTGCCAGCCAGCACGGTGTGGCGGCGCAGGCTGTTGCCGAGGAACAGCGAGCCATGCAGGCTCACTACACCCTCGACGCCGGTGGTGCGGTTGAACAGGAACTGGTGCGGCGCGGCCTGGCCGGCCTGCGTGGTGGTGTTGGTCGGCGCGGCAAACACCTGCTTGCCCAGGCCGAGCGCCTCCAGCACGGCAATCACATCGTCACCGCCGGCGATGATGCGACTGGTGTCGGTCACTTCGGCGTCGGCGCCGTCGTCAGAACGCACCTTGGCCGGCAGCACCGGCACCTGGCCGGTCAGGGCCGGCAGATCGGTGCCCGCCACGCGCTGCCAACCGGCCGGCAGTTCGGTGGCCGCCGTGGCGCCTTCTGCGGCAGGCGCAGCGGCGTCGTTGGCCGCAGGCGGCGCAGACGTGCCGCCACAGGCGGCCAGTGCCAGCGAAACGGCCAGCGGAAGCGCACACAGGCGCAGGCGGGAAGCGATGTTCATGCGGAATCTCCTTGCTGGCCGGGCGAAGGCACTACCCTCGCCCGGCACGTGGGTTACGGCTGACGCAGGGTGATGCGGGTGATGCGGTCGCCCTTGGCGTCTTCGGCGCCGCGCGACTTGTTCACCGCGAACACGCTGCCCTTGCCATCGGCGCGCACATGGTTGGGGAAGGTGCCACCATCGAGGTTGCCGACCACCTTGCCATCGCGATCAACGACGGTGACGGTACCGGCGCCGCGGTTGGTGACATAGGCCAGCCCGCTCTTGTCATCGAAGGCGACGTTCAGCGCACCAGCACCGACCGGCACATCGTGCACGACCTTGCCGCTGGCGACGTCGACGATCAGCAGGTTGTCGGTGCCCTGCGAGGCCACGTACAGGCGGTTCTGCTGCGCATCGAAGGCCACGCCCGAGGCGCTGATCGAGTTGCCCAGGTCGATGACCTTGTCGACTTCACCGGTGGCGACGTCGATCACCGCAGCTTCGGGCGTGCCGATGCTGACGGTGAACAGCTTGCCGGCCTTTTCGTCCAGCACCAGGCTCATCGGGGTGAACTTGCCTTCGTCGACGCCCGACTCCAGGGTGATCGACGGCAGTTCCTTCAGCGTCTTCGCATCGAACACCGACAGGTGGTCTTCGCCGGTGGCCGAGGCAAACACCTTGCCGTGCGTTCCATCCACCACGACGTCGCGCGCATGCGGCACGGTGTCGACCGGGAACTGGTGGACCAGCGACAGATCCTTCTGGCGATAGACCGCGATCGAGTTCTGGCGGGTGTTGGTCACCCAGACATTGCCGTTGGTGTCATCGACGCCCACGCCATAGACCGCGTACACCGCGCCATTGGTGGTGCCGGCGACCTGCGCCGGGGTGATCGCCTTGGTCACCTTCAGGGTCTTCGGGTCCAGCTTCAGCAGCTGCGACTGGGTGACCGGCGGACGGCCGACCGACGAGGTGACGAACACCGCGTTGCTGGCAGCGCTGTAGGCCGACTGGTACAGACCCGGCACCAGCTTGTTGGACTGGGTGGCGAACTGCTGCTGGCCCGACAGCGGCAGCTGCGGCGAGACGCGCAGCTTCAGCACGGTGGCCGCCGAAGGCTGGCTGGCGCGGACGACCACCGGATGCGTGCCCGGCACGGCATCGGCGGGGATCGCCAGCTGGGTCTTGAAGTTGCCATCGGCGTCGACTACCAGCGGCTGCGCGTTGAGCACGCTGTCACCGCGCACCAGGCTGACCTGCTGGCCCGGCACGAAGCCGCGGCCGAAGACCTCGGCCGTGCTGCCGGGGACGACGTTCTCGCCGCGCGAGATCACGGTGCCCTTGAACGTGGCGCTGGCGGGCTGGTCGAACACCGGCTGCGCGGTGGCGGTGACTGCCAGCAGCAGGCCGGCGGCCAGGGAGGTCAGGCGGAGGGACGGACGAAACGACATGAAAGGCTCCTTGCACACGTAGGCCGCGCCTCGTGGCGCGGGATTCATCGGTTGCCTGGGCCGCTGCACATCGGCAGTCACGCTTGGGTAGTGGGGTCGCACGGCCACGCCGTGCGGGGATTCATTCGGCAGCGTTGGCGGACGGCGGCGCCTTGCCGTCATCCACGCTGCGGTCAGTCACACCGTAAAGCTCATGCAGGGCCGCGTGGAACGACGCGGGCAGCATCGGGCCGTGGCCGAGGCCGGGGAATTCGCGGTACTGCACGCTCAGGCCGGGCACCTTGGCCAGGCGCGTGGACAGCTGCATGGCGGCATCCGGGGTGGCACCCCCAATGCGGCGCAGATGCGCGACCACGCGCGGGTTGCTCATGTCACGCTTGCCGCGGTCGCCAACACGCTCGGCACCGCCCAGCATCAACCAGACCTTGGCAGGCTGGCCATGCACGTTCTGCAGGAACTGCTGTTCCGGGTCGCCCAGCGCGGCGCCCTGGCTCCACCACAGCGACGGGCTGGCCGACAGATAGGCCTGGAACGCGGCGGGTCGGGTGTACAGCGCATTGAGCACGAACAGGCCGCCCAGCGAGTGACCCCACAGCGACTGCTGGTGGGTGTCGATGTTGGCGCGGCGCTCCACTTCGGGCTTGATGCGGCGCTCGATCAGGTCGAGAAAGACGTCGGCACCACCGCCGACGGCCTGGGTGGTACCGCCCTCGTCATCGGCGCGGTCGATCCAGGCGGTGTAATCCAGGGTGCGGGCCGGCGAGTCGATGCGCAGCTCGTTGTCGTAGCCGATCAGCACCAGCACCGGCGGCGCCTTGGTGGCGGCCAGTTCGGCCAGCAGCGGCTGGTCCAGCACCATGGCGACGGCGTTGCCATCCAGTGCGTACAGCACCGGCGACGGGGTCTTGGAGGCCTTCGCCGGGATCGCCACGTTCACCCGCCAGCGGCGCTGCTGATCAGGGCTGTCGATCACGAAACGTTCGAAGCGATAGCTGGACGCCGGCTCGTCGAGCACGGTGCGGCCCATCAGCTGCTGCGGATTGCGCTGTTGCGCATGGGCGTAGGGCGTGGCCATCAGGACCCCCATCATCAGGGCGGCCAGGCAGCCGAAGGAGCGTGCGGAAAACATCATGGGTGACGGATGCGGCGGGCACTGCCGCCTCTTCATCAAGGGACCGCAGTCTACCTTAAACGCGAATGATTATCACATCGATCACACGTCACGCTGTGTATCGCGCGCGCGACCCTGGGGCCGCGCGCCGGTGGCGGCGCCGGGCATTGCCCGGCAACCACGCCACGCAGGAACTCAGCCGAATTCCGGCGGCACCGGGCCGTACTGGTTTGCTTCCGGTGTGCCCGGCAGCAGGGTGAACACGAAGATCACCAGGCCGCCAAACGGGATGAGGGCCAGCAGGTACAGCCAGCCCGATTGGTTGCAGTCATGCAGGCGGCGCACGGTGACGGCGATGACCGGCAGCAGGGTGGCCAGCCAGAACAGGACAAACAGGATGATCGACGCGATGCCCAGGCCATCGGACTGCATCACCAGCGCGGTGATCATCGGCACCATCAGCACCACCGAGACGATCAGCATGAACAGCTGGAACATCCAGTATTCGCGACGATTGGCACGGCCCTCAAACTGGGCGTAACGCTTCAACGGCAGGATGAGCTGGTCCATGGCAGGAAAGTCCTTGGGAAAAGAAGGCGCGCAGTGTGCCAAAAGCCGGCAGGCGCGACAAACCCCCGATCAACGCCCCTTCGCCGCCCTCGCCGCCTCGCGCTCTGCGCGCAGCCGGTCCAGCTTTTCCTTCAACTTGATCTCCAGCCCGCGCGGCACCGGGTTGTAGTAGACCCGCTCGCCCATTGCGTCCGGGAAACCCGTCTGGTCCAGCGCGATACCGCCTTCGGCATCATGGTCGTACTGGTACTCGGCACCGTAGCCGAGCTCCTTCATCAGCTTGGTCGGGGCGTTGCGCAGGTGCAGCGGCACTTCTGCGGTACCGCTTTCGCGCACGTCGGCCTTGGCCTGGTTGAAGGCCGCGTAGCCGGCGTTCGACTTGGCGGTACTGGCCAGATACAGCACCAGCTGCGCGAAGGCGAGCTCGCCCTCCGGGCTGCCCAGGCGCTCGTAGATATCCCACGCTTCCAGCGCCATGCTCTGCGCGCGCGGGTCGGCCAGGCCGATGTCCTCGATGGCCATGCGGGTCAGCCGGCGCGCCAGATAGGACGGATCGCAGCCACCATCGAGCATGCGGGTCAGCCAGTACAGCGCGGCATCCGGATTGGAACTGCGCACGGATTTGTGCAGCGCCGAGATCTGGTCGTAGAACTGCTCGCCGCCCTTGTCGAAGCGGCGGGTGCGGTCAGCCAGCACCTGGGTCAGGGTCTGCGGAGTGATGCGACCACCCTCCCCGCCCGCCAGCTCGGCGGCGATTTCCAGCAGGGTGAGCGCTCGGCGCACGTCGCCGTCGGCAGCCGTGGCGATTTCCAGCAGCAGCTCGGGCGCCACTTCGATGCGCTCTTCGCCAAGGCCGCGCTCGCGATCACCCAGCGCACGCTCCAGCGCCTCGACGATGTCGGTGGGCGAGACGCCTTCCAGCACGTGCACGCGGCAGCGCGACAGCAGCGCCGAGTTCAGCTCGAACGACGGGTTCTCCGTGGTGGCACCGACGAACAGGATGGTGCCGCGCTCGATATGCGGCAGGAACGCATCCTGCTGCGCCTTGTTGAAGCGATGCACTTCGTCCACGAACAACACGGTGCGTCGGCCTTCAGCGAATCGCTGCGCCGCCTCGGCCAGCACCTGGCGCACTTCCGGCAGGCCGGACAGCACGGCGGAGATGGCGCGGAATTCGGCGTCGGAGTATTCGGCCAGCAGCAGCGCCAGCGTGGTCTTGCCGCAGCCCGGCGGACCCCACAGGATCATCGAGTGCACGCGGCCGGATTCGACCGCACGGCGCAGCGCGCTCTCAGGCGCCAGCAGGCGCTTCTGCCCGACCATTTCGTCGAGGGTGCGCGGGCGCATGCGCTCGGCCAGCGGGCGCAGATGATCCCGATCGACGCTCAGCAGATCGGGGCCGGGGAATGAAGTGGAACGATGTCTTGGCACCGGATCATTGTACCGCGCCACCCGTTGGTAGCGCCGGGCCATGCCCGGCGGATCAACGGCGTGTCAACCAAGGTTGACACCTACCAAAGCAGAGCAAAAGCGTGCCAACCAACGGTTGGCACCCACCAAAGCGGGTAGCGCCGGGCCATGCCCGGCGACCCTTATCAATTGCCGATGACGTCGGTGCCCTTCGGCGGGGTGAAGCTGAAGGTGCCGGCGGCGAAGCCCGGGTTGCGCTTCCAGCCACTGAAGGTGATGACGGTGCGCTGGCCGACGGCGTCGGTGATTTCCATCTTGGCCAGGCCCTGTGCGTTGAAGCCCAGCGCGGCGTACTGGAAGCTGGCTTCGGTGTCGCGCTTCGGCGACAGCGACAGCCACTGCAGGCCGTCACGCTTGGCGGCCTCTTCGCTCAGGTCGTACTGCTGCTCCAGCAGTGCCGGGTTGATCAGCGCGGTCAGCGGGCTGTTCTGCTCTTCCTTGCCCTGCTCGCGCACGGTGGCCTGCTCCAGGTCCGGCTCGTACATCCAGACTTTCTTGCCGTCGGCCACGATCAGCTGTTCATGCGGGCGCACGTATTCCCAGCGGAACAGGCGCGGCGCCGACAGGGCCACGCGGCCGCTGGTCGATTCCTTCACCTTGCCGCGGCTGTCGAAGACCTGCTGGCTGAACTGACCATCCAGGCCCTTCAGGCCACTGGTAAAGGTTTTCAGGTCATCGCGGGCGCCAGCCCAGGCGCTGCCGGCAGCAGCGCAGGCCACGGCCAGGGTGGTGGTGGCAAGGAAACGACGGAAGCGGATGTTCATGCAGGAATCCTGTGGGCGCATGCGCCAGGAAAGTTGGGAGCCAGTGTGCGCGGGCAAAGATGAATGGGCGATCAGGGCGACATTATGCCGCCCCGCACGTGCATCGGCGATTCAGCCAGCCGCACCTGGCAATCTGCCGTAGAGCACCTGCCCGCGGAAGCCACGCCGCACTTCGCGGTACAGCGCCCGGAAGGCCGGGTAATCCTGCGGCTGGCACAGTGCATCGGCACCGCGCACGGCGTTCTGCTGCAGGCGGTGGTGGACGATCACCTCCTGCCCTTCCCGCGCCCAGTCCACCCGGTAGTCACCAGCGGCATTGCTGAAATGCTGGCTCTGCGGGATGGCGATGATCGGCACGCTGCCCGGGAACTGCAGTCGGTAGGTCTCTTCGCGCAGGCTGGCATTGCAGTAGAACGGCGCTTCATTGGCAGGCGCCGACGCCGTGGCGTACAGGCCACGCACCGACTCGCCGCCCGGCGGGTCGGGCACAGCCATGCCGCCGGCCACGCTGAAGTCCACGTAGTCCTCGGCCTGGAAGGTCATGCGGTAGCCGAACGGATGGGTCAAATCGACCGGCACGCCCTGCAGCTGCAGCTGGCCGCGCCCGTCGAAGCCGGAGGCGGCCATGATCGACTCCTCGGCACGCGCGCGGTTCTGCGCGTTGAGCTGGGCGAACTGCGCACGCATGCCGATCTCGGTGTTGTCGCTCAGCTGCGGCACGGTCTCGCCGCTCAGGTTGCCCTGCGCATCGAAGGTGAAGCGCACGTCCATCGCCGCGGCGTTGCGCTGAGGATCGTTGGCCGGCGTACGCGCCAACGACGCGTCACGGGTGCGCAGTACCGGCGCGCCGAGGTCGCCGTCGGGCAGCTGGCCGAAGCGCGCCCAGGCGCTGGTCGAATCCAGGTAGAGATCGAACTCGGGCACGTAGGTGATGGCGTGGTTGAAGCGACCCAGCACCGGAATCTTCGGCAGCGTCGGGCCACCACCCGCGCCGATCAGCACCGGGGAGCTGGCAATGCCCTTCGCCGCCAGCAGCGCCTCCAGGATCACCACGTGGTCCTTGCAGTCGCCATAGTGGTTGTCGAGGATGCTCTGCGCGCTGTTCGGCTCCAGCCCGCCATTGCCCAGGTACACCGCCACGTAGCGGATGTTCTGCGCCACCCAGCGGTACAGCGCATCGGCCTGCGCCTTGCGGTCGCTGATGCCGGCAGTCACCTCATCGGCCAGCGCCTGGATCTGCGGTGTCACCTGGGCCGCCTCGCTGGCCTTGACCTGGTACGCGTGCCCGACCTGGGCCCAGTCACGGAACGTGCTGGCCATGATGTTCGGGCCGAACTCCCAGACGGCCGCCGCCCAGTTCTGCGCCTGCATCGGATCGCGGCGCTGGTAGCGCCAGCGCCACTGCGCCTGGCCGTTCTTCACCGTCGGCGTGTCACTGCCCTGCACGCCACGACTGTCCACATACATGGGCAGGCTGGCCGGCGCACTCAGGGTCACCTCGGCATCGTCGTACTGGGTGAACACATTGAAGGTCTCCCACAGGCCGAAATAACCGGGGAAATACGGGGTCTGCTGGGTGCGGCGCACCTGGTAGACCAGGCGCGTGCCCGGCGCCAGGTTCGGGAACACGATCACCCGCACCTTGCGGTCGGCGTACATCGCCGCCGCCGCGCTGGAATAGCTTTCCTGGGTGTAGATGCGGTCGGCCGGCACATCACGGCGCTGGCCATCGGCGGTCAGGGTGTAGGCGCTGACCACGTCCAGGGTTTCCATCTTCTCGCTATAGCTCAGCCGCACCTGGCTGAACTGCTCCACCGCCGCCTTGGTCTTGAGCAGGATCTCGTAGGTCTCGGTCTGCACGTTGCCGGCATCCGGCCGCACCACGTAATCGGCGCGGTAACGGACGAAGCTGAAGTTGTTGCTGGCCTCGGCATCGCTGCTGACCGAGGGCGGCGCCGGGTTCGGCGCCGAGGCGGACGCCCCGGCCAGGGCCGGGCTGGCGGCAAGCAGACAGGCCAGCACCAGCGCGCAGGGAGCGGGTCGGAACATGCGTCGGATCCTTGGACGTCGTAGGCGTGGCGGGACTTACTTCGGCGGCGGCGGTGCCAGCACCGTACGGTCGCCGTTGTGTTCGGGAGCACTGACCACGCCAGCCGCTTCCATGGCCTCGATCAGTCGTGCCGCACGGTTGTAGCCGATCTTCAGGCGGCGCTGCACGCCGGAAATGGACGCGCGACGGGTCTCGGTGACCACGCGCAGCGCCTCGTCGTACAGCGGGTCGGACTCGTCGCCTGCCGCACTGGTTTCCGGCAGGCCGGTCGCACCGACCACCACGCCATCGCCCATCGTCTGCACTTCGTCCAGCACGCCGTCGACATAGTCGGCCGGGCCCATCGCCTTCAGGTGCTCGACCACGCGATGCACTTCATCGTCGGAGACGAAGGCGCCGTGCACGCGCTCGGGCATGGCGGTGCCGGGCGGCAGGTACAGCATGTCGCCGTGGCCCAGCAGGGTTTCCGCGCCGGACTGGTCGAGGATGGTGCGCGAATCGATCTTCGAGCTGACCTGGAAGGCGATGCGGGTCGGGATGTTGGCCTTGATCAGGCCGGTGATGACGTCCACCGACGGGCGCTGGGTCGCTAGGATCAGGTGGATGCCGGCCGCACGTGCCTTCTGTGCCAGGCGCGCGATCAGCTCTTCCACCTTCTTGCCGACGATCATCATCATGTCGGCGAATTCGTCGATGAAGATGACGATGAACGGCAGCGTCTCCAGCGGGCGCGGGGCTTCGCCCAGCTCCGGGTTCGGCTTGAACAGCGGGTCCATCAGCGGCTGGCCGGCGTCCTGGGCGTCCTTCACCTTCTTGTTGAAGCCGGCCAGGTTGCGCACGCCCACCGCGCTCATCAGCTTGTAGCGGCGCTCCATCTCGGCCACGCACCAGCGCAGGCCGTTGGCGGCCTCCTTCATGTCGGTGACCACCGGCGCCAGCAGGTGCGGGATGCCCTGGTAGACGCTCAGTTCGAGCATCTTCGGGTCGATCATCAGCATGCGCAGGTCTTTCGGCGAGGCCTTGAACAGCAGGCTGAGCACCATGGCGTTGACCGCCACCGACTTGCCCGAACCGGTGGTACCGGCCACCAGCAGGTGCGGCATGCGCGCCAGGTCGGCCACGGTGGACCGGCCGGCGATGTCCTTGCCCAGCGCCAGGGTCAGCACGCTGGCCGACTTGTCGTACTCCTTCGAACGCAGCAGTTCGGAGAGGTAGATCATCTCGCGGGTGACGTTGGGGATTTCCAGGCCGATCACCGACTTGCCCGGAATGACGTCGACCACACGCACCGACTTCACCGACAGGCCGCGGGCGATGTCCTTGTCCAGCGAGCTGATCTGGCTGACCTTGATGCCTGGTGCCGGCTCGATCTCGAAGCGGGTGATGACCGGGCCGGGATTGGCGCCGACCACCTGCGCGTCAATGCGGAAATCCTTGAGCTTGAACTCGATCTGCCGAGACAGCGCATCCAGGGTGTCCTTGTCGTAGCCAACAGGCTGCGGCTTCGGATCATCCAGCAGGGCCAGCGGCGGCAGGTCCGAGCCATCGCCGTTGACGCCACGGAACATCGGAATCTGCGTGTCGCGCTTGGCCCGGTCGCTCTTCTCGATCACCGGCTCCGGGCGCGGCTCGATCTTCACCGGCTCGCGCTTGGCGCGCACCTCGGCATCGGCCTTGCGCACTTCCTGGCGCTCCTCGCGCATGGCGCGGGTCTGCTGCCACTCGGTGGCCTGCTCCTTCTTGCGTTCCAGCAACGGCGCCAGCGACATCACGCCACGGCCGATCTTCTCCATCACCGCGAACCACGACAGGCCGGTGGCCAGGGTGATCGAGGCCAGCAGCAGCACCAGCACGAACAGGTTCGCACCCAGCGCACCGAAGCCGACAGTGAGCGAGCTGCCGACCAGTTTGCCGAGGATGCCGCCCGCGCTGGACACGTCGCCACTGAACAGTCGAACGTGCAGGAAGCCGGTACCGGCGATCAGGAAGCCGACCAGACCGACCAGGCGCAGGGCCGGATCGAGATCGTTCTCGCCCTTGCTCTCACGCTTCAGGCCGAACATGGCGATCCACGCCAGCGCGCCGAGCACGACCGGCAGCAGGAAGGCGATGTAGCCGAACAGCTGCAGCAGCACGTCGGCGATCCACGCACCGGCGCGGCCGCCCATGTTGTGCACGGGCGCGACCACGCTGCCGGTGTGAGACCAGCCCGGATCACTGGCTGAATAGGTGAACAGGCTGGCGGCCAGATACAGCAGCGCCGGCGCGATGGCGATCAGGCCCAGGTCGCGCCAGAGGCGCTGACGGCGGGGATTGTCGGTCGTGGCCGCTGCCGCCGAGCGACGCGACGCCTTTTTGTCGTCGGACTTGGAGCGTTCGGGCACCTGCTTCGCCACCTTAGACCATACCTTTGGAATGCGCTGTTAGTGTTTGATAATAAACGACACGGCGTCAGTTTTCAGTCACGGGGGCCATCCAGGGTGCCGACAGGCGCCAAAACCACCCGTGGGTGACGGCGTTCTGTTCATCGGCTTGAATCACCCCGCCCCAGCCGCCACTCTATGACCTGCCGAGGATGCTGCGCAAACATCGCCAGCGCCTTGTCCCATCTACCTTTTCGCGAGTTTACATGAGCACCAGCCTGCCCTCCCGCCACCAGCGCCTCGTCATCCTCGGTTCCGGCCCGGCCGGTTGGACCGCCGCCGTCTACGCCGCCCGCGCCAACCTGAAGCCGGTTGTCATCACCGGCCTGCAGCAGGGTGGCCAGCTGATGACCACCACCGAGGTGGACAACTGGCCGGGTGACGCCCACGGCCTGATGGGCCCGGACCTGATGGCGCGCATGCAGGCCCACGCCGAGCGCTTCGAGACCGAGGTCATCTTCGACCACATCCATACGGCCGACCTGTCCCAGCGTCCGTTCAAGCTGATCGGCGACAGCCACGAGTACACCTGCGATGCGCTGATCGTCTCCACCGGCGCCACCGCCAAGTACCTTGGCATCCCGACCGAAGAGACCTTCAAGGGCCGTGGCGTCTCCGCCTGCGCCACCTGCGACGGCTTCTTCTACCGTGACCAGGATGTGGTCGTGGTCGGCGGCGGCAACACCGCTGTCGAAGAAGCCCTGTACCTGTCCAACATCGCCCGCAAGGTCTACCTGGTCCACCGCCGCGACACCCTGAAGGCGGAAAAGATCATGCAGGACAAGCTGTTCGCCAAGGTGGCGGCCGGCAAGATCGAGACCGTCTGGCACCACCAGGTGGAAGAAGTGCTGGGCAACGACGCCGGCGTGACCGGTGTGCGCGTGAAGTCGACCCTGGACGGCAGCACCCGCGACATCGAGGCCCACGGCTTCTTCGTGGCGATCGGCCACCACCCGAATACCCAGCTGTTCGACGGCCAGCTGGCCATGAACAACGGCTACCTGGAAATCCGCTCGGGCCTGGGCGGCAACGCCACCCAGACTTCGGTCGAAGGCGTGTTCGCCGCCGGCGACGTAGCCGACCAGCACTACCGCCAGGCGATCACCTCGGCCGGCTTCGGCTGCATGGCCGCGCTGGACGCAGAGCGTTACCTGGATGCGCAGGGCAAGGCCAGCTGAGGCTTTGACCCAACGGTTGTAGCGTCGACCATGCTCGACTGAGGAAAACGGGCGCGCAAGCGCCCGTTTTTTCATCCTGCTGTCGCAGCCTCGACTCCGGCGGGGACATCGGGTGTGGCGACCGCGCCTCCTGGCCCGCGGATGCGCTCCGCATCGGGAGTGCCCAAGCCCCGCGACCTCCTTTCGCGCGCCCTCTGAGCATCCTCCGCCTCCTGCCTGACTTCCGGGAAGTACGCTTCGATCTCGCGACCGTCATAGCGGAATGTAATTTTCTTTACTGGCGCAGCCTTTTGCGCAATGCGCGTCAAGCTATGACGAAATTCGTCATGCTGATCTTCAAAGCTGGCGCCGTAGTCATTCGGCAGGATCCCAGGACCAAAATGAACTTGAATCGCCGCCTCATTGAAGTCGAATGAGGCCTGCACACGGATATCGGTCGACTGCCCCTCAAGCCGCTCCATTCGATCCAGGATTTCCTGCGCCTTGAGGGTCAGCATCGCGTCAAGCTGTGTGTCGCTGTGCGGGGCGCTCGTCGCTAGCGATCCAGGATCCGCCATTGATGGCGGAGAGGCGAGAAGCAACGCAATTGCAAGGAGAGTGTATGGCGTGCAGCGAAACAGCCAGGACAGTGTCATGTGCCTGTCCTTCAATTTGGGTCCTCGCAGCCCATGCGCTGCCCCCTCAACGTCACACCTGCCCGAGATGAAGAACGAAACGAAGTTCACGCACTCACGAAATTGCAAGAATCCTTAAGGCGTTCACGACGCTCGGGGACTTGCACGTTGAGGAATGTCGGTCCTATTCCTCACGCTCTCCGCCCCCTCCTCAAATCTCTGCAGGCCGCCCCCGCCGTCGCTCCTCCCCTGCTTCTCTTGCCGCATCGTCTGGGCCTTGATCTCAGGAAAGTAGTACTCAGCGGGCTTCCCGTCGTAAAGGTGGATGACACTACTAAAGGGCGCCACCTGCTCGGCCCAGTGCAGTAGCCCGAAGTTGATTTCGCTGGTCTGGTCCTCATACGACGGCCCATGGTTGTCAGGAAGGAATGATCGATCCAGCGAGATCGTTACGACGCCCTTGTCGATATCAGCAACGACATCGACCCGACGGCTTCGCGCCTGACCATCCACCAGCTTGACACGCTCAAAGATATCGCGCGCCTTCTGGGTCAGCAGGTTGTCAAGCTCGGCATCGCGCTGGGCGATGCCAGGGGAATCGGCAGCTTGAACAAGGAAGGGGACGACTGCGCTTCCAAGAACTGCCAACAGAAGAGGAAGGGCGATTCGCTGAGAATTCCGGGTCATCATGACTACTCCTCGCATGAAGTGGATGCGCCGCTTCTGCGGCACCCCACACCCTGCGCAGAACCACACTTTAATTCCTCTACCGGGCACGCACAAACGAAGATTTACAAGTTTGCTTACGGCAGCCTCCCAAACAGACCAGCCGATTCCGCCAGCCCCGTTCGCATCCAACCTACCCCATCCTTTCCCCCCATGCCTTCCGCCCGCTTCCTCGATCCCTGCAGGCCATTCCCGCCACCGACTGGAATGCGCTGCACGACGGCCGCAACCCTTTCGTCAGCCACGCCTACCTGTCCGGACTGGCAGCCGGGGCACCTCACCTTGTGGGATGACAACACCCTGGTCGGCGCCATCCCCGGCTACCTGAAGACCAACTCCCATGGCGAGTTCGTGTTCGACCATGCCTGGGCCAACGCGTACGCGCGGCGTGGTCGCGACTACTACCCGAAGTGGAAGTCGTGTTCGCTGCTGGCGACGTGATCCACCAGTACTACCGCCAGGCCATCGTCTCGGTCGGCCTCGGCTGCATGACCGCACTGGACGCCGAGCGCTACCTGGACGCACAGGACAAAGCCAGTTGACGCCTGCACCGGTCTTTGTTGAGTCGAGCCATGTTCGACTGCGGAGAACGGGCGCCCACGCGCCCGATCTTCTTCTCGGCCCGGCACGCAACGCACCGAGAACGGCACCGGCTTCGAAGCCACCCCGTCAGCGTCCAGCACATGCGTTTCCCACCCGAGCGTGCCAGAACTTCCCACACCACAACTGACACCAATTCTGGTTGGCTCATCGGGGGAATTGATAACCTGCTTGCCTTTGCCGCAGGTCCAGTTCGGCGGACACTGTGTATTGGTCGTGATGATCTGTATCGGATACTGCGGATTCCCGACGAGCGGAATGTCCACTTCCACCCGCTTGCCAGAGTGCACTTCGACGTCGGAGATGGCTTTTCCCGCAAGAGGTACACAGGCTTTTTCAGACGCCCACAGGCGGTAGCCTTTCTCAACCCCCTTCATCGCAGCGGAGCGGAATACAGGATCTTGCAATGCGGCCACATCGTCAGGGTTTGAGTGATAGGCGGTTTCGACGATGACAGACGGCATTTTGCCAATACGGTTCTCGCCATGCCCGTCAGCGACCGACCCAGTTCTCACGGGAAATTCCTCATACCCCGGCTGGGCTCGAATTACTTCTTTCATTCCGCACAGAATGCTGTCACCCAGCGCCTTGTCCTCTGGCTTGTCGCGATGGTGATAAACCTCTGTGCCGCGGACACCCGTGTTCACACTACCGTTCGTATGTAGGCTGAACATCACATCGACACCAAGGTGATTGGCGTAGTTGGGACGGGCGCGAATATCCTCGCTCACCTCACGATCCCTGTCAGGACTATTTGGCATCTCATTCCAGATGTCCTTACGGTCAGGAAGTAGCGCCTTGAGGTGATAGCGCGCTGACATTTCCTCCCAGGGATGGGCAGACTCCGGATGAGGATCCGTCGAGCGGCTTCGAGCACGAGACACGGTCAAGCCACTGCGCTGCTCCAGCAGACTCTCCAGCTCATCGCCATACAGTGGGCTCAGCACATCCTCCTGCAGCCCGAGCGGGGCCGGCCGCTGAAATTCCCATTGCCCGCCGGGATGCAAGGCAACGTATCCATGACTCGATGAAACCAGGGCTTTGCTGTGGACCGCTTGGCGTTTCACCAGTGCAGGTTGAGGGTGGTCGTCAGGGAAGTGCTCTTTCATCGGCCTGCCTTGGAAAAAGAACTCCACGTCCAGGAGTTCCAGTCCAGACTTCTCTGCGTAGCGCCGAAGATCAGCGGCCAAAGGTATAAGAAAGAGCTCGCCGTAACTTTGCTCCTTTCCCGGCAGGTAGCCGGGACCAAAGTCGACGACCATCCTGCGCTTTCGCGGCTCAATCACGATTCCGACCGTCACCTGCCTCAGAATTCCTCGTTGCTTCAGATAACTCGTCAACCGGGTACCAACCTCCTTTTCAAGCATTGCCACGAGTTCGGCATAGATGCCTGGATCTTCCATGCCACGCGAGATCGGAGCCTCAGACGCCAACACCTGCTGTGGGGAAGCCAGGCCACAAGCAATTGCCAGCACAGCCAGACGTATTCCTTTCATCTTTGATTTCTCCTTAGGAGTGGATGCGCCGCTCCTGCAACGCCCCCACACCCTGCGCGGCACCGCTCTTCCGAACCTCCACCAGCTGCGCACAACCAGAGATTTCCAACTTTCCTCACGGCAGCCCCGAAACAGACCAACCCGAATCCGCCAGCCCCGTTCGCACCCGACCTGCCCTATCCTTTCCCCCATGCCTTCCGCCCGCTTCCTCGACTCCCTGCAGGTCATTCCCGCCACCGACTGGGATGCGCTGCACGACGGCCGCAACCCTTTCGTCAGCCACGCCTTCCTGTCCGGACTGGAAGCCCACGGCTGCCTGCGCGACGACTGGGGCTGGCAGCCGCAGCACTTCACCCTGTGGGACGGCGACACCCTGGTCGGCGCCATCCCCGGCTACCTGAAGACCAACTCCCATGGCGAGTTCGTGTTCGACCATGCCTGGGCCAATGCCTACGCGCGGCATGGTCGCGACTACTACCCGAAGTGGCTGGGCGCAGTGCCGTATTCGCCGGTGACCGGACCTCGCCTGCTCACCCGTCACGATTCAGATCGACCCGCCCTGCTTTCAGCGCTCCGGGAGCAGCTACCAGGGCTCGATGTGTCGTCGGCGCACATCAATTTCCACACCTCCGACGACGATCAGGCCTTCAGCGATGATTGGCTGTTGCGCGAGGACGTGCAGTTCCAATGGCAGAACCCGGGCGACTGGACCACGTTCGAGCAGTTCCTCGGCGCGATGGATCACAAGCGCCGCAAGAACATCCGCCAGGAGCGGGCAAAGGTCGTCCGCCAGGGCATCAGCTTCCGGGTGGTGCATGGCGATGAGGCCAGCCGCGCCGACCTGCAGGCGATGTACCGCTTCTACCTGCAGACCTTCCTCGAGTACGGCAACGCACCGGCGCTGACCGAGGCGTTCCTGCGCCACCTTGCGATTTCGCTGGGGCGCGGGCTGGTGCTGTTCCTGGCCGAGTACGAGGGCGAACCCATTGCCGGTGCGCTGTGCCTGCGCGGTGGCGACACGCTGTACGGCCGCTACTGGGGCGGCGCCACCCTGCCTGGCCTGCACTTCGAGGCCTGCTACTACCAGGGCATCGAGTACTGCCTGCGCGAGGGACTGGCGCGTTTCGAGCCGGGCGCACAAGGCGAACACAAACTGGCGCGGGGATTCCTGCCTACGCTGGTGCGCAGCCGGCATTGGGTGGCCGACGCGGATTTTGCCGAGGCACTGCTGGAGTGGTGCCGGCAGGAACGGCGCGACGTGCGTCGGTACCGGCAGGAATTGATGGGGCACAGCCCGTTTCGCGCGGACGGATGACGCGCCAACCCAGGCATTCGCGCGGGGCCGCGACGAATACAATGCCCGCATGACCCGCCCGCTGCCCTGGCGCCTGGCCGATGCGCCGGATTCGCCCTTCCCGCCAGCCGAAACCGCGCTGCGCAAACCCGACGGGCTGCTGGCGGTGGGGGGCGACCTGCATCCGTTGCGGCTGCTCAACGCCTATGCCGGCGGCATCTTTCCGTGGTTCAGCGAGGGCGAGCCGATCCTGTGGTGGTCGCCCGATCCGCGCATGGTCTTCCGCACCGATGGCGTGCACCTGTCCAGCCGCTTCCGCCGCCAGTTGCGCGCCAGCACCTGGGAAGTGACCGCCGATACCGCTTTCAATCGGGTGATGCGGGCCTGCGCCGCCGCACCTCGCCCGGGCCAGGACGGCACCTGGATCAGTCCGGAGATGGTGGACGCGTACAGCCACCTGCACGATCTCGGCTTCGCCCACTCGTTCGAGGTCTGGGACCAGCAGACCTTGGTCGGCGGCATCTACGGGGTGGCCATCGGCCGGATGTTCTTCGGCGAAAGCATGTTCAGCGGCGCCAGCGGCGGTTCCAAGATCGCCCTGGCGGCGCTGGCCGCGACCCTGCACCGCTGGGGCTGGCCGCTGGTCGATGCCCAGGTGGAGAACCCGCACCTGCTGCGGATGGGGGCGGTTCACCTGCCGCGCGAGGAATTCCTGCAGCATGTCCGCCAGGCGGTGCGCGAAGAGGGCCGTGAAGGCCCCTGGACCCAGGCCGTCGGACGCCTGCCTGCCCGGGATCTTGCGGGCAATTAACCAGATCTTTGCAAGCTGAGCGAAGGGCGCGTAAAATACCGCGCCTTAGGCCCAGCGTGGCCGTTTTCTGAACCGCACAGGACTACATGTCGAAAGACGATTCCATCGAGTTCGAGGGCACCGTCAGCGAGACGCTGCCGAACACCACTTTCCGCGTTCGTCTGGAAAATGGGCACGAAATCATCGCCCACATCTCCGGCCGCATGCGCAAGAACTACATCCGCATCCTCACCGGTGACCGGGTCAAGGTTGAAATGACCCCGTACGACCTGACCAAGGGTCGTATCACCTACCGCATGAAGTAAGCGGTCGGCGCTCTGCGCCATCCTGACAAGGCCAGCGTCGCTTGCTGGCCTTTTGTCATGCCTGCAATCCGACCCTGCCGGAGGTCACCCTGACCGAACACACCGTGGCATCGGTCAGGCCGCCTTGAGGCAGATTCGCATTCGCATCGGTGGCGGCAAAGTGGTACCCGATCCAGTCCGGATCGCCATCCCCTGCCCCGCCATGAACATGCACTCCCTGCCCGCCCTGTTCGCCGCGCTGGCGCTGTCTGCCAGCACCCTCCTGGCGACGCCCGCCCATGCCGCGGATACTCCGCCGGCCGGAACCGATGCCTGCATCCAGCTGGACAGCGACCTGCAGCTGGTGCGCGCCGGCGCATCGCGCAACATCCTGCTGCGCAATGGCCAGGACCATTATGTGGTGCACTTCAAGGATGACTGCAGCAAGGCCGGCTACTCGCGCAAGCTGACGTTCGTGACTGATGGCGAGCAGGGCCAGGTCTGCGGCGCCGGGCGCACCGAACTGCGCACCGACGGCGGTTACTGCGCCGTTGCCAGCGTCGAGCCGATCGATGCGACGGCCTTCAAGCAGAAGGCACGCCAACGCAGCCGTTGATGGCAGATATAACAAGGGCGGCCGAAGCCGCCCTTGTTGAAACCGGTGGTGCAGATGTCAGCCTTCGCGCGCGGCGAGAAGCGACTGCACTGTCGGCTGCCCGCGCTGCCGCGCAAGCCAGAGATCGTAATTCGACTGCAACCCCATCCAGAACACAGCCGTACTCACGCCCGCCATTTCCAGGCGGATGGCGAGGTCCGGACTTATGCCCGCCTTACCGTTGATGACGCGGGAAAGCGCCACGCGCGACATCGCCAAGCGGTCGGCAGCCTCAGTGACGGATAGCGAGGCCGGGTCAAACACCATGGCCTTCAGCGTTTCGCCGGGATGGGGATGGTGATGGATCATGCGGCTCTCAGTGATAGTCCTGATCACGACTGTATTCCGTATCGTTGCGCGATACACTGCGGTTCCCGTATCGCTGTACGGCAGACGTCTGCCTTGATTCCCTGCACATGCAAGGCCGTGCGCGACAAGCAGATACAACAAGGGCGGCCGAAGCCGCCCTTGTCCTGCAACATCCATCAAACCCAGCCCTTACTCCACCGTTGCCGGCAGCAAACGCTCCGGTTCGGCGTGGCTCTCGACCACCAGCTCGTCGTCGCGCACGTCGATGCTGACGCGACCGCCATCGACCAGCTTGCCGAACAGCAGTTCGTCGGCCAGCGGACGCTTGATCTTGTCCTGGATCATGCGCGCCATCGGGCGGGCACCCATCAGCGGGTCGAAGCCGTGGTGGGCGAGCCAGTCGCGCGCGGTCGGGGTGGCCGACAGGCTGACGTGCTTTTCCTGCAGCAGCATTTCCAGCTCGATCAGGAACTTGTCGACCACGCGCAGGATGTGCTCGAAGCCCAGCGGCTGGAACTGCACCACCGCGTCGAGGCGGTTGCGGAACTCGGGCGTGAAGCTGCGGCGGATGGTTTCCATCGCGTCGGTGGCATGGTCCTGCTTGGTGAAGCCGATCGAGCGCCGCGAGGCCTGGGCCGCGCCGGCATTGGTGGTCATCACCAGCACCACGTTCTTGAAGTTGGCTTCGCGGCCGTTGGTATCGGTCAGCACGCCGCGGTCCATTACCTGCAACAGGATGTTGAAGATGTCCGGGTGGGCCTTCTCGATTTCATCCAGCAGCAGCACGCAGTGCGGCGTCTTGACGATCTTCTCGGTCAGCAGGCCGCCCTGGTCGAAGCCGACGTAGCCCGGGGGCGCACCGATCAGGCGGCTGATCGAATGCGCTTCCATGTACTCGGACATGTCGAAGCGGACCAGCTCGATGCCCAGCTGCAGCGCCAGCTGCTTGGTCACCTCGGTCTTGCCCACGCCGGTGGGGCCGGCGAACAGGAAGTTGCCGATCGGCTTCTCCGGATTGCCCAGGCCCGAGCGGGCCAGCTTGATGGCCGAGGCCAGGGTGCCGATGGCCGGATCCTGCCCGAAGATCACCATCTTCAGGTTGCGCTCCAGGTGCTGCAGCACGTCCTTGTCGGTGGCGCTGACCTGCTTGGCCGGGATGCGGGCCATCTTGGCGATGATCGCCTCGACTTCCTCGACGTCGATCAGCTCCTTGCGCTGGCCTTCCGGCAGCAGGCGCTGGCGGGCGCCGGCCTCGTCGATGACGTCAATGGCCTTGTCGGGCAGCAGGCGGTCGGCGATGTGCTTCACCGACAGGTCCACTGCGGCCTGCAGCGCCTCGTCCGAATAGGTCACGCCGTGGTGGGCCTCGTACTTGCTCTTCAGGCCCTGCAGGATCTCGTAGGTTTCACCCACGGTCGGCTCGACGATGTCGATCTTCTGGAAGCGCCGCGCCAGGGCACGGTCCTTCTCGAAGATGCCCCGGTATTCCTGGAAGGTGGTCGAGCCGATGCAGCGCAGCTCGCCCGAGGCCAGGGCCGGCTTGATCAGGTTGGAGGCGTCCATGGTGCCGCCCGACGCCGAACCGGCACCGATGATGGTGTGGATCTCGTCGATGAACAGCACCGCGTTGGGCACCTTCTTCAGCGCGGTCAGCACGCCCTTCAGGCGCTTCTCGAAATCGCCGCGGTACTTGGTGCCCGCCACCAGCGCGCCCAGGTCGAGCGAATAGATGACGGCATCGGCCAGCACGTCCGGCACGGAGCCTTCGACGATACGACGGGCCAGACCCTCGGCAATGGCGGTCTTGCCCACGCCGGCCTCACCCACGTACAGCGGGTTGTTCTTGCGGCGGCGGCACAGGACCTGGATGGTGCGCTCGATCTCGTCGGCGCGACCGACCAGCGGGTCGATGCGACCGGCCCGGGCCTGTTCGTTGAGGTTGCTGGCGAATTCGGTCAGGGCATCGCCCTTGGGCTCACCGTCCCCACCGTCCATGCGGCCCTCGCCCTCGGGGGAAGACGGCTGCTCGCCCTCCTCGCCCAGCTTGGCGATGCCATGGGACAGGTAATTGACCACGTCCAGCCGGGTGACGTCCTGCTGGTTGAGGTAATAGACGGCGTGGGAGTCCTTTTCGCCGAAGATGGCGACCAGCACGTTGGCGCCGGTGACCTCCTTCTTGCCCGAGGACTGCACGTGGTACACGGCCCGCTGCAGCACGCGCTGGAAGCCCAGGGTCGGCTGGGTATCGCGGCCGTCGTCTTCGGCCAGGCGGGACACGGAGGCCTCGATGGCCTGCTCCAGCTCCTGGCGCAGGCGTTCGGCGTCGGCACCGCAGGCCTTGAGCACGGCCTGGGCAGACGGGTTGTCGAGCAGTGCCAGCAGCAGGTGTTCGACCGTCATGAATTCATGCCGGGCCTCACGGGCACGCTTGTAGCACTGGCCGATGGTGTGTTCGAGGTCTTTGCTGAACATGGATTACTCCGGCGGCAGATGGGGACAATATGCGGCCTGACTACGCGATTTCCATCACCCTAGCGGATTGCTGCGTTCAGATGGCGTTAGCAGTGCGGATTGCTTGATCATCGTTCACGCCCGGGGCGCCCGCCGGAGCTTCGGCGAACCCTACCCGAGCCACCAGCGATTGCCACGTGATGACCCGCAACGCGCCCCGCCCGGGTTCTTTGCGGGCAAGGCAGGCGGATTGAACGTGAGCACGCAGACGGGGCCAGAGAACGGCCATGGCTGGAACAGTGCGGATTACCGGCGATGCGCCGGGGTCAGGCCTTTTCCATCGTGCACAGCAGCGGATGCTGGTTCATGCGCGAGTACTCGTTGACCTGGGCGACCTTGGTCTCGGCCACTTCGCGGGTGAACACCCCGCAGACACCGCGGCCGCGGGTATGGACGTGCAGCATCACCTGCGTGGCCTTGTCCAGGTCCATGCTGAAGAACTGCTGCAGGACGTCCACCACGAAATCCATCGGGGTGTAGTCGTCGTTGAGGATCATGACCTGGTAGAACGGCGGCGGCGCCACTTCCGGGCGCGCGGGCTCCACGGCAATACCGTGATCGTGATGGGATTCGGGGGAAGACTCGCGGGGCATCTGGACATTATAGAGGGTGCGACGGTCCTGCGTCGGCCCGCCGCGGAATGGACGGCACGCACGGCCGCCGTCACAATCAACGCCTGTCCCCCACGTTTCACAGGATTTTCATGAAAAGGACCCTTCTGCCTGCTCTGCTGTTCGCCCTGGCCGCCGCCGGCAGTGCCGGTGCCGCGACCGCCGCAGAGAGCAGCAAGGCCGACGCCGCCATCGCACGCCACCTGGAAAAGCTGGGCTACACCTTCGAGGTGGACGAGGACGGCGATTACCAGATGGTGTTCGACGTGGAAGGCGATCGCACCCAGATCGTCTACGTGCGTTCGGCCGTGGAGGACTTCGGCAGCCACAACATCCGTGAGATCTGGTCGCCGGGCTATGTGTCCAAGACCGCGCAGTTCCCCGAAGCCGTGGCCAACCGCATGCTGGAAGACTCCCAGGACGCCAAGATGGGCGGCTGGGTGAAGCAGGACAAGACCGCCATGTTCGTGGTGAAAATCGACGCCGATGCCACCACCGACCAGCTCAGCGACGCCATCGATGCGGCCATCCGTACCGCCGATGCGATGGAGCTGGAGCTGACCAAGAAGGACGACCTCTGAGTTGAACGCTGTGCAGGACCCGCGCTGGGCACCGCATGCCACCGTGGCCACCTTGGTGGTCGACGGCGGCCGCGTGCTGCTGGTGGAAGAAACCATCGAGGGGCGGCAGGTGCTGAACCAGCCCGCCGGCCACCTGGAACCGGGCGAGAGCCTGGCCGCCGCCGCCCTGCGCGAGACGCGCGAGGAAACCGGCTGGACGGTGGAACTGACCGCCTTCATCGGCTGCTACCAGTGGACCGCGCCTGACGGCACGGCGTTCCTGCGCTTCTGCTACGCCGCCCGCCCGCTCTCGCACGACCCCGAGCAGCCGCTGGATACCGGCATCGACCGCGCCCTGTGGCTGGACCCGGCCGAGCTGCAGGCCGCCGGGTCGCGCCTGCGCAGCCCGCTGGTCTGGCAGGTGGTGGCCGACTACCTGGCCGGCCAGCGCCATCCGCTTTCCCTGGTCCAGGAGGTCGCATGAGCAGCCCACGGGTGATGGTCGGCGTGTCCGGCGGCGTGGATTCGTCCGTGGCCGCCTGGCGCCTGGTGCAGCAGGGCGAGGCCGTGGCCGGCCTGTTCATGCAGAACTGGGCCGACGATGGCAGCGGCGACTGCCGTGCCGAGGATGACCGCCGCGACGCGGTGGCCGTCTGCGGTCTGCTCGGCATCCCGTTCCACTTCCGCGATTTTTCCAGCGAGTACTGGCAGGGCGTATTCGAGCACTTCCTGGCCGAGTACGCCGCCGGCCGCACGCCCAACCCGGACGTGCTGTGCAACCGCGAAGTGAAGTTCAAGCATTTCCTGGACGCCGCCCGCGAGCTGGGGGCCGAGCGCATCGCGACCGGCCACTACGCGCGGGTCGCCCAGCGCGGCCAGCAGTGGCTGCTGCTGCGCGGCGCCGACCGTTCCAAGGACCAGAGCTACTTCCTGCACCAGCTGGGGCAGGAACAGCTGGCCGCCACCCTGTTCCCGATTGGTGACCTGGAAAAGAGCGACCTGCGCCGGATCGCCCGCGACGTCAGCCTGCCGACCCATGCCAAGAAGGATTCCACCGGCATCTGCTTCATCGGCGAGCGTGACTTCCGCGAGTTCCTCGGCCGCTACCTGCCGGCGAAGACCGGCCAGATACTCGACCCGGCCGACGGCAGCGTCATCGCCGAGCACCCGGGCGTGTTCTATTTCACCCTGGGCCAGCGCGAGGGCCTGAACATCGGCGGCGTGCGCGGCCGCCCCGCGGCGCCGTGGTACGTGGTCGGCAAGGACGTGGCCAGTAACGTGCTGTACGTGGACCAGGACCGGGACAGCAAGTGGATGCTGTCCGACCGCCTGCGCTCGGAAACCGCGCACTGGATTGCCGGGGCCCCGCCGGCCCGCCGCTTCGAGTGCACGGCACAGACCCGCTACCGGCAGCCGGACGAGCCGTGTACGGTCGAGGTGCTGGACGATGGCAGCGTGCAGGTGACCTTCGCCCGCCCGCAGCGGGCCGTGACCCCGGGGCAGTCGCTGGTGCTGTATGACGGCGACGTCTGCCTGGGCGGCGCGGTCATCGCCGCCACCGATGCGCCGCTGGAACAGCGCCTGCGCACCACCCCTTCTCCTTTTGAGGTAATCGCTGCATGAGTTTCACTGTCGACGACCGCGTCCTGGCCCTGGCCGGCATTGCCCAGGCCCTGCAGCAGGTACGCCGTATCGCCGATACCGGCCATTCCGACGCCGCGGCGGTACGTACCGCGGTGGACAGCGTGTTCCGCATCGATGCCGCCTCCCCGCAGGAGGTCTTCGGTGACCGCGACGCGCTGAAATCCGGCCTGCGCCTGCTGCACAACTACTTCCGCAACCAGGGCCAGGACCCGATCCTGCCCAAGCTGGCCCTGTCGGTGCTGCAGCTGGAGCGGCGGTTCGTGCAGGACGGCGCCACCGTGAACAAGGTCGCCTCGGGCATCGAGCGTGCCCAGCGCCAGGCCGCCGAGCTGGGCGACAGCGGCCACCCGGACGTGCTGGCCAGCCTGGGCGGCCTCTACGCCGACACCATCAGCCACCTCAAGCCGCGCGTCATGGTGCAGGGCAACCCGCACTACCTGGGCCAGGCCGGGGTGGTGGCCGAGATCCGCGCGCTGCTGCTGGCCGCCGTGCGTGCGGCCGTGCTCTGGCGGCAGCTGGGCGGCAGCTACTGGGACTTCCTGCTCAGCCGCAAGGCGATGACCGAAGCCGTGGACCGGCAGCTGGCCTGAGGGGCCTTGGGGTCAGAGCCCTTTTCCGTGGAAAAGGGATCCGACCCCGCGGCTGACCCCTGACGCACCGGGGCGTCGGAAATCCGGCGCATCCAGAAGCCACATCGACGTTAAAGAGAAAGGGGGTACGGCCGATACATCCTCCGTGCACCTCCCGAGAACGTCCATGTACTCACGCATTTTCATCCGTCTGGCCGCCCCCCTGGCCTTGACCCTGCTGCTCCCCTTCGCCATCGGTTTCGAATGGCCGGCCGCCCTGCGTTGGGCGATCCTGACCACGATGACGCTGAGCTGGCTGGGCTTTGCGTGGTGGACCACCCGCGCCCAGGCGCAGCGTTCCCCGGAACATGCCCGTGTCCTGCGTGAGCAGGACCAGCTGCTGACCGAACTGCGCAGCTTCGTCGGCAACGAGATCGACGGCTCGCGTGGCGAAGTCGAACGCGCCCGTGACCTGATCCGCCAGGCCGTCTCCAGCCTGGGTGGCAGCTTCGATGCGATGAACCGCAAGTCGCGCCAGCAGAGCCAGGCCCTGTCGCGCATCGTCGACCGCGCCGGTGACGAAGGCAATGCCGGCCTCGACGTCGCCCGCTTCGCCCAGCACGCCAACCACCGCATGGAACAGCTGGTGGAAGCGCTGGAACAGGTGAGCGGCCAGAGCAGCACCACCGTGCAGCACATCGACCAGATGGCCCAGCACCTGGACGGCATCTTCGCCCTGCTTGAAGACGTCAAGTCGATTGCCGACCAGACCAACCTGCTGGCGCTGAACGCGGCCATCGAAGCGGCCCGTGCCGGTGAAGCCGGTCGTGGCTTCGCGGTGGTGGCCGACGAAGTGCGCAACCTGTCCGAGCGCTCGACCACCTTCAACGAACAGATCCGCAAGCTGGCCCACAGCTCCAAGGACGCCATCGCCAAGGTGCGCGAGACCGTCTCGCACATGGCCTCGCGTGACATGGACCGTTCCCGCGAAGCACGCCAGGAAGCGGCGGCGATGCTGGACAACGTGGCGCAGATCAATGCCTCGCTGGGCGATGGCATGCGCGAAGTGTCCGAGTGCGCCCGTTCGATCGACGGCAGCGTGGCCGAAGCCGTGCGCGCCCTGCAGTTCGAAGACATCGCCACCCAGGCCCTGGGCGGCGTGCACACCCATCTGGACCGCCTGACCGCGATCAACCGCGAAGCCGTGGCCCTGCAGGAACTGCTGCACCGTAACGGCGGCGTGTTCGACGAAGAGATCGCCACCGCCCTGCAGCGCACCGGCAGCCGCCTGCGCGAACTGCGCAGCGAGTGGGAGCGCCCGCCGCACAAGCCGGTGGCCCAGCAGAACATGGGCGCCGGCACGGTCGAGCTGTTCTGATCCTGATGTCCGCTGCCTGCTCCGGCAGCCCGCAAGGCCCCGGTCATTCCGGGGCCTTTGCCTGTAACCTGCCGTTGGATGCCCCCGACCCGCGCACCATGACCCTGATCCGCGCCCTGCCCCCGATCGACCCCACCGAACCCCCGCGCAACCCGAGCGTGCGCGAACAGCTGCAGCAGCTGGAGGCGGTCGCACGCGAGGAGATCGAGGAGCTGAGGCAGCTGGCCGATGCCCGCCCTGCCCCACACGCACCCGCGGGTGAACTGCTGGGGATGGCCTGGGATCTTGGGCTGGATGGGGATTCATTGAAACATCCCTGACGGGTGCCCCGATCCTGCACCACTGATGCAAATTTAGGATCTATTGCATGGCGTGCGCTTCATGGACGGGACACACTGCCCGCTTCATCTGACACGACATCAGCATGACGCTTGACCTGGATGAGGCCCGCGAAGCCTTTGATCAATTCCTGATGCTGATGGACGGCCAGATCGAATGGCTGGTCGCGCAGGCACGAATCCATGGCATTGCGCTCGATGGAAGCCCCGAAAGCCTCGACAGGCTGGAACGCCTGCATGACTTGATGGCAGCTACGCTCTCCGACGATGAGCGGGACTCCCTGAGGGTCGTACTTGCCCGATACCTGGGAGAGACCGTCAGGCTGTTACACGGTGGGAAGTGGGTGCTGCCACTGGATGATCCCAGGGAGGTCAACTTCAACAGGCCCGTGATCGTGGGCACTCTCGCTACCACCTGTGTGAATTCAGCCCCATCCATGCGATACGCGCCTACTCGCTTCGACGCCGACCGGGGCTGATCAGAAGCATCGTTGCAAGCAGCGTCAATCCGCAGATCCTGGACCTGAGCGACCTCGTTGAAGATGACTGAGCTGTAGGAGCAGGGCCATCCTGACACCATCCACGCATGGCGTGGATCTACTGGTTTCGGGCAGCCGAAGCCGCTGTGGCATGATGCGCCGGTCCCGTTCATGGAAGACCGATGGCCATCGCCCTGATCGCTTTGTTGCTGATCGAAGTCCTGCTGCTGTTGTTCTGGGCGCCGTTTTTCTTTCGCACCGGCATCATCCTGTTCAACCAGCGGGTCGCGGCTTCGCCGGCTGAACTCAGCCAGTTGTCGCTGGCCGGACTGGACCACGATCTTCCCATCGAAAAATGGCTGCGCCTGGCGTTCCATGCCCTGCCCGACGGCAGCGTGGCCTTCCGCGAGAGCTTCGAGCCGTCCTTCCAGGGACGCTATTTCGGGTTGATGCGGGGCCTGATCGTGGTCGACATGCGGCGGCGCGAGGTGCGCGTGATCGGTCGATGCAGCTGGTTCGCGCTGATCCTGACCCTGCTGGTGGTACCTATCATGCTGGTGCGCCCGATGGCATGGCCGATGCTGGTGTGCCCGCTGATTTTCTACATGGGCTATCGCATCCAGCGACGGCGCTATGCCAACGTGGTTGAGGCCGTAAGGGCACGGCTGCGCTCGGAATTCCCACGGCGGTTCGCTGGCCAGTAGATCCGCGCCATGCGTGGATGAGCATCCGCGCCGACCAACGGTCGGCACCCACCAGTACTGAGGCAGTAGATCCACGCCATGCGTGGATGGTCGCGAGTGCAGGCATCAGTGCCGACCAACGGTCGGCACCCACCAGGGCACAGACCAGTGCCGCCGGGCATGGCCCGGCGCTACCGTTACAAGGTCGGCACTCACCCATGCAAAGATCCGTGCCGCCGGGTATTGCCCGGCGCGACCGCTACCGGGCCAGGGCGACTTCCGGGGTGGCGTGCTGCTGGCGAAGCCACAGCGCGAGGTCGCGCGGGCTGAGCGGACGCGAGTACAGGTAGCCCTGGATCTCGTCGCAGCCCTGCCGGCGCAGCATGTCTTCTTCCTGGTGCGTTTCCACGCCTTCGGCCACCACCTTCATGCCCAGCGCGTGACCGAGGTGGACGATGGCCTGGGTGACTTCGGCCGTGCCGGTGTCGTGCAGCATGCCCTGCACGAAACTGCGGTCGATCTTCAGGCGCCCCACCGGGAAGCGGTTGAGGTAATGCAGGTTGGAGAAGCCGGTGCCGAAGTCGTCCACCGCCAGCGGCACGCCGTGCCGTTCCAGCACGTCGAAACAGTGGCGCAGGATGTCGGTGTCACGGATCAGCGCCGATTCGGTCAGTTCCAGCTCCAGCCGCTGCGGCGGCCAGCCATGGGCGTGGCAGATTTCGATCACACGCTCGGCGAACCCGCGGTCACGCAGCTGCACGGCCGAGACGTTCACCGCGATGCGCTCGAAACGCAGACCGGCACGATCCCACGCCGCCGCCTGGCGGCAGGCTTCGGACAGCACCCAGTCGCCGATGCGGACGATCTCGCCGCACTTCTCGGCAATGGGAATGAACTCGGCCGGGCTGCAGTAGCCCACGCCGGGACGATGCCAGCGCAGCAGCGCTTCGATGGCCGGCGGTTCACCGTGATGGGCATGCAGCAGCGGCTGGTAGGCCAGGCTGAACTCCTCGCGCTCGATGGCACCGTGCAGGCCATGCTCGATCTCCAGCCGGCGCTGGATGCGCGCCAGGGCGTCCTGGCTGTAGTACTGATACGTGTTGCGCCCGGCTTCCTTGGCCGCGTACATCGCCGCGTCGGCGGCACGCAGCAGGGAGTCGAAATCGGTCTGGCTGTCGCCGAGCATGGCGATGCCCACGCTGGCGCCGACCTTCAGGGTGGTATCGCCACGGCGCAGCGGCTCGGCCAGCGAGCCGATCAGCTTGCGCGCCACGTGGCCGGCATCCTCCGGCTCGGCCAGGTCGCGCAGCACCACGATGAATTCGTCGCCGCTGAAGCGGCCGAACAGATCGTTGTTGCGCAGGTTCTGGTGCAGGCGGGTGGCTGCGGCCTTCAGCAGCGCATCGCCGGTGGCGTGGCCGAAGCTGTCGTTGATGTTCTTGAAGCCATCGAGATCGATGAACAGCATCGCCAGCGAGGTGCCACGGTCGCGGGCCTCCTCGATGGCCTCGGCGGTCTGCTCGCCCAGCAGCACGCGGTTGGGCAGGCCGGTCAGCAGGTCGTAGTGGGCCAGCAGCTCGATGCGCTCATTGGCTTCGCGCTCGCGGGTGATGTCACGGAACAGGACCACGAAGCGCGGCGGCAGGCCGTCGCGGCGATCCAGTTCAATCAACACCTGCACCCACACGCGCAGGCCGGACTGGCGGTAGAAGCACAGGTCCAGCTGTTCGGGCAGGCCACCACCGGCAATACGCAGCAGCGCCGCCTCGAAGTGCGCGCGCGAATCCTCGGTGTACAGCGCCAGTGCCTGGTCCAGGGTGATCGGCTCCTTGCGCAGGCCGTGGATGCGGTAGCACTCCTCGGTCCACTGCATGTGCCTGGTGCTGACTTCGATCTCGCAGCCACCGATGCGACCCAGCGCGGAGACGCGGTTCAGCAGCTCGGTGCGCCAACGGATGAGCGCATCGGTCTGGTGCTGTTCGGTGATGTTCTGCACCTGGCCCAGCAGGCGCTTGGGATGGCCATCCATGTCCAGCAGCGGCTGCATCCACAGGCGCAGGTGCTGGGACGGCTCGCTGCCGCGGGTCAGTTCCAGTTCCAGGTTGGCGGCACGGCCGTCGCGCCACAGCCGGCGCCAGGCCGCACGCAGCGCGCCGCGCGAACGCGGGTGCAGCTGCTTGAGCCAGCGCCGCTGGCCGGGCACTTCGCCAGGTGCCAGGGCCAGCAGCGAGCGCAGCTCGGGCGACCACCAGAACCGGTGGTTGGTGGGGTCGAACGACCAGCTGCCCATGCTGGCGATGCGCTGGGCCTCGCTCAGGTGCAGCTGCTGTTCCTGCAGCAGCGCTTCCAGCTGTTTCTGCTGCTCGATGTCGGTATGGGTGCCGACCATGCGCAGCGGCTGCCCATCGGCGGTACGCGCAACCACGCGACCGCGGTCGAGCACCCAGCGCCACTGGCCATCCTCCTGGCGGAAGCGGAACTGGGCGCTGTACTGCTCGCTGTGGCCGCGCAGGTGCTCGTCCAGCGCCGCACGCATGTCGGCCAGGTCATCGCCGTGGACGCGGGACATGATGTTGTTGGCGGTCTCCTCCACCAGCGAAGGCGTCCGTACCACCCGGTCGCTGGGAATGTCCCAGTCCCACAGGCTGTGGCCGGCGCTTTCCAGCGCCAGCTCCCAACGGCCACCGGCATCGACCGGCACCGGCTCCGGCACGCTGAGGGTGAAGGCCAGCAGGTTGCCGCTGCCATCATGCACGGCGCGCAGGTAGCCGTCGTAGTGGCCGCGCGGGCCGCCCGGCAGGGTGCAGGCGACGATGCCACCGTCGGCCGCCAGCAGGCGCAGGTCCTCCAGCATCGGCGCGTAGGCGGCCACCGTCGCCGGCAGGCCGTGTTCGCGCGCGGCCGGGTTGGCTGCAAGCGGACGGCCGCCACGGTCGACGATGACCAGCGCCGAGGCAAGCGGGTGCTGCAGCAGGCTGGCGATGATCCCTTGGTCCACGCGATGTTGCTCCGGAATGGCGCGCCCGACAGCGGGGCACGCAGTGGTTAACGGCGCCTGCGGCGGATAATTGAGTGCCTGGACGCGGTCGCGCGTTAATATGGCTGGCGCCCCCTCCCCTTGCCCTGTCCATGCCCGCAGAACCGACCGGCACCGCCCCCGCTCCCGACCCGCAGATGGCGAAGGCGCTGGGTCGTGACCGCCGTCGGGTGGTGCTGACCTATCTGATGCTGGCGCTGGCCTGGATGATCGCCACCGATGGCGCCATAGCGGCACTGATATCGGACCCGCGGCAGCTGGCGTTCTGGCAGACCGTGAAGGACGCCTTCTTCGCCTTTGCCAGCGCCGGCCTGCTGTACCTGCTGCTGCGCCCGTTGGCCGAGCATGTGCTGCGCACCCATGCGCGCCTGCAGGGCTCGGAGCTGCGCCTGCGGCAGATGTTCGAGGGCAACCCCGGACCGATCCTGGTCTACGACCTGGACAGCCTGGCCATCCTCGACGCCAACCCGGCCGCCTGCCTGGCCTTCGGCTGGGAGCGCGACGCGCTGCTGGAGCAGACCATCGACGTGCTGTGGCCGCCCGGCGACAGGCTGATCCTGCAGAACAAGCTGGAGGCGATCCGCGAGGCGCCCGAGCAGATCTGCGTGCTGCGCACCCCGCTGCAGCTGCGCGATGGCAGCCGCCGGCAGATGGAACTGCGCTCGAACGCGATCGGCTACGACGGCCACAACGCCCGCCTGCTGATCGCCATCGACCGCACCGCCGAGGACCTGGCCCAGCTGCGCCGCGACCAGGCCCTGGCCCGCGTGGAAGAGGCACACGAACTGGCCCGCATCGGCGCCTGGGAGCTGGACCCAGCCAGTGGCCTCGGCCGCTACTCCAACCAGGTTTACCGCCTGCTGGGCCGCCGCCCGCCCGAGGCGCGGCGCTGGCATCGCTTCGATGAACTGCTGGTGCCGGCCGACCCGACCACGGCCGCGCAGACCGAGCAGCTGTTGGCCGAACTGTGCACCGACCCCAAGCTGCAGGTGGATGTGCTGCTGCCCGTGCTGTCGATGGATGGCCGTACCCTGATGGTGCACCTGCGCGCGGCCTGTGGCACGGACGAGGCCGGCCGCGAGCGGGTGCTGGGCACCCTGCAGGACGTGACCGAGCGCGAGCAGTCGCGACGCCTGCTGCGTGAGCGCGAGGAGCAGTTCCGCGAGCTGGTGCGGGTGCTCCCCGACGGCGTGGTGATCCTGTCCGACGAGCACGTGCTGTACGCCAACGCCTGGGCCGCGGCCCTGTTCGGCTATGGCAGCCAGACCCTGCTGGGCGAGCCGCTGGATGCACTGGTGGACCCGGCGGAACTGGACCGGGTGCGCCTGCAGCTGCGTGCCGGCCAGCCGCAGCACAGCCCCGGGCATAACAGCGTGGTGGTGATGCAGCGCGCCGATGGCCGCCGCTTCCACGCCGGCCTGGCGGTGGGCGAAGTGCGCTACGGCGGCCGCGACTGCAAGCTGCTGATCGTGCGTGACCTGAGCGAATCCGAACGCACGCGCACCGCGCTGGAAACCAGCAACCGCGAACTGCAGGCCATGGCCGGCCGCCTGTTCTCGCTTCAGGAGGACGAGCGCCGCGCCATCTCGCGCGACCTGCACGATGACATCGGCCAGGCCATCACCGCCATCAAGCTTTCCGCCTACGCCGCGCAGGATGAAGCAGACGCACGACGCCGCAGCGAGGACCTGGCGCAGATCGTCAGCCTGGCCGATACCACCGTGGCCAAGCTGCGCGACATCTCCACCCTGCTGCGCCCGCCGCAGCTGGACGCCCTGGGCCTGGAGGCGGCACTGAGCTGGCAGGCACGGGTGCTGTTCCGATCCTCGCCGGTGGAGCTGCTGGCCGAGATCGACACCCTGCCCTCGCGCCCGGACAACAGCATCGAACAGGCCTGTTTCCGCATCGCCCAGGAAAGCCTGACCAATGTGCTGCGCCACGCCCGTGCCAGCCAGGTGCAGCTGCAGCTGCGCGATGTCGACCAGCGTGGCCTGCACCTGCTGATCCGCGATGACGGCGAGGGTTTCGACCCGGACGGCCCGCGCGGCCTGGGCCTGATCGTGATGCGCGAACGTGCGCAGAGCGTCGGCGGCAACGTCCGCATCGAGTCGGCGCATGGCGCCGGTACGCTCGTCGACGTCCATCTTCCTTACCAGGTGGTCACTGCGACCGCCGCCGATTCCCCGGAACACTGAGCCATGTGGAACCCCAACATGCCCCCTGTCAGCATCGACGACGCCCCCGATCGGTTGGGCGCCGGCAACCCCGAGCTGCAGGCCATGGTCACCGAAGCCGCCTCCGGCGGCACCCCGCTGATGCTGATGCACGTGGATATCGACCACTTCGCATCGGTCAACGAAAACATGAGTGCCGAGGTCGGCGACCAGGCGCTGGTGCTGGTCGCGCAGCGCCTGCAGTCCTACCTGCGCGGCCGCGGCAAGCTGTGGCGCCACGGCAGCGATGAATTCCTGCTGGCCGTGCCGCGCACCGCCGACCTGCCGCTGCCGGAAGACTTCGCCGAAGAAATCCGCCAGCAGATGGAGCTGCCGCTGTCGGTGCTGCCGTACACGCTGTTCATGACCGGCAAGCTGGGCGTGAGCCTGTGCCCGGAGCACGCCAGCAACGCCTCGCGCCTGCTCGACCATGCCGAGGATGCGCTGTACCAGGCGGCCCGCGAAGGCGGCAATGCGGTGCGCATCCACGCGGTGGACACCCCGCCGAGCGCGCACAGCGAGAGCATCATCGCCCGCCAGATCGTCGATGCGATCCCCAATGGCGAACTGAAGCTGCGCTACCAGCCGCTGGTCAGCGCCCGCGATGGCCACGTGGTGGGCATGGAAGCGCTGCTGCGCTGGCAGTCGCCGACCCTGGGCATGCTGGTGCCGGAGCGCTTCATGCGCACCGCCGAACGCCTGGGCATCATCGTGCAGATCGGCACCTGGGTGCTGGAAGGCGCGTTGAAGCAGGCGCGGCTGTGGCGCGACCAGGGCTTCGATGACTTCACCATCGCGGTGAACGTGTCGACCCTGCAGCTGCTGCGCCCGAACTTCTTCGCCGAGGTGATGGGGCTGATCCAGGCGGCGGGCGTGCCGGCACAGATGCTGACGCTGGAGATCAACGAAAGCGCGCTGACCAACAACGTCAACTTCGTCCACGAGACCCTGGCCAACCTGCGCAACGAAGGCATCAGCCTGAGCCTGGACAACTTCGGTACCGGCGATTCCAGCCTCAGCGCGCTGGTGCGCTACCCGGTGGACAAGCTGAAGATCGACCGCAGCTTCATCAAGAGCGCGCCGGCCGGCAATCGCGAGGCCGCCATCGCCCGCGCGATCATCGCCATGGGCCACCAGCTGGGCATGACGGTGATTGCCAACGGGGTGGAATCGCAGGCACAGCTGGGCTTCCTGCGTCGCAACGACTGCGACGTGTTCCAAGGCTACCTGTTCGGCGAGCCGATGTCGGCCGATGCCGCCGGCATGACCCTGCGCCGCCGCTACCTGCGCCCGGAAGCGTTCGCCGAGACCCGTCCGGACCGCACCCTGCTGCTGCTGGACGACGAGGAGAACGTGCTGCGTTCGCTGGTGCGCCTGTTCCGTCGCGATGGCTACCGCATCCTGGCTGCAGGCAACGTGCGCGATGCCTTCGACCTGCTGGCGATCAACGACGTGCAGGTGATCCTGTCCGACCAGCGCATGAGCGACATGAGCGGCACCGAGTTCCTGGGCCGGGTGAAGATGCTGTACCCGGATACGATCCGCCTGGTGCTGTCCGGCTACACCGATCTGAACACGGTGACCGATGCAATCAACCGCGGCGCGATCTACCGCTTCCTGACCAAGCCCTGGAACGACGACGAGCTGCGCAAGCACATCCACCAGGCGTTCCGCACGTACGAGGAACAGCGGCGCAGCAATGCCGGGCCGACGGCGGTGGAAGCGGCGGATGCAGGCGAGGATCGCTCGCCGCTGCGGTGACCCACCTGTAGAATCGAGCCATGCTCGACTCTGCTCCAACTAAATTTCAACCCAAAGAACCGCCTCCCAGTGAGCTGGCAGCAGAATCAGATCGACCCAGTGTCATTATGATTTACCAACTCGTCAGAATAAACGCCATCTCTTGATAGCAAGCAATATTTTGGCTGCCCGCATATAAATCTTCACAGGCCAGTAGAGTCAGAACCCATCCGGCGTCCAGAACCGACGCACACTGAACTCTCCTCCACGCGCGGTGGAAATATCAAAACTGTAGAGCGGCATTCTCGGGTCGTCGTGAGCGGCAAACTCAATAAAGCGACCACTGCCGCCAAGTTGTCCCACCTTAACTGGATTCCCATGAGAATCCAGGCCTTCATCATAAAGCGCATTCAATATCCTATCTCGCTCTCTTGGGACCCTGCGATCAATCGCCACCAGCTTGTCATAAACAGGTCGAGAGACCATCAATCCTACGCGAACGAAAAACACCTTTGCCTCACCGGGTGCAAGAACTATGGGGAGCGCGACAACGCTGCCATCCTTCCCCCTTAGCCCCCCATTGAGCCCGACGAAAAATCCGTAAGCCTTGCCCACGGACTTACTCGCCGCCACATTACCGAGATCGCGGAGATCATTTCCCAGATCACTACTGTCAACGCTATCAGAGGGCAAAGTCTTGATATCAAATCCAGTAATCGCAACTGCTATGCCACCATTATTAGCTACAGTAAGCGCCCCTTCGGTTTCTAAAAGCCCTCCGCCAGCACCAAAATCAGATAACCTAATAAACTGACTTTCGGATCTTGGCTTCACCCAAAGATTAACCACCTCGCGCCGTTGAGCAACGTCCGCACGCCACTGGAGAAAGACGCCGGCGAGCGAAACAAGCAATGCGAAGCTAGACAAGAGAAGCGGCGCAATAGAAGATTTCCTCTCCGAAACTTGATTGGCGCCTCCAGTGGAGCGTGCCACCACGCCAGAATTTCTTACTCGCTTCTTCTTCATGACCGCAACCTGATACTGAAACGCCAAACGAACACATCACTGTCTATCGGCAGGCCACTTGCGCAGTGACCACGCCCCAATACACTAAATTAATATCCGGCGGATCATTCGCAGCGCGTAGCGCAATACCCTATCTGGGCTGCTTGATCGGCAGCACCACGCGGAAGCGCGAGCCGACGCCGGGCGTGCTGTCCAGGTCGATGCGGCCGTGGTGCTTGTTGATGATGCTGTAGGAGATCGACAGGCCCAGGCCGGTGCCGCTGCCCACCGGCTTGGTGGTGAAGAACGGATCGAAGATGCGCTGGCGCAGTTCCGGCGAAATACCGCCACCGGTGTCCTCGAACTCCACCCAGACCGTGTCGCCGTCCACCCCGGTGCGCACGGTGATGGTGCCGCGCTCGGCAATGGCATGGCCTGCGTTGAGCAGCAGGTTCATGTAGACCTGGTTGAGTTCCGAAGGCAGGCATTCCACCAGCGGCAGCTGGCCGAACTCGCGGTGCAGGGTCACCTTGTACTTGAGCTCGTTCCAGATGATGTTGATGGTCGATTCCAGGCCGGAATGCAGGTCCACCAGCTTCCACGACTCGTCGCGGCCGGAATACGAGAAGTCCTTCAGGTCGCGCACGATGCGTGTCACCCGCTCGATGCCCTCACGCGATTCGGCCATCAGCTGCGGCAGGTCGCGGCTGATGAAATCGATGTCCAGGCGGTCACGGATATCGTCGATTTCCGGGATCAGCGCCTTCGGATCCGGCGCGCGCAGGGCCCGCTCGTACGCTTCGATGACGGTGAACAGGCTGCGCAGGTATTCCTGCAGGCTGCCCAGGTTGGAGTGCACGTAGCCGATCGGGTTGTTGATCTCGTGCGCCACGCCGGCGGCGAGCTGGCCGATGGAGGCCATCTTTTCCGACTGCAGCAGCTTTTCCTGGGTGCCGTTCAGGCGGAGGTAGGCCTGGCGAAGCTCGGCGTGGCGCTGCTGCAGCTCGCGCTCGTAGTCTTCCTGCCCCTCGATGGGGCGGAACAGGGCCAGGTAGTGGCCGCTGCCCGGCTGGCCGTGGTGGTAGAGGTGGGCGATGACCACGCCCTCGCCTACCGGCAGGCTGCCGTTCCACTGACCGTGCAGGCGGGCCTGCTCCAGCGCATCCGGCGGCAGCAGCTCACGCAGGCGCTGCGGCGCGGGGCCGGTGGTCTCGTTGCTGCCCAGCAGGTTCTGTGCGGCCGGATTGGCCAGGGCGACCTGCCCGTCTTCGGTGAACAGCAGCATGCCTTCGCGCACGCGCTCCAGCAGGGCCTGCAGCACCGGCTGCGGCGGAAGGGGGGCGGTAACCAGGGCGTTGGCGGCGGACACGGCGACTCGGGGGCTTGCGAACAGGCGCCCAATATACGCGCTGCCGCGCCATCGCAGCAGCCCACCGGCTGCTGCCGGCGGCCGGTGGGTCGATCAGGCGACGGCCAGCGGCCGGCGTGCGTTGACCGTGTGGGCCTGGCCCTTGGCGTCGTACGACGAGGATGCCTCGGTGCGGCCGAGCTGGCGCAGCGCCCAGTCCACCTCGCGGCGGCGGCGCGACAGCAGCACGCCGTTGGCGCGGTTGCGCTCGGCCAGCGCCTGCAGCTGCTCGCCCTCACCCACCGGCGGGGTGGAATCCAGGGCGCGCAGTGCTTCCAGCTTGGCGCCGGTCGCGCGGATCAGCGCGTGCACATCGTGCTCGACCAGGGCCTGATGCTCGACATCCAGGGCCTGGGCAAGTCGCTGAAGATGTTCACTCATCGCCGCGGTCATCCCTGCAGCTGCTGGTCCAGTTCGAGCATGCGCGATGCGATCGCGTCCGGATTGATCTTGTAGCTGCCGTTCTGCAGCGACTCGCGCACGGCGGCGACACGCTGGGTGTCGATGGCCGGGGCGGTGCTCAGCTCACGCTCGAGCGCCTGCAGGTTGGTGGCCTCGCCGGTCAGGCGCAGGCTGTCGGCAGCCTCCACCGGGCGCGCCGGCGCATCGCCGCTGACGCCGGGCTTGGTGGCCGGGGTCGTCACGCTGCGCAGTGCCTGGGGGACCTGCAGGTTGCCGTCGATTTTCTGGCTCATGGGGTGTCCTGGAGTTGCCGTTCACAAGGGATAACGACCGCTGGGCCGTGATCTTTAGGGAAATTTCTTACTTTTTCAACGCGCCACGATTACGTCACCATGGGCGTCCACGGTCCCCTGCACGATGCGGCGGGAGGACAGGTTCTCTACCGAAACTCGGTCGTTCTCGCCCGCATCGCCCATCGCCCGGCCGGCAATGCGCACTTCGACCGAACCGCGCCGCGACACCAGGGCCACGTTGTCTCCTCGCTTGATGAGACGCTCGGTGACCAGGTCGTTGGCCGACAGCAGGCTTCCGGCCTGCAGGGGCCGACGGGCAATGCGACCGACCGCCGCTGCGGGATCGGACAGCACGGCACCGGCGATCCGTGCGGCGTCACGCTGGACAGTGCTGATATCGGCCGCGGCCAGGGTTTCTCCAGTGGCAATGCCACGGGTGAGCACCAGCGCGGCCTGGTTGTGGCGCACCTTCACCGGCACGAACAGGCGCCAACCGCCTGGATCGGGGCAGCTGACCTCCACCGTGGTGTTGGCGGTGGGCTGCACCTGCAGGGCCGACCCGCAGCGCGGCAGGCGCATTGCATCGGCCACCACGGCCTCGCCCTCGGCGCCGGCTGGCAGGGTCGACAGCGCCGCTGTACGGATGCTGGCGACCGGCTGCCAGTCGGTGGCGGCCGCCCATGGCGAGACAAACGCCAGGGCGATGGCCAATAGAGATGTGATCCGGCGCATGGCGCCTCCTGTTCGGTAAGACCTGGCCGGGTGCGTGCAAGTGGCGTGCCAGAGGCTCGACTCTACAAAAGCGCTCAAGTTCGGCCGCCCCCACGCCGATACAGCAGCCATGTCCCATGACCTGCTCAACCGGATCGACCAGCGGACCCGACTGGCCGGCCACAATCGCCTGGCGCTGCTGCTGTTCCGTCTCGGCGGACGTCAGCTTTTTGGCGTCAACGTCTTCAAGGTGCAGGAAGTCCTGCGCCGCCCGGAGCTGTTCCAGGTGCCCGGCCTGCCCGGCCAGTTCGCCGGCGTGGCCGACGTGCGGGGCCGCTCGGTGCCGGTGCTGGACCTGGGCCTGGCCATCGGCCACCCCGAGCGTGAGCCGGACGCGGACACTGCCCCCGGCTACCTGGTGGTGACCGAGTTCAACCGCTCCATCCAGGGCTTCCTGGTGAGCGGGGTCGAGCGCATCGTCAACATCGCGGTGGAGGACATCCACCCGCCGCCGGAACTGGGCGCCGAATCGAGCTACCTGACCGCGGTGACCCGCTTCCAGGGCGAGCTGATCCAGGTGATCGACGTCGAAAGCGTGCTGGCCGACATCGCCCAGATACGCGGCGAGGCGGTGCTGGACCCGACCATGGCCATGCCCGCCGACGCCCCCCAGCTGCAGGTGCTGGTGGTGGACGACTCGCGCGTGGCCCGCCAGCAGATCCGCAGCGTGCTGGACCAGCTGGGGGTGGGCGCCACCCTGCTGTCCGATGGCAAGCAGGCGCTGGACCACCTGCTGCAGATCCACGCCTCGGGCGAAAACCCGGCCGACCGCTACGCCATGGTGATCTCGGACATCGAGATGCCCGCCATGGACGGGTATACGTTGACGACGGAAATCCGGCGCCACGCCGGCCTGTCCGGGCTGTATGTGCTGCTGCACACCTCCCTGTCCGGCGTATTCAACAATGCGATGGTGGAACGCGTAGGCGCCAACGCCTTCGTGGCCAAGTACTCGCCGCACGAGCTGGCCGACTTCGTGCTGGACCGCCTGCGCAAGGTGGCGATGGCGGCGTAAGGCCGCCTGATCCGGCCATGGCGGCCTGACGCCGCCTGATCCGGTAGTGCCGGCCGCTGGCCGGCTGTCGTGGATCCAACGGGGAGCCGGCCAGCGGCCGGCACTACCCTCCTCTGCTTTGGCACACCCCTTGCAGCTTCCCGGGCATCGTTCCCGTGGGAGTGCACCGTGCGCAACCTGATTACCGATTACCTGGGCGTGCATGCCCAGGCCATGCCGTTGCGCGAACAGCGGATGAAGCTGATCGCCAGCAACCTCGGCAATGCCGACACTCCCGGCTACAAGGCCCAGGACCTGGACTTCGACGCCGCCCTGCGCAATGCCCAGGGGCTGGACGCCAACGGCCTGATGACCACCACGAACGAGCAGCACTACGAGATCAGTAGTGGCCTGAACCCGTTCCAGGTGGCCCGCGAGGGCGTGCAGCCCAGCCTGGACGGCAACACCGTCGACCCCGATGCCGAGCGTGCCGCCTATGGCCGCGCCGCGCTGGAATACCGTGCCTCGCTCAGCTTCGTCGAGAGCAAGGTCCGTTCCATGCTCACCGCGATCACGGGGCAGTAAGCCATGAGCAACCTGCCGATCTTCGATATCGCCGGCTCCGCACTGCAGGCGCAGTCGGTGCGCATGAGCACCATCGCCTCCAACCTTTCCAACGCCGACAGCATCGCCGGCTCGGCCGATGCGGTCTACAAGCCGCTGGAGCCGATTTTCCAGGCCGTGACCAGCAAGACCGATCCGAACATCACCTCGGTGAAGGTCAAGGAAATCACCCAGAGCGATGCGGCGCCGATCAAGCGCTACGAGCCCGGCCATCCGCTGGCCGATGCCGATGGCTACATCTACCAGCCCGACGTCGATCCGGTGGCGCAGATGGTCAACCTGATCTCGACCTCGCGCAATTACCAGGCGGGCGTGGAGATGTTGACCACCGCCAAGGAACTGGCCCTGGCCACCCTGACCATGGGCCGCTGAGGCGCGCCCGCGAGGACCACCGCATGACCACCGTCACCACCCAGACCAACCAGGACGTCTACGCCGCACTCGGCCTGAACGCCCCCAACAGCAACAGCACCAAGAAGAAGAACACACTCGACCAGGCCGACTTCCTGCGCCTGATGACCGAGCAGCTGCAGCACCAGGATCCGCTGAAGCCGATGGACAACACGCAGATGGTCGCGCAGATGGCGCAGATGTCCACCGTGCAGGGTATCACCGACCTCAACACCTCGGTGAAGGGCTTCCAGGAATCGATGGCCAGCGACCAGGTACTGCGTGGCGCGGCGCTGGTCGGCCATGAAGTGCTGGTGCCGTCCGAGAAGCTGGTACTCGAAGCCGAAGGCGATGTCAGTGGCACCGTCGCTGCACCGGCCGCCGGCATCGTCACCGTCGATGTCACCGATGCCAACGGCAGCAAGGTCACCTCGATCAGTGTCGAGGCCATCGCCGCCGGTGAGGTCGCATTCAAGTGGGATGGCAAGGACGCCAATGGCAAGCGCATGGAACCGGGCAAGTACTCCATCGTCGCCAACCACGTCGACACCGCGGGCACCAGCACCAAGCTCTCCACGTACGTGCAGGCACCGGTGGAAAGCGTGACCGTTGGTTCCGATGGCCTGTACCTGAACCTCAAGGGCCTGGGCACGGCCCCGATCGATTACGTGCTCCGCGTCAGCTGAGCCGCACCCCCGCATCTACCAGGAGCAATCCCATGGGCTTCAATGTCTCGCTGTCCGGCATCAACGCCGCCAATACCGACCTGAGCGTCACTGCCAACAACGTCGCCAACGTCAACACGGTCGGCTTCAAGCAGTCGCGTGCCGAGTTCGCCGATCTGTTTGCCGCCACCAGCTACGGCCTGTCCAACAACCAGACCGGCTCCGGCGCGCGGGTCACCAACGTGGCCCAGCAGTTCATCCAGGGCAACAACGACCAGACGGGCCGCAGCCTGGACATGGCCATTTCCGGTGAGGGCTTCTTCACCATGAACATGAACGGCGCACGCGTCTATTCGCGCGCCGGCAACTTCCAGACCGACTCCGCCGGCTACGTGGTCAACCCGCAGGGTGCACGCCTGCAGGTGTTCGCGCCCAACGCCGATGGCACCAGCTTCGACGCCGGCCGCCTGGTCGACCTGCAGCTGCTGACCACCGACAGCCCGCCGAAGCAGACCAGCGAAGTAAAGGTGGGCTTCACCCTGCCCGCCAACGCCAAGGAGCCGACGGTCGCCGATTTCGACCCGACCGATTCCAACAGCTACAACCAGTCCAGCGGCGGCATCACCGTCTATGACTCGCTGGGCGTCAGCCACATCCAGGTGTCGTACTTCGTCAAGGAAGCCGCGACCAACGCCTGGACCGTGCACAACTACGTCGATGGCGAGCCGGCCGGCACGCCGACCGCGATCACGTTCGACAACAGCGGCAAGCTCACCAACCCGACCAATGGCAAGGTCAGCCTTGGAACGTTCACGCCGACCACGGGCGCGGGCGAACTGAACATGACCCTGGACATCAGCGGTTCGACCCAGTACGGCGAGAAGTTCGCCCTGCGCAACACGCAGCAGGACGGCTATGCGGCCGGCAAGCTCAACGAGATCACCGTCTCCGACAGCGGCGTGGTGTATGCACGCTATTCCAACGGTGATGACAAGCCGCTGGGCCAGGTCGCCCTGACCAGCTTCAACAACACCCAGGGCCTGGCACAGAAGGGCAACAACCTGTGGGTGGAGACCTTCGAATCGGGCACCCCGCGCACCGCGGCGCCGGACAGCTCCAACCTCGGCAAGATCCAGGCTGGCGCGCTGGAAGCATCGACCGTGGACCTGACCGAGCAGCTGGTGAACATGATCACCGCGCAGCGCAACTTCCAGGCCAACGCGCAGATGATCACCACGCAGGACCAGATCACCCAGACCGTCATCAACATCCGTTGATGACCTGCTGACCCTGTCACGGAACGCCCCCCATGGATAAAGCCCTTTACGTTGCGATGACCGGCGCCCGCGCCTCCCTGCAGGCGCAGGGAACGCTCAGCCACAACCTCGCCAACTCGGACACCCCCGGCTTCAAGGAAGCGCTGGCCAATACCGAAGCCTTCCCGATCCGTGGCCAGGGCTTTGCCTCGCGGGTGGATGCGCTGCACGTCGACGCCGGCTTCAACCGCACCGCCGGCGCGCAGCACATCACCGGCAAGCCGCTGGACCTGTCGCTGCAGACCGGTACCTGGCTGGCCGTGCAGGCTACCGACGGCAGCGAAGCGTACACCCGTGGCGCCGCGCTGTCGGTCACGCCGAACGGCCAGCTGGTGACCTCCAGCGGCCGTCCGGTGCTGGACGACAACAACAACCCGATTGCCATCCCGCCGTACCAGGCAATGGAGGTGGGCAACGACGGCACGATCTCGATCATCCCGCAGGGCGAAGGCCCGCAGACGATGGCGATGATCGGCCGCATCAAGATCGTGCAGGCCGCCGACGATCGCCTTGAGCGCCGTCTCGATGGCCTGTTCGCCAACACCGATCCGCAGCAGCCGTTCGCCCAGGCACAGGGCCCGACGGTGCACAGCGGCCAGCTGGAAGGCAGCAACGTCGATGCCGCCGGTGCGCTGGTGCAGATGATCCAGCTGCAGCGCCAGTACGAAATGCAGGTGCAGGTGATCAAGCACGGCGACGAGAACGCGCGCAGCGCCAACAGTCTGCTGCGACTGGGCGGCTGACGGAATTCCGGCACCGGCACGCGCCATTGCTGGCACACCGCTTGCACTGCTTTACACAAGGGCCGCACCGCGCGGCCGGCTTCACCCAGACAGGACTTCGAAGATGAACCAGGCACTGTGGATCGCGAAAACCGGACTGGATGCGCAGCAGATGCGCATGTCGGTGGTTTCCAACAACCTCGCCAACACCAACACCACCGGCTTCAAGCAGGACCGCGCCAGTTTCGAGGACCTGTTGTACCAGCAGGTGCGCCAGCCCGGCGGTTCGTCCTCGGCGCAGACCCAGCTGCCGACCGGCCTGCAGATCGGTACCGGCGTGCGCGTGGTGGCCACCGCCAAGAACTTCGAACAGGGCAGCCAGCAGCAGACCGGCCGCGCACTGGACGTGATGGTCAACGGCCGCGGCTTCTTCGAAGTGCAGATGGCCGATGGCAGCTCGGCCTACACCCGTGATGGTTCGTTCAAGATCAACCAAGACGGCGAGCTGGTCACCAACAGCGGTTACCCGGTGCAGCCGGGCATCCAGATTCCGGAAGGCGCGCAGTCGCTGACCATCGGCAGCGACGGCACCATCAGCGTGAAGATGGCTGACAACGCCGCCTCGGTCGAAGTCGGTGCGTTGACGCTGACCGACTTCGTCAATCCGGCAGGCCTGCAGGCCCGCGGCGAAAACCTGTACCTGGAAACCACGGCCTCCGGCCCGGCCCAGAACGGCAACCCCGGCCTCAACGGACTGGGCAACGTGGTCCAGGGCGCACTGGAAGGCAGCAACGTCAACGTGGTGGAAGAGCTGGTCTCGATGATCGAAACCCAGCGCGCCTACGAAATGAACGCCAAGGCCATTTCGACGACCGACTCGATGCTCGGTTACCTGAACCAGAACGTCTGACCGTCGCAAACGGATGATCGCCATGTCGCCCCTTTCCAAAATTGCCCGCATCGCCCTGCCCTGCGCCGTGGCTGCCCTGCTTGGCGGCTGCGTGATCGCCGGCGACGTGCGGCCGTATCCGGCCATGGCGCCGATCCAGCCGATCATGCCGCCGCAGGCCGCACCGACCGCCGGTGCGATCTACGCCGCCGGCCCCACGCTGCAGCTGTATTCGGACCGTCGCGCCCGCGATGTCGGCGACCTGCTGACCATCACCCTGCTGGAAAACACCACCGCCACGACCAGCGCGAACACCGCCACCGCCAAGGAATCGGACCTGAGCATCGGCACGCCGTCGATCTTCGGCGCACCGGTCACCCTGGGCGGCAAGGACATTCTCAGCGCGACCGCCAATGGCAAGCGTGACTTCACCGGCAAGGGCAACAGCGCGCAGAGCAACCGCCTGCAGGGCAGCGTGACGGTAACCGTGGTGCAGCGCCTGCCCAACGGCAACCTGGTGGTACAGGGGCAGAAGAACCTGCGTCTGAACCAGGGCGATGAGCTGGTGCAGGTGCAGGGCATCGTGCGCCCGGCCGACATCGCGCAGGACAACAGCATTCCCTCCAGCCGCGTGGCCGAAGCCCGCATCGTCTACGGCGGCCGCGGCCCGGTCGCGCAGTCCAACGCGATGGGCTGGCTGAGCCGCTTCTTCAACTCCGCGCTGGCGCCGTTCTGAGCATGGCCATGAACTCTCTCTTCTCTCCCGCCTGGCAGCGTCGCATCGCCGCATGCGTCGGCGTGCTTGTCCTGTCAGTCGCCGTGGCAGCCCCGGCCAGCGCCGAGCGCATCAAGGATCTGGCACAGGTCGGCGGCGTGCGTGGCAATGCCCTGGTGGGCTACGGCCTGGTGGTCGGCCTGGATGGCAGCGGTGACCGCACCAGCCAGGCGCCCTTCACCGTGCAGAGCCTGAAGAACCTGCTGGGCGAGCTGGGCGTGAACGTGCCGGCCAACGTCAATCCGCAGCTGAAGAACGTGGCCGCCGTGGCGATCCACGCCGAGCTGCCGGCGTTCGCCAAGCCGGGCCAGCCGATCGACATCACCGTGTCCTCCATCGGCAACGCCGTGTCGCTGCGCGGCGGCTCGCTGCTGATGGCCCCGCTGCGCGGCGCCGACGGGCAGATCTACGCGATCGCCCAGGGCAACCTGATCGTCGGTGGCTTCGGCGCACAGGGCAAGGATGGTTCGCGCGTCTCGGTGAACGTGCCCAGCGTTGGCCGCATCCCCAACGGCGCGACCGTTGAACGTGCCCTGCCCGATCCGCTGGCCAACGGCGGCGACATCACCCTGAACCTGCACAACGGCGACTTCACCACCGTCTCGCGCATGGTGGCCGCACTCAACAATGCGTTCGGCGAAGGCGCTGCACGTGCCGTCGATGGCGTGACCGTGGCCGTGGCCGCACCGACCGATCCCGGCGCGCGCATCGGCCTGCTGGCCCGCATCGAGAACCTGGAACTGACCCCCGGCAGCGCACCGGCCAAGGTGGTGGTGAACTCGCGTACCGGCACCGTGGTCATCGGCCAGCAGGTGCGTGTCGGCCCGGCCGCCATCTCGCACGGCTCGCTGACGGTCACCATCCAGGAGAACGCCAACGTCAGCCAGCCCAACGCCTTCGGCGGCGGGCAGACCGTGGTCACCCCGCAGTCGACCGTCACCGCCACCAACGATGGCAGCCGCATGTTCAAGTTCAACGGCGGCACCACGCTGGATGAAATCGTGCATGCCGTGAACGCCGTGGGCGCTGCCCCGGGCGACCTGATCGCGATCCTGGAAGCACTGAAGCAGGCCGGCGCCCTGAGTGCCGAGCTCGAGGTGATCTGACATGCGCATCAATCCCGCCTTTGACCTCAATCCTGTACAGCAGAACGACCCGGCCAAGATCGACAAGGTCGCTCGCCAGCTGGAAGGCCAGTTCGCACAGATGCTGGTCAAGAGCATGCGTGATGCCAGCTTTGGTGATTCGCTGTTCCCCGGTGAAAACAAGATGTTCCGGGAGATGTACGACCAGAAGATCGCCGAGGCGATGACCCGCGGCAAGGGCCTGGGCCTGTCGTCGATGATCAGCCGCCAGCTGTCCGGCCAGCAGGCCGATGGCCCGGCGCTGGACACCCGCGTGGACCCGGCCAAGGCCAGCCGCGCGTACCAGTTGAATGCACCGGCCACGACAGCCCCGTCGATGTCGCTGGACGATGCCAGCCAGGCCGTGCGCATGCTGCAGCAGATGGCCGCCGGCACCCAGGACGGCGCACAGGCTGCGGTCAACCCGGCACTGGCCCCGATGGAACAGGCGCTGGACCTGATCGCCGGCCGCGACAGCAGCAGCATGCACCGTTCGCTGGGCACCCACGACCCGTACGCCAGCAGCATCGACGGCGACGACTGGGCCGCCAGCAACGACCAGTGGGCGGCCACCGCCAGCAACCGCGGCAGCGTCGGCACCCAGGCCGATGCGCTGGCAACGCGCACCGCCGTGGCCCAGTTGGGCGCGAACACCCCTGAGGGCTTCGTGGCCAGCATCTGGGAACACGCACAGAGCGCGGCCAAGGAACTGGGCGTGGACGCCCGCGCCCTGGTCGCCCAGGCCGCGCTGGAAACCGGCTGGGGCAAGCGCCAGATCAAGCACGCCGACGGCAGCACCTCGCACAACCTGTTCGGCATCAAGGCCACCGGCTGGAAGGGCCAGAGCGCCGTTGCCGGTACCCACGAGTATGTCGATGGCGTGCGCCGTAACGAAACCGCCAGCTTCCGCGCCTACAGCACCCCGGCCGAGAGCTTTGCCGACTACGTGCGCCTGCTGAAGAGCAGCCCGCGCTACCAGCAGGCCCTGCAGGCAGGTACCGACGTGCAGGGCTTCGCCCGCGGCCTGCAGCGCGCCGGCTACGCCACTGATCCGCGCTACGCGGCCAAGATCGCCGCGATCGCCGGCGGCCCGACCATCGAGCGCGCCGTGGCCGCCGTGGCCGACGCCGGCACGCGCCTTGGCCAGACCTTCGCCAGCACCGCGACTGCGGCGCTGGGTATCACCCGTCGTTGAGGAACCCCATGTCCAGCGTCCTTTCCACCGGTACCAGTGCCCTGCTCGCCTTCCAGCGTGCGTTGGCGACCACCAGCCATAACGTCGCCAACATCAATACGCCCGGCTACAGCCGGCAGAAGGTCGACTTCGCTACCGCCGATCCGCAGAACTATGGTTTTGGCGAGGTGGGCAGCGGCACCCGGATCACCGACATCCGCCGGGCTGCAGACCAGCTGGCGATCTCGCGCCTGCTCGACAGCAGCGGCGAACTCGCGCGCCTGAAGCAGCTGTCGACCATGGCCGACCGGGTCAACGCCCTGTTCTCCGACTCGGCTACGAACGTTGCCGGCTCCTGGTCGAACTTCTTCGATGCGGTCAGCGGCCTGTCGTCCAATGCCGCAGGCACGGCTGACCGGCAGAGCCTGCTGGATGGTGGCAAGGCGCTTGCCAGCCGCTTCGGGCAGCTCAACACGCAGATGAACAACCTCAACAGCGAGGTCAACAACGGGCTCATCGCTGGCGCCACCGAGATCAATCGGCTGGCCCAGGAAATCGCACAGATCAACGGTGCCATCGGCAGCAACGTGACCGACGCCGCGCCTGACCTGCTGGACCGCCGCGACCAGCTGATTTCGCAGCTGGTCGGCTACACCGGCGGCACCGCGGTCGTGCAGGATGGCGGCGTGATGAACGTCTATACCGCCGGCGGCAATGCGCTGGTGGTGGGCACGACGGCCTCCAAGGTCACCACGGTGACCGACCCCTACCAGCCCGAGCGCCTGCAGCTCGCCCTGCAGACCCAGGGCGGCACGATCACCCTGGACCCGAAGGCCGTGGGCGGGAAGATCGGCGGCATGCTCGAGTTCCGCGACACCGTGCTGACCCCGGCCCAGGCCGAACTGGGCAAGCTGGCGGTCGGCCTGGCCGAGAGCTTCAACCAGGCCCATCGCCAGGGCGTGGACCTGTATGGCCAGATGGGCGGTGACTTTTTCAACATCGGCAACCCGCGCGTCACCCCCAATACCAGCAATGCCGGCACCGGCAGCATCACGGCGACCTATGGCGACCTGTCCAAGCTGGATGCACAGAACATCGTGCTCAAGTTCGACGGCACGCAGTGGCAGGCCAGCCGCGCCGACACCGGCGCAAGCGTTGCGCTGACCGGCACCGGCAGCGCCACCGATCCGCTGGTGATCAACGGCGTCGAGCTGGTGGTGAGCGGCACGCCGGCCACCAACGACCGGTTCCTGCTGCAGCCGACCGCCGGCGTGGCCGGCAGCCTGGAAACGGCCATCACCGATCCCTCGCGCATCGCGGCCGCCGCCGCCGTGAAGGGCACGGCAGCACTGGCCAACACCGGTACCGGCAAGCTGACCGGCGTTGCGGTGACCGACGTCGGCAACGCCAACCTCCGCGACCCCGCCGCGATCGTGTTCACCTCCGCCACGACCTACACCATCAATGGTGGCGCACCCCATACCTATACGCCTGGCCAGACCATCAGCGCCAACGGCTGGAGCTTCGTGCTGGATGGTGCGCCCAAGACCGGCGACACGTTCAACATCACCCCCACCCCGGCAGGCTCGTCGGACAACAGCAATGCCGCGCTGCTGGCCAAGGTCGAGGATGCCAAGGCCTTCAATGCCGGCACGGTCACCCTCAACGGCGCGCTCGGCGGCCTGACCACCCAGGTCGGTGCCGCCGCACGCTCGGCCGAGTATTCACTCGATGCGCAGCAGGTCATCTCGGACAAGGCGCAGGCCTCGCGCGATGAGATCTCCGGCGTGAACCTGGACGAAGAAGCCGCCGACATGTTGCGCCTGCAACAGGCCTATCAGGCCGCCTCGCAGCTGATCTCCACCGCCGACAACATGTTCCAGACCATCCTGGGAGCAATCCGCCGATGAGCAGCCGCATTTCCACCGGGATGATGTTCAACCAGTCGGTATCGCTGATGCTGGCCAAGCAGTCCAAGATCAGCCATCTGGAGCAGCAGATCGCCACGGGCAGCAAGATCAGCTCGGCCAAGGACGATCCGGTCGGTGCCGGCACCGCCGTTGGACTGGACCGCGTCGTGGCCGGTCTCGAACAGCTGGGCAAGAACGCCAACAGCGTGCAGAACCGTCTTGGCCTGCAGGAAAACGCGCTGGCCCAGGTCAATGAACTGATGTCGCGCGCCGTGGAACTGAGCATCCAGGCCAACAGCCCGGTGCCCAAGTCCAGTGACCTCAAGGCCATCGTCAGCGAACTGAAGACCATCCAGGACAGCCTGCTTTCGCTGGCCAATTCCCGCGATGGCAGCGGCCGCTACCTGTTTGGTGGCAGCAACGACGCTGATGCGCCGTTCAAGCTGTCCGGCGGCACGGTCACCTACAACGGCGACCAGAACCAGCGCCAGGTCGAGGTTGCGCCCGGCCAGCTGGTGTCCGATGCCCTGCCCGGCAGCGAGATCTTCATGCGCATCCCTACCGGCGATGGCCGCGTGGATGCCAGTGCCGCCGCCGGCAACAGTGGCAGCGGCCTGCTCACCTCCATCAGCCGCGATGGCAGCGGCAGCTGGGCCGGCGGAACGCTCAACGTGCGCTTCACCGGCACTGCCGAGGGCGCCTACGAGGTCGTGGACGGCAGCGGTGCGATCGTCGGCAGCGGCACACACAAGCCGGGCGAAGACATCGTCGTGGCCGGCGTCAGCATGCGCATCGAGGGTGCGCCGGCGGCCGGGGACCAATTCAACATCAGCGACGCGGGTACCCGCGACATCTTCTCCACCCTGGACAGCCTGGTCGCGGCATTGGAAACCGACCCGTCCACTGAAAGCCAGCGCACGGCATTGCAGAACACCCTGCAGTCGAGTATCCGCGACCTCAACCGGGCCTCGGAAACGATGATCGACGCCCGCGCCAAGGGCGGTGCGCAGCTGGCCGCCATCGATACCGCGGCCAGCGCCCGCGAAGCCACTGCCGTCACCGTCAAGAGCACGCTCTCGACGATGCGCGATCTCGATTACGCCGATGCGATCGGCCAATACAAGTTGGAGAACGCTGCCCTTCAAGCCGCCCAGACCATCTTCAGCCAGATGCAGGCGATGTCCCTGTTCAACAGGATCGGCTGACCCCTTCCCGTTCCACCTGACTTCCAGCACGGCGCGCCCCGCGCCTTTCCACACCGAAACGAACCGAGCAACCACGGAGAAGCACCATGGCACAGATCATCAACACCAACACCATGTCGCTGAATGCTCAGCGCAACCTGACCACCAGCAGCAGCTCGCTGGCCACCTCGATCCAGCGCCTGTCTTCGGGCCTGCGCATCAACAGCGCCAAGGACGATGCCGCCGGCCTGGCCATTTCCGAGCGCTTCACCACGCAGATCCGTGGCATCAACCAGGCCGCGCGCAACGCCAACGACGGCATCTCGCTGGCCCAGACCGCCGAAGGCGCGCTGGGTGAAGTGGGCAACAACCTGCAGCGCATCCGCGAACTGGCCGTGCAGGCCCGCAGCGCCACCAACTCCGCGTCCGACCGCCAGGCGCTGAACGCCGAAGTGCAGCTGCTGAAGCAGGAAATCCAGCGCGTCGCCGAGCAGACCAACTTCAACGGCACCAGCCTGCTGGATGGCAGCTTCACCAACCAGGCCTTCCAGATCGGCGCCGACCAGGGCCAGACCATCAACATTTCGCAGATCGCCAATGCGAATGTGCACAAGCTGGGCGACTGGACCAGCGCCTCGACGCCGGCCAGCGTGACTGGTCAGGCCGCGACGGGTGGTGCGGCGGCGGCTACGCCGACGACCTCGGGTACTTCGGGCACCTTCACTCCGGTTGCCTCTGCCACCGCAGGCGGGTTCGCCTTCTCGGTGGGCGGCGTTGAAATCCATACCGCTGCTGCGGGTGCTGCGGTCACCGTGGCCGACCTCACCACGGCCCTGGCCAACAAGTCCGACGCACTTGCCGCCGCCGGCATCACCATGACCGGCACCGTGGGTGCAGGCACGCTGGCGTTCTCGCGTGCCGATGGCAATGACATGGCGATCACCGTTACCGGTACCGGTACCGGCGAAGGCTTCGCAACTGGAACTTTCGTCGCAAACCATCAGGACGGCACGCCTGCCGTGGCCGCTGACTTCCCGGCCGTCACCGCCGGCCAGCTGACGCTGACCAAGGCCGACGGCAGCGGCGTGGTCGACATCACCGTCGGCGCAGCCAAGACCGCCTCGGAGCGCAACACCCTGCTGGTGAACGCGATCAACGCCAAGACCCACGAAACCGGCGTGACCGCATCGCTGATCGATGGCAAGGTGCAGCTGGAGAACAAGGAAGGCAACTTCACCATCGGCGGCAGCCTGAGCGCGACCGAGCTGGCCAACGCAACCGGCCTGACCTCCGGCAGCAGCGCCACCACTGGTACCTCGTTCGCCGCAGGCACCACGCAGACCGGCTTTGCCGAGCTGGACATCTCCAACCAGGCCAACGCTGACAACGCCATCCTGGCCATGGATGCCGCGCTGCAGTCGATCAACTCGGCGCGTGCCGACCTGGGCGCGATCCAGAACCGCTTCACCTCGACCATCGCCAACCTGAACACCAACTCGGAAAACCTGTCCGCCGCCCGCAGCCGCATCCGCGATGTGGATTACGCGCAGGAAACCGCCGAGCTGACCCGTGGCCAGATCCTGCAGCAGGCCGGCACGGCCATGCTGGCCCAGGCCAACCAGGTGCCGCAGAACGTGCTGCGCCTGCTGCAGTCGTAACAGCCGCCGCAACCTGAGCTTCAGGAGGGCCCCGCCATGCAGATGGCGGGGCCTTTTCATTTGCCCCGGAAAAAAGCACCGAAACTTTCCTAAAGGCCGGAGGGGTAGTGCCGTTATTGATTTCAGCAGCGGTAGCACACCCCTTGGGGGGAAGCCAGCCACTGCCCCCCGAAACCGGTCAGGCTGCTCTGCCGGACACACTGCCAACAAGGAAACCGCACCATGGCACAAGTCATCAACACCAACACCATGTCGCTGAACGCCCAGCGCAACCTGAGCACCAGCGGCACCAACCTGGCCACCACCATTCAGCGCCTGTCCTCGGGCCTGCGCATCAACAGCGCCAAGGACGATGCCGCCGGCCTGGCCATCTCCGAGCGTTTCAGCACCCAGATCCGCGGCGCCAACCAGGCTGCCCGTAACGCCAACGACGGTATCTCGCTGGCCCAGACCGCTGAAGGCGCCCTGGGTGAAATCGGCAACAACCTGCAGCGCGTCCGTGAACTGGCCGTGCAGTCGCGCAGCGCCACCAACTCGGATTCGGACCGCCAGGCGCTGAACGCCGAAGTCCAGCTGCTGAAGCAGGAAATCCAGCGCGTCGCCGAGCAGACCAACTTCAACGGCACCAACCTGCTGGACGGCACCTTCACCAACCAGGCCTTCCAGATCGGCGCCAACCAGGGCCAGACGATCAACATCTCGCAGGTCGCCAACGCCAACATCAGCAAGCTGGGCAACTGGACGAGCGCCTCTCACGACGCATCCGTCACCGGCACCGTCCCGAATGGCGATGCAGCCCCGGCTGTTGCCACCACGACCGGCTCGTTCGGCGCCTTCACCCCCCTGGCTGTTGCCGATAATACGGGCGGCTTCTCCATCAGCGTCGCAGGCGTCGAAGTAGTCAATATCGCTGCGGGTACGGCCGTTACGGCACAGAACATCACCGACGGCCTGGCCGCCAAGAGCAGTGAACTGGCAGCAGCAGGTGTGAGTTTCACTGGCACCGTAGCCACCAACCTGACCTTCACCAAGGCAGATGGCAGCGCGCTTGAAGTGGACATGTCTGCTGATGCTGAGGACGCCTTCGCCAACGGTGCTGCTGTCAACGACACCGCCAACGGTACTCCGGCTGTCGCCGCATCTTTCGGCGCCGTGAGCTTCACCGTCGCAGGCAGCAAGGGCTCCGCCCAGATCGACCTGACCGCCGTCAGCAGTGCTGGCGACCGTGCCACCCAGATGGTCAACGCTGTCAACGCCAAAACCCACGAGACCGGCGTCAGCGCCGCTCTGGTTGAAGGCAAGCTGCAGCTGACCGGCAAGGAAGGCAACTTCACCATCGGCGTGGTAGCCGGCGGTGACGATGCGGCAACCGTGAAGGAGCAGACCGGCCTGACCGCTGCAGCCACCAACAACTACGCCGCTGGCGGTGCCAAGTCGGGCTTTGCCGACCTCGACATCTCCTCGGTCGACGGTGCCGACAACGCCATCCTGGCCATGGACGCTGCCCTGAACTCGATCAACTCCTCGCGAGCTGACCTGGGCGCCATCCAGAACCGCTTCACCTCGGTGGTTGCCAACCTGAACACCTCGTCGGAGAACATGTCCGCAGCCCGCAGCCGCATCCGCGACGTGGACTACGCTTCGGAAACCGCCGAGCTGACCCGCAACCAGATCCTGCAGCAGGCCGGTACCGCCATGCTGGCCCAGGCCAACCAGTCCAGCCAGAACGTGCTGAGCCTGCTGCGCTGATCCAGCGGTAGTACCTTGCAGTAACGGGAAGGGGGCGAAAGCCCCCTTCTTCGTGCCCGGCGGCCGGTTGGCACGCGGCTTGCACTGGGTGGGGAAGCGTTTCAACGCTCAAGCTCGCCCATCCCCGGCCGATAGCAGGTGCAGGACACCTGAACGGCCCGTCCAAGAACAAGGATTCCCCGCATGGCCATCGGCACGATTGGTACAGGTCTCGACATTCCCTCGCTGGTTGCCCAGCTGACCGCCAAGGAACGCGAGCCCCGCGAAAACCAGATCAACTCGGCCGGTGTTGCGGCCAGCGCCAAACTGTCGGCGCTGGGCACCATCAAGAGCGGCATGACCACCCTGCAGACGGCGCTGAAGACGCTGGTGACAGGCATGGCCAAGCCTGGTGTGAAGCTGACCACGCCCACCGAGTCGAACTTCACCGCCGCGCTGGATACCAGCACCACGGCCGGCAAGGCCGCGGCGGGTACCCACCAGGTGGAAGTCAAATCGCTGGCGCAGAACCAGAAGCTGAGCTCGCAGGCCTACACCAAGGATGCCGTCGTGGGTGACGGTACGCTGTCGATTGCCTACGGCGACAAGACCCTCAACGTGGAGATCGAAGCCGGCGCGACGCTGGAGAAGATCGCTGCGGAAATCAACTCGGCCGCGCAGAGCAAGGGCGTCACCGCTGCGGTGGTCACCGCCGACGATGGCCAGCACCTGGTGCTCACCGCCGTCGATTCGGGCACCAAGGGCGCGCTGAAGGTCAGCGCCAGCGGCGGCAATGGCGGGCTCTCCAGCCTGGTCTACGACGGCACCGATGCCTCGAAGATGAGCGAGATGGTGCCGGCCAAGGATGCCGTGGTCGTGGTTGATGGCTTCACCCGTACCAGCAGCTCCAACACCATCACCGACCTGGTGCCCGGTGTCAGCCTGACCTTGACCAAGGCCAAGGAAGGCGAGCCGCAGACGCTGACCATCGCCCCCGACAACAGCACGCTGAAAACCAACCTCAACGCGTTCATCACCGCCTACAACTCGATCCAGTCGACGCTGAAGAGCTCCAGCGCCTACAACGCCGAAACCAACACCGCCTCGACGATGACCGGCGATGCCATGGTGCGCGGCCTGCAGCAGCAGCTGCGCACGCAGCTGAGCAGCAACGTCAACGATCTGAAGGACCTGGGCCTGACCATCGCCGCCGATGGCACCCTGAGCCTGGATGCGGCCAAGCTGGACACCGCGCTGTCGAAGAACCCGGAAGCGGCCAACAAGCTGTTCGGTGCCGAAGGTGCGCTGGCCAAGCCGATGACCGAGCTGATGAAGAGCACCCTGGATACCACCAGCGGCACGATCACCCAGCGCCAAGCCACCTTGAACAAGCAGATCAAGGCGCTGGAAAAGCAGCTGGACGATCTCGACAAGAGCATGGAAAAAGTGTCCGACCGCTACACCAAGCAGTTCACCGCGATGGAGAAGATGGTCTCGCAGATGCAGTCCGCCAGCGGCTCCCTCATCGACCAGCTCGGCTGATCCACGCGCTTTTCCCGTGCAGGTGGCACTCAAGTAGCACGCCATCTGCGCCGATAACACGATAGACCCCGTGCCGAACCCATGCCCCTACCCGCGCGGATGGGCAGGCATTCCAGGAGATTCCATATATGTACGGTTCCAATCGGCAGTTCGCCGAGCAGTACCGCAAGGTCGGTGTGACCACCTCGGTCGTGGACGCAGATCCGCACAAGCTGGTGGCCCTGCTGCTGGCCGGTGCATGCGAGCGCATCCGCACCGCTGAAGCCTCGCTGCAACAGAATGACCAGGCGCGCAAGGGCAAGGCCATCGGCGAAGCCTGTGCGATCGTCGGCCACCTGCATGGCTCGCTCGACCATGAAGCCGGTGGCGAGATCGCCGGCAACCTGTCGGCGCTGTACGACTTCGTCATCATGCGCCTGACCGAAGGCAACCTGCACAACGATTCCACCGCGCTGCAGGAAGCCCTGGGCCTGATGGTCGAAATCGATTCGGCCTGGAACGCCATTCCGGCCGACCAGCGCCACGTCAAGGCGGTGGCACCGTGAACCTGCAGTCGCTGCACGATTCGCTGGACACGCTCGACGCCAGCCTGCCCAACGACGACTACGACACCAGCGAACGTCTGATGGCCGAGCACCTGCAGGCCGTGGCTGCGCTGTCGATGGTTGTCGAGCGCCCCAGCAACGAGGCGATCCTTGCACTGCGCGACCACCAGCAGCGTGTGCTGGCCCGCATGATCGGCCTGCGCGACGAAGCCGCCGCGCACCTCAAGCACACGGGCCGGTCCCTTCGCGCCGCCCATGCGTACCTGAAGGCAGAATCTCTGGCATGACCCTGCTGCCGACCACGTCGCTGCACCACCCTGCCGAGAGCGAGCTGTTCGATGAAACGCTCAGCTGCGAGCTGGCCCTGCCGGCCGAGTTCCAGGCGGGCAGCGCGGCTGGTCGCACCAGCAGTGCCGAAGGCCTGCTGCGCAGCCTGGCGCTGGTCGAAGACAGCCGCGGGGACGAGCACGACGAACGCAGCGAAACCAGCCTGCAGATCCAGCGGCTGGAAGCCAAGCTGGACCTGACCATGGTGCTGCTGGGCCGCCTGGTGCGCCAGCAGGGCCAGGACCTGCCGCTGCGCCCGGTGCGCTGGTCGCGCCGCGGCATCCGCCTGCAGCTGGGCCCGCGCAGTGGCGCCCTGCCCGGCCAGTCCGGCGTGGTACGCCTGCAGCCCAGCGACTGGCTGCCCGACAACATCGACCTGCCGGTCGACGTCATCGCCGAAGCGGCCGATGGCAGCGGCGGCCACTTCCTGTGGCTGCGCTTCAATCGCCTCGGCGATGGCCTGGAGATGGCCATGGAACGGCACTTGTTCCGTTTGCATCGGCGTCAGGTTGCCGAAGCGCGGCGAGCGCGCTGAAACCTGCCACCCGGAAGCGGGACGGAGTGCTCTTGGCGCGCCCGTTCAGCTAAGTTAAGGTGGTCTCCCCTCACGGACCTGCAACGTGCCTGTGCGAGTTCTCATCGTCGACGATCACACCCTGGTTCGCGCCGGCCTGGCGCGACTGCTGCAGGGGTTTGCCGACGTGCAACTGGTAGCCGAGGCGAGCAACGCCGAGCAGGCGCTGCAGATGGCCCTGCTGCATGCCCCCGACGTGGTCCTGATGGACCTGTCCCTGCCTGGCCGGACCGGCCTGGAAGCCCTCAGCGACATCCGCCTGCGCTCGCCCGGCACCCGCATCGTGATGATGACCATGCACGACGACGCCGCCCATGTGCGTGATGCACTGGACCGTGGCGCCGTGGGTTTCGTGGTGAAGGATGCCGCCCCGCAGGAGCTGGAACTGGCACTGCGCGCCGCGCACGCCGGCCAGGTGTTCCTGAGCCCGCAGATCTCGGCCAAGATGCTGGCGCCGATGCTGGGCCGCGAGAAGCCCACCGGCATCGCCGCCCTGTCGCCGCGCCAGCGCGAGATCCTGCGCCGCATCGGCAAGGGCGAGAGCAACAAGGAAATCGCCGCAGACCTCGGCATCAGCGTGAAGACGGTGGAGACCCACCGCGCCCGCATGATGGAATCGCTGGGCTGCCGCCGCGCCAATGATCTGCTGCTGCTGGCGGCCCGCCACCAGCACGAGCTGGAATAGCGTCGACCGTTGGTCGACTGCTGTTGCGTTGGATCCCGCGCTTCGCGCAATAGTCGACTGACAGTCGACTCTACCCCCCCCGCCACAGGCGACGGAATGCCGTCACCCTGACACGAACTGTCGGGTTTCCGTACACCGGCACCCCGGACGACTGCCCGGCGCCCACGAAAAATCAACAACTTGCCACGGGGCACCGTCAACTTCCCGCGACGTTGTAGGGAATACCCCTACACCCTGTCGGGAACATCACCAGTGCATTCAGGAACCCCCCGATTCCGCCTGCCCGGGATCAAAAGCAAGATGTGTTCCACAAGGCGTCGGGGAGCGGCGCCGGGGAACTGAAATGAAGGCTGCACTTTCGACCCAGCTGGGCCAGACGCTTCACCTCACGCCGCAATTGCTGCAGTCCATCCGACTGCTGCAGCTGGACGGGCTGCACCTGGAACAGGAAATCCAGCGCCTGCTGGATTCCAACCCGCTGCTGGAAATCGAGGACGCCGAAGCACCGGCGGCCGACGCCACCGACGCCAGCGCCACCACCCTGGAAACGGCTGCCTTCGATGAGCTGCCCGAGTCCTCGATGTGGGACGTAGCCGGCAGCAGCTGGCAGGACGGCGACGACGACCGCATGGCGCGCATCGCCGCCGGCGAGTCCACCGACCCTCAGCTGCGTGTGCTGCAGCGCCTGGCGCTGGATCTGGATGAGCGCGAACTGGCCGTGGCCGCCTTCTGGCTGGAACACTGCGACGAGGCAGGCTACCTGCAGGCGCCGCTGGACCAGCTGCAGCTGCTGGCCAGCGCCCAGTTCGACATCGACGCCGCGGGCGTGGAAGCCATCCGCCAGCAGCTGCTGCACGGCGAACCGGCCGGCATGGCCGCACAGGACCTGCGCGAAGGCCTGCTGGCCCAGCTCTACAGCCTGCACGGCGTGGTGCCGGCCCGGCACCTGGCCGCGCGCATCCTGGAAGGCGCGCTGGACGCCCTGGCCGCACATGACTACCCCGCGCTGGCCCGCCAGCACGATGCCGAAGTGGATGACGTGCGCGAGGCCGTGCGCCTGATCCTGTCGCTGCAGCCGCGCCCGGGCGACAGCCTGCTGCCCGAGCGCAACGCCGTTGTGGTGCCGGACGTGGTCGCCTGGCACGCCGACAAGCAGTGGAAGGTGGCGCTGAATCCGGCCACCAGCCGCCGCGTCTCGATCAACAGCCAGTACGAGCAGGCCCTGGCCGAAACCAGCGACGCCGCCCCGGCACTGCGCGAGATGCTGCAGGAAGCGCGCTGGTTCAGCCGCGGCCTGTCCATGCGCTACGACACCCTGCTGCGCACCGCACGGGTGATCGTCGAGCGCCAGGCCGCGTTCCTGGTGCGTGGCGAGGAAGCCATGGCGCCGCTGACCCTGAAGGAAGTGGCCGAAGAGATCGGCATGCACGAATCCACGGTGTCACGCATCACCACCGGCAAGTTCCTGCAGACCCCGCGCGGCACCTTCGAACTGAAGCATTTCTTCGCGGTGCGCCTGGAAGGTGCCAGCGTGTCCGGCCAGGCCGTCAAGGCCATGGTCCGCCGCCTGATCGACGCCGAACCGGCCGGTCGCCCGCTGGCCGACGAGGCCATTGCGGGACTTCTGTCACGCCAGGGGGTGAACATTGCCCGCCGAACCGTCGCAAAATACCGCGAACAACTGGATATCGCCCCGGCCCGTGAACGGCGCCGGCTCAGCGCCAGGCAACCACAGCTGGCCCGAGTGGGCTGAAAAGGATGTTGCACATGAACAAGCTCACAGTGCTGCTGGTCGACGACCATGAGGGTTTCATCAACGCAGCGATGCGCCACTTCCGCAAGATCGACTGGCTGCAGATCGTCGGCAGCGCCGGCAACGGCCTGGAAGCCATCGAGCGCTCCGAGTCGCTGCGTCCGCAGGTGGTGCTGATGGACCTGGCCATGCCGGAAATGGGCGGCCTGCAGGCCACCCGCCTGATCAAGTCGCAGGATGATGCCCCGTACATCGTGATCGCCAGCCACTTCGACGACGTCGAGCACCGCGAGCATGCGCTGCGCGCCGGCGCCGACAATTTCGTCAGCAAGTTGTCGTACATCCAGGAAGTCATGCCGATCCTGGAAGGCCTCAGGGAGGATCGATCGTGAGTGAATCGCGCATCCTTGTACTGGACAACGACGCCGTGCGTGCCGAGCGCACCGTTGCCCTGCTGGAATTCATGGACTTCAACCCGCGCTGGGTGTCCGACGCGGCCGATTTCGACCTGGGCCGCCAGCGCCAGAACGACTGGATGGCCGTGATCGTCGGCAGCCTGGACGACAGCGCCGCCAGCACCGCGCTGTACGCCTGGCTGGGCGGCAGCAGCCTGCCGCCGCCGGTGCTGCTGGCCGACGGTGAAGCTGCAGCGTTTGCCCAGCAGCACGGCCTGCACGAGGCCAACATCTGGCCGCTGGAAGCCCCGCTGCGCCACACCCAGATGGAAGCGCTGCTGCGCCGCGCCAGCCTCAAGCGCCTGGACGCCGAGCACCAGGCCGGCGCCGCACAGGACCACGGCCCGACCGGCAACGGCCCGGCGGTGACCGGGCTGCGCACGATGATCGAGCAGGTGGCGGCCTTCGACACCACCGTACTGGTGCTGGGCGAATCGGGCACCGGCAAGGAAGTGGTCTCGCGTTCGATCCACCAGCGCTCGCCGCGCCGTGATGGCCCGTTCGTTGCGATCAACTGCGGCGCCATCCCCGCCGACCTGCTGGAAAGCGAGCTGTTCGGCCACGAAAAGGGCGCCTTCACCGGTGCACTGACCGCGCGCAAGGGCCGTTTCGAAATGGCCGAGGGCGGCACCCTGCTGCTGGATGAAATCGGCGACATGAGCCTGCCGATGCAGGTGAAGCTGCTGCGCGTGCTGCAGGAGCGCAGCTTCGAACGCGTCGGTGGCAACCAGACCATCCGCTGCAACGTGCGCGTGGTCGCAGCTACCCACCGCGACCTGGAAACCCGCATCGCCGAAGGCAAGTTCCGCGAGGATCTGTTCTACCGCCTCAACGTCTTCCCGATCGAAGTGCCGGCCCTGCGCGAACGTCGCGAAGACCTGCCCGCCCTGGTCGAAACCATCGCCATGCAGCTCGGCCGCACCGGCCGTGGCGAAGTGCGCTTCACCCCGGAAGCCCTGCAGGCACTGGCCAGCTACGAGTGGCCCGGCAACGTGCGCGAGCTGACCAACCTGGTCGAGCGTCTGGCCGTGCTGCACCCGGGTGGTTCGGTGCGCGTACAGGACCTGCCGGCCCGCTATCGTGGCGACGCCGCGCTGGCCGTGGTGGCACCGCCCGCCGCGGCGCCGGTGGCCGCCAGCGAGGAACGCCTGGACCTGCGCAGCTTCTCCTTCCACACCCCGGGCAGCGGCAGCCAGGCCGCGGCGGAGAACGCGGGCGCCCAGGCGGCCCTGCCCAATGACGGCCTGGACCTGCGCAACCACATGGCCACGATCGAACTGGGCCTGATCAACGAAGCACTGGAACGCACCCAGGGCGTCGTCGCCCATGCCGCCCAGCTGCTCGGCCTGCGCCGCACCACCCTGGTGGAAAAGCTGCGCAAGTACGGCATCGAGCGCGAGCAGGCCGAACTGGCCAGCTGAGCCGATGACGCCGGGGTCAGATCCCTCCCGCAGGGAGGGCTCTGACCCCACGCGATCCCAAAGGGGTCGGAGCCCTTTCCGCTGGAAAGGGATCCGACCCCTTTGCATTTGCACGTAGCTGCTGACCTGTCTCAGCGACCACCAGGGCCGCTTCATCTACACACAGCACGATGGCCCACTGCTGCCGCGCCAGCGCCAGAATTCCGGTCACTGGACCCTGCAGCCATTGGCCGGAAAACCGACGCCGGTTAAATGACGCCTTCACTGGGGTCAGAGCCAGTGCCGACCAACGGTCGGCACCCACCATCAGCAGCAGCACCATCAGCAGCAGCATCAGCATCAGCAGCAGCATCAGCATCAGCAGCAGCAGCAGCTTCCAACAGGTCGCGGTCAACTGTCGAAGGCGGGGTGGGTCCGGTTGAGGGGGTGTGAGCGGCATGGATGCCGCGACCAAGCCCCCATGGACGGGTTTACGGCGTCCCCCTCAACCGGACCCACCCCGCCATCCCACGGAATGCAGGCTTTTGCTTCTGAAGGTGCCGGCCAGCGGCCGGCACTACCGCTTCTGCGGGTGCAGGGCGCAGCCCTGCCAGCACCCCCACAATCCTCACGACACTGAATCGAAAACCGGTTTCGGCACGCCACTTGCACCTGTTCCAGCGAACACCCCCATCCCTGTTTCTGGAACCGTTGCAGATGTCCCACTCCGTCACTTCGATCCTTTCCCAGATCCGCTCCTATCAGACCCAGATGGGACAGCCGGCGACGCTCAACCCGCTGGCCGAAGCGCCGCGCAGCAATGCCCTGCCCGGCGCGGTCCTGGATGCATCGCAGGTCCAGCCCGCCAGCTTCACCGACACCCTGCGCGGCGCCATCGCCGGCGTCAACGACGCCCAGCAGAAGTCCGGCGCCCTGGCCAAGGCTTTCGAACTGGGCGAACCCGGCGCCGACCTGGCCAAGGTGATGGTCGCCTCGCAGCAGTCCCAGATCGCCTTCCGCGCCACCGTGGAAGTCCGCAACCGTCTCGTCCAGGCTTACCAGGACGTGATGAACATGCCGCTGTAAGGAACATTGACGCATGGCACTGACGCTCTCCAAGGAAACCCTGAACGCCGAAAAGGCCGGGCAGTGGTTCGACCGCCTGCAGAGTCTGCAGATCACCCGCCGCCTCGGCCTGATGGCGATGATCTCGGTGGCGGTGGCGGCAGGCCTGTTCGTGTTCTTCTGGTCGCAGAAGCCCGGCATGGTCCCGCTGTACACCGGCCTGGACCAGAAGGCGACCGCCGAAGCCACCGACCTGCTGCGCGCGGCACAGATTCCGTTCGAGCTGGACCCGGCCACCGGTGGCATCACCGTGCCGGAAAAGAACCTGCACGATGCGCGCCTGAAGCTGGCCGGCTCCGGCCTGACCGACAGCGGCAAGCTCGGCTTCGAGCTGATGGAACGTGACCCCGGCTTCGGCGTCAGCCAGTTCGTCGAAAGCGCGCGCTACCAGCACGCGCTGGAAACCGAACTGTCGCGCACCATCAACACCCTGCGCCCGGTGCGCGATTCGCGCGTACACCTGGCCATTCCCAAGCCCAGCGCCTTCACCCGCCAGCGTGACGTGGCCAGCGCCTCGGTCACCCTGGAACTGCGTGGTGGCCAGCAGCTGGAACGCAGCCAGGTCGATGCCATCGTGCACATGGTGGCTGCCGCCATTCCTGATCTTGCGCCGGAACGGGTGACCATCGTCGACCAGAGCGGGCGCATGCTCAGCGTCAGCGATCCGAACAGCGAAGCCGCGGTCAACGCCGCCCAGTTCGAGCAGGTGCGCCGCCAGGAAACCTCGTTCAACCAGCGCATCCGCGAGTTGCTGGAACCGATGACCGGCCCCGGCCGCGTCAACCCGGAAGTGAGCGTGGACATGGACTTCTCGGTGACCGAGGAAGCCCGCGAACTCTACAACGGTGAACCGCAGAAGCTGCGCAGCGAGCAGATGAGCGAGAACACCAGCAGCACCCCGGGCCCGCAGGGCGTGCCGGGCGCGACCAGCAACAGCCCGCCGGGCCAGCAGGCCGCACCACCGATCGCGCAGACCCCGACCGAAAGCAGCAAGAACGCGACCCGCAACTACGAGCTGGACCGCACCCTGCAGCACACCCGCCAGCCGGCCGGCCGCATCAAGCGCGTCTCGGTGGCGGTGCTGGTGGACAACGTGCCGCGCGCCGGCGCCAACGGCAAGCTCACCCCGCAGCCGCTGGCGGCCGCTGAACTGACCCGCGTCGAGGCGCTGGTGAAGCAGGCGGTGGGCTTCAACGCCGAGCGTGGCGACACCGTGTCGGTGATGAACGCGCCGTTCGTGCGCGACACCACCCCGGTGGAAGGCCCGGCCTGGTGGGAGCTGCCGTGGGTGTTCGACGCCGGCCGCATGGTGCTGGGCGCGGTGGTCGTGCTGGCGCTGCTGTTCGGCGTGCTGCGCCCTGCCCTGCGCGGCATCACCGGGCAGAACAAGAAGGACGAGAACACCGAGCTGGAACCGCACACCGCGGACGTACAGCTGGTGGATGACGATGGCACGCCGCTGCCGGCGCTGGGCGCTGACCGCGTCAGCCTGGCCGGCGCGGACCCCCTGGCCCTGCCGGTGGATTCTTATGAGGAACGACTGCGGATGGCCCGTGAAGCCGTGAAGACCGATTCCAAGCGCGTGGCCCAGGTGGTCAAGGGCTGGGTGGCCAATGACTGACGTGCAACTGACCGGCGTGCAGCGCGCTGCCGTGCTGCTGCTGTCGCTGGGTGAACTGGACGCAGCCGAAGTGCTGCGCCACATGGAACCCAAGGAAGTGCAGAAGATCGGCATCGCCATGGCAACCATGACCGACATCACCCGCGAGCAGGTGGGCCGGGTCATGGACCAGTTCAACCAGGAACTGGGTTCGAAGACCTCGCTGGGCGTGGGCTCGGACGACTACATCCGCAACATGCTGATCCAGGCGCTGGGCACCGAGAAGGCCAGCGGCCTGATCGACCGCATCCTGCTGGGTCGCAACACCACCGGCCTGGACGCGCTGAAGTGGATGGACCCGCGCGCCGTGGCCGACCTGGTGCGCAACGAGCACCCGCAGATCATCGCCATCGTGATGGCCCATCTGGAAACCGACCAGGCCGCCGACGCGCTGAAGCTGCTACCCGACCGCACCCGCGTCGACGTGCTGCTGCGCATCGCCACCCTGGACGGCATTCCGCCGAACGCGCTGAATGAACTGAACGAGATCATGGAGCGCCAGTTCGCTGGCAACCAGAACCTGAAGTCGTCCAACATCGGCGGCGTGCAGTGCGCGGCCAACATCCTCAACTTCATGGAGAGCGGCCAGGACCAGGCGATCCTGGGCGAGATCGCGCGCATCGACGCGCCGCTCAGCGGCCGCATCCAGGACCTGATGTTCGTGTTCGACGACCTGGTGGACCTGGACGACCGCGAGATGCAGCTGGTGCTGCGCGAAGTCAGCGGCGAACGCCTGGGCCTGGCCCTGCGCGGCGCCGACATCAAGGTGCGCGACAAGATCACCCGCAACATGTCGCAGCGTGCGGCCGAGATCCTGCTGGAAGACATGGAAGCCCGCGGCCCGGTGCGCCTGTCCGACGTGGAAGGCGCGCAGCGCGAGATCCTGGCCATCGTCAAGCGCATGGCCGATGAGGGCACCGTCACCATCGGTGGCAGCGCGGAGGCCATGCTGTGAGCAACGTCGTGCGCTGGCTTGCCCCCGACCTGCTGGCCCAGCCGCAAGCGCAGCTGGAGCAGGAGGATGTCTTCGAACTCACCGAGCCGGACCCCGAGCACGAGCCGGAACCGGTGCTGCAGCTGCCGACCCTGGAGGAAATCCAGGCGATCCAGGACAGCGCCGAGAAGGAAGGCTTCCAGCACGGCCACGCCGATGGCTACGGCCAGGGCCAGGCCGAGGTACGCCGCCTGGTCGCGCAGATGGAAGGCATCCTCGACAACTTCAGCCGGCCGCTGGCACGGCTGGAGAACGAAGTGGTCGGCGCGCTGGGCGAACTGGCGGTGCGCATCGCTGGCGCACTGGTCGGCCGCGCCTACGAGGCCGACCCGGCCCTGCTGGCGCAGCTGGTGGGCGAAGCGGTGGATGCGGTCGGCGGCAGCACGCGTGAAGTGGAAGTGCGCCTGCACCCGGACGACATCGCCGCGCTCGCGCCGTTGATGACCCTCACCCCGACCCAGCGCCTGGTGCCCGATACCAGCCTGAGCCGCGGCGATCTGCGCGTGCACGCCGAAGCGGTGCGCATCGACGGCACCCTGGAAGCGCGCCTGCGTGGTGCACTCGATGCGGTGATCCGCCAGACCGGAGCCACGCCATGACCCCTGAGCCGAACCTGCCCCCGCCGTCGACCGACTGGGCCGTGGCCCGCAACCTGCGCCTGGCCCGCCGCCTGGATGGCCTGCGCGTGGATACCGCGCACGGCCGCGGGCTGATCCGTGAGGGCGTGCTGCGCCGCGCGGTCGGCCTGACCCTGGAAGCGGTGGGCTGCGAGGCGCCGCTGGGTGCCAGCTGCAAGGTCGAAGTGGTCGATGGCGGCTGGGTCGACGCCGAAGTGGTCGGCTTCGCCGGCGAGCGCACCTACCTGATGCCCAGCGCCGAACTGCATGGCCTGCTGCCCAACGCACGCGTGGTGCCGTCTGCGCGCCGTGGCGGCGTGGAAGTGGGCGAAGGCCTGCTCGGCCGCGTGATCGACAGCGATGGCGTGCCGCTGGATGGCAAGGGCCCGATCCGTGCGGAAGGCCACGTCGGCATGGCTGGCATTTCGATCAATCCACTCGCGCGCGAGCCGATCACCCAGCCCCTGGACGTGGGCGTGCGCGCCATCAACGCCCTGCTGCCGATCGGCCGAGGGCAGCGCGTGGGCCTGTTCGCAGGTTCCGGTGTCGGTAAATCGACGCTGCTGGGCATGATGACCCGCTACACCGCCGCCGACGTGATCGTCGTCGGCCTGATCGGTGAACGTGGCCGCGAAGTCCGCGACTTCGTCGAGACCACGCTTGGCGAGGAAGGCCTGCGCCGCGCGGTGGTGGTGGCCAGCCCGGCCGACCGCCCGCCGCTGGCGCGCCTGCATGGCGCCTACCGGGCCACGGCCATTGCCGAATGGTTCCGCGACCAGGGCCTGAATGTACTGCTGCTGATGGATTCGCTGACCCGCTTCGCCCAAGCGCAGCGCGAGATCGGTCTGTCGGTGGGCGAACCGCCGACCACCCGTGGCTATCCGCCGTCGGTGTTCGCCAAGCTGCCGGCGCTGGTCGAACGCGCCGGCAACGGCGCCAAGGGCCGTGGCTCGATCACCGCCTTCTACACCGTGCTGACCGAGGGTGATGACCCGCAGGATCCGATCGCCGACGCGGCGCGCGCCATCCTCGACGGCCACATCCTGCTCTCGCGCCGGGTGGCCGACAGTGGCCTGTACCCGGCCATCGACGTTGAATCGTCGGTCAGCCGCGTGGTCACGGAAATCGCCGACGAGCCGTGGCGCCTGCGCATCCGCAAGCTCAAGCGCCTGGTCTCGGCCTATTCCTCCAACCGCGACCTCATCGCGATCGGTGCGTACCAGCGCGGCAACGATGCCGCCACCGACGAAGCCCTGGAACGCTGGCCGGAAATCATGGAGTTTCTCGGCCAGGACGTGGCCAAGGCCGCTGATCTTCCGCACAGCCAGGCGGCGCTGCAGCGCCTGGTGGATTAAGAGAGCCTAACCATGACACAGTCCAAGCGCATCGATCCCCTGCTGAAGCGCGCCCAGGAGCACGAAGACGCCGTAGCCCGCGACCTGGCCGAGCGCCAGCGCGTGCTCGACACCCACCTGTCACGCCTGGATGAGCTCCGCCGCTACGCCGAGGAGTACGCCAACGCGCAGATGGCCGCCACCAGCCCGGCGCAGCTGCTGAACCGCCGCGCCTTCCTCGACCGCCTCGACAGCGCGGTGGAACAGCAGCAGGCCACGGTGAACGGCAACCGCGAGAAGGTGGAAGCCGAACGCGCGCGCCTGATCCTGGCCAGCCGTGACAAGGCCGTGCTGGAACAGCTGGCCGCCAGCTACCGCGCCCAGGAAAAGGTGGTGACCGACCGCCGCGACCAGCGCGAGATGGATGACATCGGCGCCCGCCGTGCACGCCTGGCGCAGACGGCGGAGCCGGACGGCGGCGAGCAGGGAGGCCGCACGTGATGCCCTCCGCACTGTCCAGCAGCATCGGCACCGGCGGCACCGCCAGCAGCACTTCCAGCAGCACCGCCAGCCCGACGCGCAGCACCGGCAGTGGCAAGGATTTCGGGCAGATGCTGCAGGGCTCGCCCGCGGCCGACACCCAGGTGAAGCCTGCCAGCAAGGCCCCGCCGTCCAACAGCGCGCCAGCCAACCCGGACGGCGGCGCGGACACGCCGACCGGCAGCGCCGCTGACAGCGACGGCACGACGACCGAAACGACGACTGCCGCCCCGCCGCCCACCCAGGCCACGACGGACGACCAGGACACGGCGACGGAGGGCGATGATGCGCCGTGGCCGCCGCTCGGCCTGGCCAGCCTGGTGCTGGCGGTGCCGGTGCCCGCCGACGCCGTCGCCGCGACACCGGTGGCAACGGCCGAGGGCGGCGATGCGGGCCTGGCTGCCGCGGCACCGGCACTGCCGGCCACCGGCCTGCCCGCGGCAACGCCACTGGCTGCCGGCGCAGCGGCTGCCACTGCAGCGACCGACAGCGACGGCGACATTGCCACCCAGCCGCTGCCGGACATGGTCCTCGGCCAGCAGGCGCTGGATGGCGTCGATGACAGCGACGGCCTGCTGATCGGCGATCGCAGCCCGACAGTCCCGTTGCAGGGCGCATTTCCCGCCGCGCTGCAGGACCTGAAGGCGGCGCTGGCCAGCACGCCGGTCTTCGACGGCGAACCGACACCCACCCCGACCCTCGGTGACGACGGCTTCGACCAGGCGATCGGCGCACGCCTCAGCTGGCTGGCCGACCAGAAGATCGGCCACGCCCACATCCGCCTGAACCCGGAAGACCTGGGCCCGGTGGACGTGCGCCTGCAGATGAATGGCGACAAGGTCCACGCCAGCTTCAGCAGCCCGCACGTGGACGTGCGCCATGCACTGGAAAGCAGCCTGCCGCGCCTGCGTGAACTGCTGGGCGAACAAGGCTTCCAGCTCGCCCATGCCGATGTCGGCCACCAGAACGGCAGCGACGGCAGTCCGTCGGCGCAGCCCGGCGGCACGGGCGACCTGGCCGGCGGCGACGGAGAACCGTCGCGGGGCGACACCACGGTGTCGGCCGCACAGCTGATGCGCCAGCGCGGGCTGTTGGACGCCTACGCGTAAGCGGTAGCGCCGGGCCCTGCCCGGCGGTTTTACGCACCGACGGAATTCCGTCGCACCCCTCCCCTCGCGCTGCGGCACGCCCCTTGCATATCCCGGTGAAGCAACCCTCAGGAGCTTCACCTCGTGGCCGCAGCCGCTGACAAAACCAAGAAGACCGCCGACAAGGACAAGGCCGCCAAGCCGCGCAGTCCGCTGTTGATCACAGCCCTGGTGGCCGTGCTGGCCGCAGCTGCCGCCGGTGGCGGCGTCTGGTTCTTCAACCAGTCCAAGCACGAAGACAAGACCGCCGAAGCCCCGAAGAAGGGAGCCGTGCCGGCCCCGGCGCAGTACTTCGCGCTGGACCCGGCCTTCGTGGTCAACCTCAGCGGTTCGATGGATGGCCCGCGCTACCTGCAGGTGGAAGTGCAGCTGATGACCCGCGATCCGGCCGCACTGGAAGCGATCAAGACCCACGCCCCGGCCATCCGCGCACGCCTGCTGATGCTGTTCTCGCAGGTTACCCCCGACCAGATCGCCGACATCGCCGGCAAGCAGAAGCTGCAGGCCGACTCGCTGGCCGAAGTGCAGAAGGTGCTCAAGGCCGAGACCGGCAGCAACGGTGCCGACGATCTGCTGTTCACCAGCTTCGTGACCCAGTAAGGGCTGCCCGCGATGAATGACCTGCTGTCCCAGGATGAGATCGATGCCCTGCTCCATGGCGTGGACAGTGGTGCGGTCGAAACCGAACCGGAGGCGCCCAGTGGCGAGGCCCGTTCGTACGATTTCGCCAGCCAGGACCGGATCATCCGCGGTCGCATGCCGACCCTGGAAATGGTCCACGAGCGTTTCGCGCGCCTGTGGCGGATCGGCCTGTTCAACCTGATCCGCCGCTCGGCCGAACTCTCGGTGCGCGGCATCGAGCTGATCAAGTTCAACGATTACATGCACTCGCTGTATGTGCCGACCAACCTGAACCTGATCCGCTTCAAGCCGCTGCGTGGCACCGGCCTGATCGTGTTCGAGCCGACCCTGGTGTTCGCCATCGTCGACAACTTCTTCGGCGGTGACGGGCGCTACCCGACCCGCATCGAAGGCCGCGAGTTCACCGCTACCGAAATGCGGGTGATCCAGCTGCTGCTGAAGCAGACCTTCGCCGACCTGCGCGAGGCCTGGGCACCGGTGATGGAAGTGGATTTCGAATACATCAATTCGGAAATCAACCCGCACTTCGCCAACATCGTGACGCCGCGCGAGTACGTGGTGGTGTGCCGCCTGCATGTCGAACTCGACGGCGGTGGCGGCGACATCCACGTCACCCTGCCTTACTCGATGCTCGAGCCGATCCGCGAACTGCTCGACGCCGGCATCCAGAGCGACCGCAATGATCGCGATGCCAGCTGGGGCGTGATGCTGCGCGAGCAGCTCAACATCGCCGAAGTGACCCTGTCCAGCGTGCTGGCCAGCAAGCGCATGACCCTGCGCGACCTGACCCGGCTGAAGGTCGGCGACATCCTGCCGATCGAGCTGAATCCGCAGGTGCCGCTGTGCGTGGAGAACATCCCCGTGTTCACCGGCGAATTCGGCGTCGCCAACGGCATGAACGCCGTGAAGATCACCGCTACCCATCCGCCGGGCACCCGCCCGCGCGTACCCGTCATCCAGGAAGACCCGCAATGAACGATATCGACGCCCTCGAACCGACCCCGGCCCAGTTCGGCAACCTGCAGGCCGACGAGTCGATCGGCCCGGACCTGAACCTGGACGTGATCCTCGACGTGCCGGTGACCCTGTCGCTGGAAGTCGGCCGTGCCCGCCTGCCGATCCGCAACCTGCTGCAGCTCAACCAGGGCTCGGTGGTGGAGCTGGAACGCGGCGCCGGCGAATCGCTGGATGTGTTCGTCAACGGCACCCTGATCGCCCATGGCGAAGTGGTGGTCATCAACGATCGCTTCGGCGTGCGCCTGACCGACGTGGTCAGCCCGAGCGAGCGGATCCGGAGACTGCGTTGAGCCTGCTGCTCGCCACCGCCCAGGCTGCTGCGAAGACCGCCCCGCAGATCGGCCAGCATGCGGCCAGTGCACCGAGCCTGTTCGGCGCGGTGCTGGCGCTGCTGGCGGTGCTGGCGCTGGTGGTCGGCCTCGGCTGGCTGCTCAAGCGCATGCCGGGCAGCGGCTTCCGCCCGCCGGAGGGCATGAAGCTGGTGGCCAGCCTGAATGTTGGCGCCAAGGAGCGCGTGGTGGTGGTCGAGGTCAATGGCCAGCAGCTGCTGCTGGGCGTGACCGCCGGCAGCATCAACACGCTGCACACCCTCTCCGAACCGCTGCCGCCGCCCGCGCCGGCGCGCGTGCCGGACTTCAAGAACCTGCCGAATTTCGCCCAGCTGCTGCAACAGCGGCTGCGCAAGGACCCCTGACATGCGTGTCGCCCGTACCCGCCCCGCCACCGTTCTGTCGTGGCTGCTGTTGATCGCCCTGTGCCTGCTGCCCGTGCTGGCGTTTGCCGCGCCCGGTGCGCCGGCCGCGCTGCCGGACGTCAACGTCGGCAAGATCGGCGGCCAGCCGGTCAGCCTGCCGTTGCAGACCCTGCTGCTGATGACGGCGATCACCCTGATCCCGTCGATGCTGCTGGTGCTGACCTCGTTCACCCGCATCATCATCGTGCTGGGCCTGCTGCGGCAGGCGCTGGGCACCGGGCAGACGCCGTCCAACCAGGTGCTGCTGGGCCTGGCCCTGTTCCTGACCGCGATGATCATGATGCCGACCTGGGACAAGGCGTGGAGCACGGGCATGGCGCCCTACCTCAACGGCGACATCGACTTCCAGACCGCGTGGACCCTGACCACGCAGCCGCTGCGCGGTTTCATGCTGGCGCAGATCCGCGAGACCGACCTGATGACCTTCGCCGGCATCGCCGGGCACGGCACCTACGCCAGCCCCGACGCGATCCCGTTCCCGGTGCTGGTGGCCTCGTTCGTCACCAGTGAACTGAAGACCGCCTTCGAGATCGGCTTCCTGATCTTCATCCCGTTCGTGATCATCGATCTGGTCGTGGCCAGCGTGCTGATGTCGATGGGCATGATGATGCTGTCGCCGATGCTGGTGTCGGCCCCGTTCAAGATTCTGCTGTTCGTGCTGGTCGATGGCTGGGTGCTGACGGTGGGTACGTTGGCGGCCAGCTTCAACCCAGCGTGAATCAATCCGGCTTGAATCAATCCGGCGTGAATGAAACACGCTCCGCCGGGCATGGCCCGGCGCTACCGATGGAACAACGATGTCTCCCGAACTTGCCTTGACCGAACTGCGTGGCGGCCTGATCACCGTGTTGTGGGTGGCCGGCCCGCTGCTGCTCACCGTGCTGGTGGTGGGCGTGGTGGTGGGCGTGGTGCAGGCTGCGACCCAGCTCAACGAGCCGACCATCGCCTTCGTCGCCAAAGCCGCCGCATTGACGGCCGTGCTGTTTGCCCTGGGCAGCCTGCTGATCGGCCACCTGGTCGAATTCACCACGCTGCTGTTCCAGCGCATTCCACACCTGATCGGCTAGGAAACACGCGCTGATGGATGCCGCCACCCAGATGGCTGCCGACGGCCTGCAGGCCTTCAGCATGATCGCCACGGTGCTGTGGACGATGCTGCGCATCGGCGCGGTTGCGATGGCCATGCCCATGATCGGCACCCGCGCGGTGCCGCAGCGGATCCGCGTGATCCTGGCCGGCACCCTGTCCATCGCCCTCGCCCCGCTGCTGCCGCCGGTACCGGAATGGACCGGCTTCGACGCCGCCACCGTGCTGACCATCGCCCGTGAACTCGCCATCGGCGTGTCCATCGGCTTCATGCTGCGGCTGATCTTCGAGGCCGGCGCCATGGCCGGCGAACTGGTCGCGCAGGGCACCGGCCTGGCCTTCGCGCAGATGAGCGATCCGCTGCGCGGCGGCACCTCCGGCGTCATCGGCCAGTGGTTCTACCTGCTGTTCGGCCTGCTGTTCTTCACCGCCAACGGCCACCTGGCGTTGATCTCGCTGGTGGTGGACAGCTACCGCGCGCTGCCGATCGGTGCGCCCCTGCCCGACCCGAACGCCTTCTTCAGCATCGCCCCGACCCTGTTGCTGACTGCCCTGCGCGGCGCCCTCACCCTGGCCATCCCGTTGACGGTGGCGATGCTGGCGGTGAACCTCGCCTTCGGCGTGCTGGCGCGTGCAGCGCCCGCAATGAACCCGATCCAGCTGGGCCTGCCGGTCTCGCTGCTGCTGGGCCTGTTCCTGCTGGCCCTGCTGGTGGGTGAGATGGGCCCGCCGGTGCAGCGCCTGTTCGACGCGGCCTTCGAAGCGGCGGGTGCCGTTACCCGGTGACGCGCACTTGTAGAGCCGAGCCCATTCTCGGCTCTACCCCTCCGCCCCTGCTTCGCGCTAGAGTGAATGGGCGGTGCCCAGGGGGACGCCGCACCTGGCAGCCGCCGTGCGGGCTGCCTGCCTCATCCATGCCCCAACGTAGTTTTTCCGTCGACAGGATGGTCCGGGAGAAAGACGAATGCTGGTAGGCACGTACAACCCGTGGCTGGTAGCCGTTTCGCTGCTGGTCGCCGTGATGGCGTCGTACACCGCGCTGGCCATGGCCGGCCGCACGGTCACCGCGCCCGGCAAAGGCGCCACCTGGTGGTGGCGGCTCGGCGGCGGTTTTGCCATGGGCCTGGGCATCTGGTCCATGCACTTCATCGGCATGCTCGCCTTCGACCTGCCCATCCCGCTGGGCTACGACCTGCCGATCACCCTGCTCTCGCTGGGCATGGCCATCGCCGCCTCGGTGTTCGCGCTGTGGCTGGTTTCGCTGCGCACTCTGCCGCACCCGCGCCTGGCCGGTGGCGCGGTGCTGATGGGCACGGGCATCGCCGGCATGCACTACGTCGGCATGGCCGCGATGCGCATGAGCCCGCGCATCGATTACGACCCGGTCTGGCTGGCGCTGTCGCTGCTGGTCGCCGTGGCCGCCTCATGGGTGGCGCTGTACATCGCCTTCCGGCTGCGCGCGCAGCACACCCGCAGCGTCGATCGACTGGCGGCCGCCGGCCTGCTCGGCCTGGCCATCGTCGGCATGCACTACACCGGCATGGCCGCCGCCCGCTTTCCGGAAGGCAGCGTCTGCGGTGCTGCCGTGGGCGATGGCCTGCAGAGCACCTGGCTGGCGATGCTGGTGGTGGTGCTTACCGTGGCGATCCTGGCGGTGGTGCTGGTGGTGTCCTGGATGGACCAGCGGGTGGAGGCGCAGTTGCTGCGCCTGCGCAACTCGATGCTGAGCACCTCGCTGACCGATGCCCAGCAGGAACTCACCCAGGCGGCGCTCCACGATCCGCTCACCCGCCTGCCGAACCGGCTGCTGCTGCAGCGGGGCATCGTGCAGGCGCTGGCCGAGGCCGAACAGGGCGGCAGCCGCTTCGCGGTCATGTTCATGGACCTGGATGGCTTCAAGCAGGTCAATGATGCCTATGGCCACCAGGCCGGTGATGCGCTGCTGGTGGCGGTGGCCGAACGCACGCGCCAGCTGCTGCGGCCCAACGACCTGCTGGCCCGGCTGGGCGGCGATGAGTTCGTGCTCGTGGTGCGCATCGAACACGACGAGGATCTGCCGACCCTGGCCCGGCGCATCCTGCAGGCGGTGGGCAGCGCGCCGCTGCTGCCCGACAGCGAACTGCAGGTGACCGCCAGCATCGGCGTGGCGATCTGCCCCGACCACGCCGCCAGCGAACGGCAGCTGATGGCCTTCGCCGATGCGGCGATGTATCAGGCCAAGGAATCGGGCCGCAACGCCTTCGTGATGTTCGCCGACTGGATGAACGACAGCGCCGAGCAGCAGTTCCGCCTGCTGGCCGACCTGCGCAAAGCGATCAGCAGCGACCAGCTGTTCCTGCATTTCCAGCCGAAGATCCAGGTGGCCACGCAGAAGGTGGCCGGTGCCGAGGCGCTGATCCGCTGGCGCCATCCCGAGCACGGGTTGATCCCGCCGGACCGCTTCATCCGCCTGGCCGAGCGCAGTGGCGCCATCAACGAGATCGGCCGCTGGGCGCTGGACCAGGCCTGCGCGCAGCTGCGCCGCTGGCACGACGCCGGCCATGAGGGCTGGTCGATGTCGGTCAACCTGTCGCCGGTGCAGTTCGGCTCGCCGCACCTGCTGCAGGACGTGACCGAGGTGCTCGAGCGGCACCGCATCACCCCACGCCAGCTGGTGCTGGAAATCACCGAAAGCACGGTGATGCGCGATACCGACACCAGCCTGCGCCTGCTGCAGGCGCTGTCGGCGCTGGGCGTGGGCATTTCCATCGATGATTTCGGCACCGGCTATTCCAGCCTGCTGTACCTGAAGCGTCTGCCGGCCACCGAGATCAAGATCGACCACGCCTTCGTGCGCGACCTGGAACACAGTGCCGAGGACGTGGTGATCGTCTCGGCCATCGTGGCCCTGGGCCACGCGCTGGACATGGACATCGTGGCCGAGGGCGTGGAGACGGCTGCCCAGCGGGCGTACCTGGAGCGCCTGGGCTGCGATTACCTGCAGGGCTTCCTGCTGGGTCGGCCGGTGGATGCCGCCCGCTTCATGCAGCTGCACGACCTGCCGCGGCCACGGGTGGAACTGGCGCAGAGCCCGCCGCCACCGGACCCGACCTGACGCCGGGGCCAGCCCGGCGCTACCGCCCATCACTTGTCCGTATGATGGGCCGCGCGCCCGTCACCCAAGGAAGAATCCGTGGCCCTACGCACCACCCTCGCCGGCCTGCTGCTGGCTTTGGTCTGTTGTACCCACGCCGGCGCCAACGAACTTCCGTGGTCCCTGCAGGCCGACGCGCCCCCGGAACAGGTCGACGCCGCACTGCAGCGCCTGGGCAGCGAACTTCTGCAATCCTCCACGCTGACCGATGCACAGCGCAGCCACGCGCTGCTGGCCAGTGGCCGCTTTGCCCAGGCGCAGGCATCCATCCAGCAGGTGCGCGCCGGGCTGATCACTGCCGGCGACCCCGCGGCGGCGCAGCGCTGGACCTCGATGCTGCTGATGGCCACGACCGCGGGCACCGAGGGGCCGGCTTACGCGGGCGCGTTCCATGCACTGTTCAACGGACTGGATGATGTCGCCGCGGTACAGGCTGACGCCACACTGCGCGTGGACCCGACCGTCGCGCGCGCGCAGCTGGCGCGGATGCTGGCCGCGCAGGCGGGCGGCTCCCTGCCCGAGGCGACAGCGCTGGAACTGGTGCGCCTGCACGCCGTACTGCGTGCGCAGACCCTGGCGGCTGCCGCGGCACTGCCATTGCTGGCCGACGAGGAACGGCGCCGCTTCGTCATCGACGATGGGGTGCGCATCCCTGCTGGCGGCGGCGTGGTGCTGTCGGCCCAGTTGGCCCTGCCTCGCGCCGCAACGGCACCTTTGCCGGCGGCCATGCTGTTCACCATCTACACCGACCCGCCAAAGAACCGGCTGAAGATGCTGCTGGCCGCCGCCCATGGCTACGCCGGCATCATCGTCGACGCACGCGGCAAGGGCCAGGGCACCGGCACCATCGCCCCGTACGAACATGACGGCGAGGACGCCAACGCTGCCATCGACTGGGTAAGCCACCAATCCTGGAACGATGGCCGGGTGGCGATGTACGGCGGCAGCTACGAGGGCTTCACCGCCTGGGCGGCAGCGCGCCACCACCATCCCGCACTGAAGACCATCGTACCCTACGTTGCCGCCATCCCCGGCCAGGGCCTGCCGATGGAGAACAACGTATTCCTCAGCGCCAACTACGGCTGGGCGTTCTACGTGGCCAACGGGCCGATGCTGGACGACGCCACCTATGACCAGAACGCACGCTGGCAGCAGCTGGGCCCGCGCTGGTATGCCTCCGGCCGCCCATACCGGCAGATCGACCAGGTGGACGGCACACCCAACCCGTGGCTGCAGCGCTGGCTCGAGCATCCCAGCTATGACGCGTATTGGCAGGCGATGGTCCCCTATGGCGACCAGTTCGATGACATCCGCATCCCGGTGCTGACCATCACCGGCTATTACGACGATGGCCAGATTTCGGCGCTGCAGTACTTCAAGGAGCATCTGCGGCACCGCCCCGATGCCGACCACGCCCTGTTGATCGGGCCCTACGACCATGGCGGCGCGCAGTCGGCACTCAAGCCCATGCAGCTGCGCGACTACACGCTGGACCCGGTCGCCCAGTTCGACACCCCGGCGGTCACGTTCCAGTGGCTAGACCATGTACTGCGCGGCGCCCCGCGCCCAGCGCTGGTGCCCGACCGGGTCAACTACCAGCTGATGGGGGCGAACCGCTGGGGCCATGCCCCGAGCCTGCAGGCTGCGGCCGGCGGCCAGCGCCGCTACCACCTGTCCACCGCGCCCGCCTCGGCCGAGGGGTACCACCGCCTGCAGGAACAGGTGCCTGCGCCCGGCCAGCTGCGGCAGACCGTCGACATGGCCGACCGCAACGAAATGCGCCACGGCTACTACCCGTTCCCGATCGTCGAAGCGCAGGACTCGGCAGACACCGCGTTGTCCTTCGTCTCCGCCCCCTTCAGCGCACCGATGGACCTGGTGGGCAGCTTCTCCGGCGACCTGAAGGTGCGCATCAACAAGCGCGACCTGGATTTCACGGTCACCCTGTACGAGCTGCTTGCCGATGGCCGCCGCATGCAGCTGTCCTACTACATGGGCCGGGCCAGCCATGTGCGCGACCCGACCACGCGCCAGCTGCTGCAGCCCGGGCAATGGACTCATCTGCCCTTCGACCGCACCCGCATGGTTGCGCGCCGCCTGGCCCCCGGCAGCCGCCTGCTGGTGAAGGTGGACGTATTGAAGGACGCGATGCACCAGGTGAACCACGGCACCGGCGGCGATGTCAGCGATGAGTCGGCCGCCGATGCGGGCGCCCCGCTGCAGGTGGACTGGCACAGCGACAGCGTGCTGACGATCCCCCTGCAGGCGGTGACGCCGGCCGGGTGACACCGCCGGGCATGGCCCGGCGCTACCGCCCCCCGCCGTCACGGAACGGATCTTGCACGCACCCCGGCAACCCCAGCCGCAGTGCCCGTGATGTCCGAGAACGAAGACGCAGGCGAAAAAACCGAACAGCCAACAGAAAAACGCCTGCGTGAAGCCCGTGAACAGGGCAACATTCCGCGTTCGAAGGAGCTGGCGACCGTGGCCGTGTTCGGCGCCGGCATCATCGCTATCATGGCCAGCAGCGCCTCGCTGGGCGCTGGTGGCCGGGCGTGGATGCGCGCCGCACTCAGCCCCGAGCCAGCCCTGTGGCAGAACCCGCAGCTGCTGTTCGGGCATTTCGGCATGTTGTTCCTGCGCCTGATGATGGCCTGTTGGCCGTTGTTGCTGGTCTGCATCCTCGCCAGCTTCCTGGCGCCCGTGGTGATGGGCGGCCTGCGCTGGTCGAACAAGTCGCTGATGCCCGACCCCAGTCGCCTCAGTCCGCTGTCCGGGCTGAAGCGCATGTGGGGCGCCGAAGCCGTGGCCGAGCTCATCAAATCACTGCTGCGCATGGGGTTTGTCGGGGCCTCGGCCACCCTGGTGTTCGCCGCCAGCTTCGACAGCCTGCGCGGCCTGCTGAACCAGCCACTGGAATCGGCCGTCGCCCATGGCCTGGGCTTCACCCTGAAGCTGCTGCTGGCTGCCGCCGGGGCGATGCTGGTGCTGGCCGCCATCGATGCCCCGTACCAGCGCTGGAACTGGACGCGCAAGCTGAAGATGACCCGCGAGGAACTGCGCCGGGAAATGAAGGAAAGCGAGGGTAGCCCGGAAGTGAAGGGCCGCATCCGCCACATGCAGCAGCAGCTGGCCAACCGCCGGATGATGGAAGCGGTGCCCACCGCCGACGTGGTGGTGGTCAACCCGACCCACTACGCGGTCGCCCTGAAGTACGAGGGCAGCAGCATGGGAGCCCCCACGGTGGTCGCCCTGGGCGTGGACGAAACCGCCCTGCGCATCCGAGAAGTGGCCGACGGCAACAAGGTCGCGATCGTCTCTGCCCCGCCTTTGGCACGCGCCTTGTATCGGGAGGGGCAACTCGGAAAGGAAATTCCCGTGAGACTGTACTCCGCCGTCGCCCAGGTGCTGTCCTACGTCTACCAGCTGCGCAGCTGGCGGACCGGCCCGATGCCGTCCGTCCCGCAGGTGGACGTGGATGAATTCGGCAAGGGAGGCCGCCCGTGAACGCCCAGGCTTCCGGCTTCAATACCCGCCGCGCCCTCGAGATGATCCGCCAGGGTCTTGGCGCACCCCTGATCGTGCTGGCCCTGCTGGCCATGGTCGTGGTGCCGCTGGCCGCGCCGGTGCTCGATGCACTGTTCACCTTCAACATCGCCATCTCGCTGATGGTGCTGCTGGCGGTCGTCTACGTGAAGCGCCCGCTGGATTTCACGATCTTCCCGATCGTGCTGCTGGTCACCACCATGCTGCGGCTGGCGCTGAACGTGGCCTCCACCCGCGTCATCCTGCTGCACGGCCAGAACGGCCACGAGGCGGCCGGCAAGGTCATCGCCGCCTTCGGTGAATTCGTCATTGGCGGCAACTACGCCGTCGGCATCGTGGTCTTCGCGATCCTGACCATCATCAACTTCGTGGTCATCACCAAGGGCGCCGGGCGCGTCTCGGAAGTGACCGCGCGTTTCATCCTCGACGCCATGCCCGGCAAGCAGATGGCCATCGACGCCGATCTGAACGCCGGTTTGCTGACGCGTGAAGAAGCCAAGGCCCGTCGTGAAGAAGTCCGCGAGGAAGCCGACTTCTACGGTGCGATGGACGGTGCCAGCAAGTTCATCCGCGGCGACGCCATCGCCGGCATCCTGATCCTGTTCATCAACATGCTCGGCGGCCTGGCCGTGGGCGTGCTGCAGCATGGCATGCCGTTCGGCGATGCCGCCGCCACCTACACCCTGCTGTCCATCGGTGACGGCCTGGTGGCGCAGCTGCCGGCGCTGCTGATCTCCAGCGCCGTGGCGATGCTGGTCACCCGCGCCTCGCGCTCGCAGGACATGGCCCAGGCCATGACCGGCCAGGTGTTCGGCCAGTACCGCGCCCTGGCCATCACCGCCGGCATCATCGGCCTGGTCGGCCTGGTGCCGGGCATGCCCAACGTCGCTTTCCTGACGCTGGCCGCGATCCTCGGCTTCATCGCCTGGAAGCTGTACCGCAAGAGCCAGGCGCCGGCTGTCGATCCGGCCGCGGCCGCCGCTGAAGCCGGCCCGTTGAATGCCCTCGGCCGCCCGGCCGCCGCCCCCACCGCCGAACTGAGCTGGGACGAACTGCGCCCGGTCGATCCGCTGGGCCTGGAAGTGGGCTACCGGCTGATCCCGCTGGTGGATGCCAACCAGGGCGGCGAGCTGATGGCGCGCATCAAGGGCGTGCGCCGCAAGCTGACCCAGGACGTGGGCTTCCTGATCCCGTCCGTGCACATCCGCGACAACCTGGAACTGCCGGCCAACGGCTACCGCGTGCTGGTGCATGGCGTGCCGGTGGCCACCGCCGACATCCACCCCGACCGCGAACTGGCGCTGGACCCGGGCAGCGCGCTGGGCCCGCTGGAAGGCATCGCCGGCAAGGACCCCGCGTTCGGCCTGGATGCCACCTGGATCCAGCCGCACCAGCGTGCCCAGGCCGAGACCATGGGCTACACCGTGGTCGACCCGGCCACCGTGGTCGCCACCCATCTTTCGCACCTGATCCGCGAGCACGCGCCGGAACTGCTGGGCCACGAAGAAGTGCAGCACCTGCTGGCCAACCTGGGCAAGAGCGCGCCCAAGCTCGTCGAAGATCTGACGCCGAAGGCGCTGCCGCTGTCGGCAGTGGTGCGCGTGCTGCAGAACCTGCTGGTCGAGCGCATTCCGATCCGCCAGCTGCGCAAGATCGCCGAAGCGCTGGTCGAGCACGCCCCCATGAGCCAGGACCCGGCCACGCTGACCGCTGCCGTGCGCACCGCGCTGGGCCGCTTCATCGTGCAGGAGATCGCCGGAATGTCGGCGGAGCTGCCGGTGTTCACCCTCAACCCGCAATTGGAACGTGTCTTGCAGGAGTCCACGCAGGGCAACGGCGCCGCGCTGGAACCCGGACTCGCAGAGCGACTGCACCAGAGCCTGGCCGAATGTGTCAGCAAGCAGGAAGCGCGAAACGAGCCGGCGGTCGTGCTGGTACCGGGCCCGGTGCGTGCCGCGCTGGCCCGCCTGGTCCGCCACAGCGTTCCGTCGCTGTCGGTCCTGGCCTACAGCGAGGTGCCGGAAGACAAGCGCCTGAAACTGGTCGGAACGATCAGCTGACGCCCGCCTTCCACGCGCCAGAAAACAGACACCACTTTCAAACCGCAATACACGACAGATTCCAAGGGGAACCCGAACCGTGCAGACCACCGACCACCCGCGTTCCTCGACCGCCACTCCGCCGACTTCGTCCCGTGACCACAGCATGAAAATCAAACGATTCGTCGCCGCCGACATGCGCTCGGCCATGAACCTGGTGCGCAAGGAACATGGCCCCGACGCCGTGAT